>NZ_JACJQX010000099.1:0-7603 GCF_014696895.1 Chroococcidiopsis sp. [FACHB-1243] | reverse complement strand
TACACAACGTCAACCACACGTTGTACAAAACTTTTTTCGTGAGAAACATGTTGCTTACTCCGCTGCCTAAAACTGTTCACCATTCTATGCTCTGGTTAGTAAAAACTTTTTCATATAAGATTTATGCGCAATTTATCTCAGCCTCCGAGACTGGATAGTGTAAGCCAGACAAACCCTATTGACATTAAACCATATCGGAGGATAGATGATGGAGCGCATATCTATTGCAACTTTCTCTATGACGACTCTGGCTACTGTGGTCGGCTTGCTTGCTCTGGCATTGAACGATCGCTTTGATTCTGAACGGCAGCAAACATTGGATGAGTAACAGAGTATGTTCTGTGTTGAGCAACGGATTCTCGCTGAAATAGACCAGCACGCATCGCACTCGATGAATCAGCAATGCCCTAGAAATGGAATCCTTCTCTCACTGAGGTAAGCGAACAGTGAGAGAAGGTTGACTCAAGGCTCTGAGACCACAGACAAAAATTTTGGAGAATCAATCATGTATTCACTATTAAGACTGTTTTATGGTCGATCGGCTCGAAAGGATGAAAACCCTGAAAACTCCCGCACTCAATTCATCAGTCTTGAGCAGCAACGAGCTTCGGTCAAAACTGGCAGAACTTTAATAGACAGATTTTTATGCTCAAGTCTCGGCTCTAGCAGTTATGCTTTAACAGCAGAAAAAATTCTAGTGAGCGTACCTGTTACAACAAAAACTAGATTAACGTCAGCCTTCAAATAGCTATAGTCATTGCATTGGATAATGGCGATTTGCTTCTTGCTTCTCTATGCATCTGACGTTTTCATGTCCCATTGACCAGATAACATATCCATCAGAGGTAATCTCTTTGACTTTCACAATCAGTTGGAACACTCGTTATCGGATTATTAATGCTCAGAATTTTCCTGCTCCTTCGAGTATTTCGGCGCGAGTATAGCCATCATCAGTACACCTTTTTAGCGTTGATTGCTTTACACGTTTTTGCGCAGCACAAGTCTCTCCGCACCATCTGGCATCGGCTTACTTCATCAAGCAATGCTTAAATAGGAGTACTTATATCTAGGGATGGATGACATTGCAGCTAAAATTATTTAAGCTTCGTCAATTGACTTTTGACTTTACTCATGAGTCGGATTTCGCTTTTCTCTGCTGCTCAAGCTGGGCTAGACAGGTGCCTCCGATCGAATGTCTAGAACGCGTTGTGTAGAGTCGCACAGCTAACAAAGTTTTGACGTTAGTGGGAGCAACAGAATGAAACGCCATCATTTTTCAGTCGAGCGTCACACTCACAATCCAGTGAAGCATTCCCAGTTAGGGCGCTGGCAGCGATTTTTTAGTAGAGCAACGACCCGCGTTCTCGCTTGGTATTTTATGTTAACAGCCTGCTCTGGAGTCGTGGCAATTTTGATGACTCGTCAGCTTCTTTATCACCACATGGAACAGCAGGCAGAGCAGCATGTTCTGCGAAAAGTAGAAGTGTTTCGCGGCATCACTCAAAATGTAATGACTCAAGCACCCTCTGAAGACAATCTTGCTGTTGTTCTGGATACATACTTTCAGCGTTATCGCTATATTCCTAGAAGTATCGGGATCAGTGACTCAGCGGTTGCCTTGATCGATGGTAAGATTGCCTATCAGACGCCTCACGCGCCTCTAGACTCACTGACCCAACGCCCCGATCTGATTGGAGATTGGTCACAACTGACCCAACCGCGTTACGGTGAGGTCACGAGCGCTGATGGATCGTGGCTTTACGGAGTAGAACCCATTCAAGTGGGAGATAAAGTTCAAGGTGTACTAGTGATTCTATATGATACAGCAACAACCACCAGGCAAGTCAATAATTTATTATTAATTGTCATTCAGGTCGGCGCGATCGTTTTCATTGTTGCAACCGCGATCGCCTGGAGAACGGCTGGACAAGTGCTGGCTCCGCTGCGGATGCTCACTCAAACGGCTCGTTCCATCACCGAATCAGATATGACTCAACGCATTTCCGTCAAAGGGTCAGATGAAATTGCCGAAATGACTATCACATTCAACGAAATGCTCGATCGGCTTCAGCTTGCCTTCAACAGCCAGCAAGAGTTTATTAGAGATGCCGGTCACGAACTGCGAACGCCGATCACGGTAATCCAGGGGCAGCTAGAGATGCTGAGCTACCGACCGGAGCAGCAACCGCAGACCCTCAAGCTGGTCATGGACGAACTCAATCGCATGGGGCGACTCGTGAACGATCTACTGCTTCTAGCGAAAGCAGAACGTCCTGATTTTCTCAAGCCCAAGCCAGAGGAACTGGACTGGCTGACCGAAGAGCTTTACCTCAAAGCCAAACAGCTGGCGGATCGATCCTGGCAGTTAGAATCCAAGGGACTCAGCCCCGTGACGCTAGACCGTCAGAGATTTACTCAGGCCGTGATGAATCTGGTGCAAAATGCGGTGCGTCATACCCAGCCAGGGGATACGATCGCTATGGGTTCGACCAGTAAGGACAGGCATCTGCATTTCTGGGTGAAAGACACGGGAGAAGGCATTGCCCCTGCAGACCAGGAGAGAATCTTCCAGCGCTTTGCCCGCGCTACCAAGCTCGATCGAGACGATCTCTTTGAGGGAGCGGGACTAGGACTGGCGATCGTAGAAGCCATTGTCAACGCCCACGGAGGCTGGATTGAGCTATCCAGCCAGCTCGGTCACGGCTCTACCTTTACCCTGGTCTTGCCCTTAAACGCCAAGGAGACTGCTACCGATGAATCGGATTCTCATCGCCGAGGACAATCCTCACATCACCGACTTTCTGGAAACCGGACTGCGAGCGCACGGGTTCACAACCTTGGTGGCTAAAGACGGTCGTGAAGCGGCTAGACTGGCGTGCAGTGAAGATTTTGATTTGATAATTCTCGATTTGGGGCTGCCTGGCAAAGATGGCTTGGTGGTGCTTAAGGAGTTGCGCGGTCAAGGCGAATCGTTGCCCGTTATTGTGCTAACAGCGCGGGATGGCATCGAGGATACGGTGGCTGGACTGGAAGGCGGTGCAGATGATTATGTCACCAAGCCCTTTCGCTTTGAGGAATTGCTGGCGCGGATTCGAGTCCGGTTACGCACTCATCAATTCTCTAAAGGACAGGAAGAAACAGTACTACGAGTCGGGAATGTTGCTCTCGATCTCAAAACTCGACAGGTTTCGGTAGGCGATCGCTTGGTCGATCTGTCAGCTCGCGAGTGCTTTTTAACCGAGGTATTTCTGCGTCACCCGATGCATGTATTGAGCAAAGAGCAATTACTAAACCGTGTCTGGGGATATGACTACGATCCAGACTCCAACATTGTCAATGTGTACGTCGGACATTTACGCAAGAAGTTAGGCAGCGATCGGATTGAAACGGTTAAAGGGATGGGTTTTCGTTTCCGTCCTTAGAGGAAACTGCCTGTATAAGCTTGTCAGACAAGCGTCAGCAAGCAGCAGCTAAATGGCTGCGCTGACCGCGTGGTGCTTTGTAAGATGCTGCAATAGCGTTTGCGAAATGCCTCGAAGACAGTGTTGTAGATGCGTCATGTCGATGAGATGCAAAGTTTTGTCGGGAAAAAGAAAAAGAGCGCGTTGGTTATGGCATGCAATAGATCGTTGCATAGGAGAAATATTAGCTTGTGTATTTGGCTGGCGATAAGATGAAGTGTTTCTGGAATTAAAGAAGTTGTTAGAGCCTTTTGGAATTAGAAAATTTTTAACAGATGCTTTAAAAACCTACGCAAGACATCTTTCAGTGGAGAGGCGACTAGTGAGCAAATATAAGATGCAGAGGATTGAGAGGAAGCATTGTCGATCGGGGCTAGTCAAGTTTGTCTAATGCCACTGCTGTTATCCCTAAGCTGTAGAGTTTCTCAGCAATAGGTACACCTCCCCAAACCAAGTGTAAATCAGCCTATGTTTGTAGATTTCTTCATTAAGCGACCAGTTTTTACTAGCGTCTGCGCTATCATTTTTCTGCTGCTGGGGGCAATTAGCATTCCGACTCTACCCGCTGCCCGATTCCCAGAGATCGCCCCAACCCAAATCAACGTGACTGCCACCTTCGTCGGTGCTAGTGCGGAAGTTGTGGAAAATACTGTCACGACTGTCTTGGAAAGGGAGATTAATGGTGTCGAGGGCATGCGCTACATTGACTCAAGCAGCACTAACACTGGCAATAGTACAATTAGAGTTGTATTTGACTCCTCGCGCAGCCGAGACATCGCGGCAGTCGATGTCCAAAATCGCGTGGCACTTGCCGAACCAATATTGCCAGAAGAAGTGCAGCGAACTGGTGTTTCTGTCACTCGGCAGTCGAATGACATTGTCTTGGCTTTTGGGCTATACACAGAAAACAATCAATATAATAACATCTTCATCAGTAACTACGCAGACCTCAACCTAGTAGATGCTCTGCAGAGAGTACCTGGCGTGAGCGAGGCGCGAATTTTTGGCGAACGCCGATACGCTATGCGCTTGTGGCTAGATCCGAATAAGCTTGCCAGTCGTAACCTAACCGCTCAAGATGTAGTAGATGCGGTCGGTAGACAGAACTTACAGGTAGGCGCAGGGCAAATCGGTCAACCACCTACTGCTGATGGGCAGATGTATCAAATTGACCTGGAGGCTGTCAGCCGGCTTGTAGATCCGGCTGAATTTGATAATATTATCGTCCAAAGAGGTGCAGACGGCACGCTAGTCAAAGTTAAAGATATAGGCAGGGCGGAACTAGGAGCAGAAACTTACAGTTCGTTCTTTCGCTTTCGGGGTCAAGATGGCGTTGGCATCGGCATCTACCCGATTCCAGGTAGCAATGCCTTAGAGGTAGCTAGGGGTGTCCGAGCCGCAATGGAAAGGCTAGCTATAAATTTTCCTCCAGGACTACAGTATCAGGTAGCATTTGACACCACACTGTTTGTGGAAGAGTCTTTGAGTGAAGTACTCAAGACACTGGTGGAAGCAGTTGCGCTAGTGATCTTGATAATTTTTCTCTTCTTACAGGACTGGCGCACGACCCTAATTCCCGTACTTACTATTCCCTTATCCTTGATTGGCACCTTTGCCTTTGTCAAGGCTTTTGGGTTTTCGATCAACACCCTAACTTTGTTTGGTCTGACATTGGCAACAGGGATGGTGGTAGATGACGCGATCGTCGTAGTTGAAAATATTGCTCGCTTAATTCAGGATGAGGGAATGCCACCGCGTGAGGCTGCTACTGAGTCAATGCGCGAACTGACTGGGGCTGTGATTGCTACCTCGCTGGTCTTGATGGCAGTGTTTGTGCCAGTTGCTTTTTTCCCTGGCTCTACAGGACAAATTTATCGCCAATTCGCGCTGACAATTGCCTTCTCAATTGCTATCTCTACCTTTTTAGCCCTTACCCTCACACCAGCTCTCTCGGCGTTACTGCTGCGTCAGAGATCCCAGCCGCGTGGTATACAGGGCTGGGTTTTTGGTGCAATTAATTGGTTTCTTAATGGCGTACAGCGAGGGTATGAGCGATCGCTTTGGCACCTGACCCGCGTTAAAGCGATCGTGGTGTTGTTATTCATTGCCTCTTTAGGACTCACAGCTTGGCTTTACCAAACCGTACCCGCAGCATTTCTCCCTGAAGAAGACCAAGGACGAATTTTTACAATTGTTCAAGCACCGCAGGGAGTATCGTTCAACTACACTAGCGAAGTGATGAACCAGGTAGAACAAGAGCTGCTTAAACTCCCAGAAGTTGAAAGCACTTTCGTAAATGGTGGCTTTAGTTTTGGTAATGGCACCACTGCCAACAGTGGTGTAATTTTTACCAATCTTAAGCCTTGGGACGAACGCACGGGTCTGGGTCAGTCAGCAGCAGAACTGATCGGTAAGTTGCGCTCTACACTATCAGCAATCCCAAAAGCCAGAATAGTACCAAGAAACCCGCCAGCAATTCAAGGTCTAGGTAGTTTTAGTGGCTTCCAGTTTTATTTGGAAGATCGAGCAGGTAATAGTGGCTTGGACAATTTGGTGCAAGTCATGCGCGAACTGATGGAACGCGGCAATCAAACACCGCAGTTAGAATCTGTATTTAGCACTTTTGCCGCGAATGCGCCCAAGATGCAGATTGAAGTCGACCGCGATAAAGCTGAGGCGTTGCAAGTTGACGTAGATGATGTCTTCAATACACTGCAATCTTACATAGGTTCGCGCTACGTCAACGACTTTAACTTGCAGGGGCGGACTTATCGAGTGTACGTGCAGGCAGACGCGCAGTTTCGCTCTAATCCGGAAGATATTGGTAAACTGTACGTCCGTTCGGCAACCAATCAAATGATTCCTTTAAGTAATTTAGTGCGTATGACTCCGACTACAGGAGCACAAGTGATTAATCACCACAATTTATTCCGCGCGATTGAAATTAATGGTTCAGCAGCTGAAGGTTATAGTTCTGGACAAGCAATTGAAGCAATGGAGCAACTAGCTGCAGAAGTTTTGCCACAAAGTATGGGCTACGAGTGGTCGGGAGTAGCCTTGGAAGAGCAAGAATCTGGCAGTCAGGCCCCAATTATTTTTGCTTTAGGTCTAGTCTTCGTCTTTCTCGTGCTTGCAGCTCAGTACGAGAACTATGTTGACCCCTTGATTATTATGCTGGCAGTTCCTCTGGCAATCTTTGGGGCACTGTTATCGCAGTCATTACGGGGTTTAAATAATGATGTGTTCTGCCAAGTTGGTTTGGTGATGTTAATTGGTTTAGCTAGCAAAAATGCAATTCTCATTGTGGAATTTGCTAATCAACTGCGGGAGCAGGGTTTGTCCCTGACTAAAGCGGCAGTGGAAGCGTCACAACAACGCTTACGACCGATTCTAATGACGGCAATTTCTACTTTGTTAGGGATTTGGCCGCTGGCAGTTGCCACAGGAGCAGGAGCAGCTAGCCGACAATCTTTAGGTACAGCTGTATTTGGCGGCATGCTAATCGCTACTTTTTTAACTTTGTTTGTAGTACCAGTGCTGTACATCGTTATTGGTAACATTCGCGATCGCTTTCAATCCAATCACAAGTCTCGCAGATCTGTAGTAGAAACCACGACTCAGCGAGAGCCGATTGAGCGTAATCTTTGATAGATATTCTCAAATCAAGCAGAGAGATGACAGGAGGGTTGTGTTGCAAAAAATTTTGGAGGACAGATATTTTCTATTACTTAGCTTTCGCTAAGTTACCATTAATTTTGCTTAACTACTTACCCACTGTAATCTATCAACTAATAGGTTTTCATCTCAAATGCAAGACCTTAGCTTAAAGATGTTTGAGTCATGGAGTATGTATTATGCCGCCTAGATATCTGCTTGCCCTATCGATCCCAATCTTTTCGGTCATGGCGCTATGGTCGCCCCTACTGCTAATGAGAGCGCCTTATGGTGAACAATTTTTGCCAAGTATAATTTCTAGAGAGTCGGCTTCCAGAGAGATTTTGAGGGAAGAATTAAGTGTTAACCATACCCCGCTCTCAGTAGTAAAAGCAAAAAAGCGGGGTCCGCGCTCTAGTTCGCGACTGCTTCCGCATCAAGCAGCAACAGCGGTACGGCTAATGGAGTTACAGTGTCCAGAGCAATTA
>NZ_JACJQX010000098.1:0-7671 GCF_014696895.1 Chroococcidiopsis sp. [FACHB-1243] | reverse complement strand
ATAGATTTGCTACTGGGTTGAAGGTGCGGGTTGGTTGCTCGGTACAAGCGAGCGTGAAACAATCGTTGGCTTTGTAGTTGTAACTTGCCAAATGGTGTCCTATATACAATGGTACGTTGATCTTTGTGGCACAGCTTTTTATTGCAATGGGAACAAGCAGCTTGCTGTCTTTGGTATTCGGCTATTTGTTGAGAAGCTATGCTGCGTTGGGTCTGAAGCAATAATTCTTTGGCTTGGGCTAGAGTTAATCCCAAATTTTCGGGTTGTAAATTGCCTTTTTCGATTTGGACAACTTCTTGAATTGACTGGGTATCGCCCGACTCTGATTCAATAACTAGTTGAACTTTAAATTTCACACTATCCTCTGCTCAAATAACAACAACTTTCTATCTCCCGTGGCGTATTGTCGTAAATGCTTGTTGACTTGAGGATGGTCGAAGCGGTTTTGATAAACTAATAGCCAAGTTAGTAGCTCACTGGCTTCTTCTTTATCCATGTCAAAATTCCCGTCCCTCAACATTGAAGCAAACCGCTCTAACACGTCCCAAATCAAAAATTCTTCCCTCGCTTTCATAAAACCCCAAGGACCACCACAGTTCTCTGGGGGACAAACACCTTTACCACCAGTGCAGATTGGGTAAATTTGGTTTTCATCTGGAGTGAGTATTGCTTCTACTCTAATTTGATGTCGCCACCAGTAACGCCATGTACCCATTGATGGACATATACTGAAGTCATATTCGTAGAAAAATTTTTCTTTTAGTCTTAACCCAAACGGACCTAACTCCACTTCGCTGGCGCAGTCACTAAATACCGTTCCCCCTGGTTGGGTAATTCCATACTGCTTACCATGAATGATGAAATGGTGCAGGTGGATGTCTGACCAGCCCATTGCCAGCTGGAGCGTGTAATGCAAGTCTTCTATCGTGCTGTCGCTGCTGACAAGTATGCGTCGCCAGATCATGGGACTGATGCCAAGCAACACTATCTTTAATTGGTAGATAATGGGTTCGGAAGAATCGGACATGGGGTCATCCTACCGCGTTGCGTACCTCATCTCCCCCGAAATTTTTCGCTCTCCATATTGGCAGCAGTTGCTAGTACGAACAATCTGAGTGATGATGAAGCCTTTGCCGATATCCTCGATGGGGTTGAAGAAAAGATCGAGCAAGTGTCAGGGGATGGAGCGTATGACACAGCTTCGTGTTATGACGAAATTGCTGCCCGAGGGGCGAAAGCGACGATTCCCCCACGCTTTCGATGCGGTGATGTGGTCAGACGACCCAGAAACTGGGGAGGTGCATTCACGCAATCGAGTTTTGGAACGGATTGACGAAGTTGGACGGCAACAATGGAAGCAAGAGAGTGGTTACCACCGACGATATGAGGCAGAAACAACGATGTTTCGATTCAAGACCATCTTTGGGGGAACGTTGCGTCGCCGTCTGTTTGATAATCAAGCTGTTGAATTATTCCTCAAATGTGCAGCACTGAATCGAATGATTCATTTGGGTAAGCCCCAGAGCTACAAAGTAGAAAACTAAATCCTGGCTAGAAACAAACAGGAGCGATTCTCAAATTATTCATGCAACAAAGCCATGTTTTTCCAGAACAAATCGCAGTTGCAGGGCGAATAATCGGTGATAGCGTACCACCACTTATGTCCCGATTGTTAGTTCGGAGTACGATCGGTCGAGACAAGTAAATGTGCCGTGCAGGAGCGCGATCGACGCTTCGCATCTCATGAGTTCTGTTTCCTATCTGCTCTCCTTCTTCGCTCACTCAATGTATCAAATTTAGCAATTGAAAAATTTTCTGTTAAATATTATGTAAAACGCCTTTTAGTTATTTAATTATTTTGGATATTGAGCTAAGTTTATATAGAAGAGATTAACTAAAACTCGATTTAATAGCGAGTACTGGCACAGGCTAATTTTTTAGCTAAGTGTTGAAAGGATTGTCTTACTACTCTTTCAGAGAACGCAAATACCAAACAGTCAATTAAATCTGAGCTGTAGCACGGTCAAAATTTTTTAGGTTAATAATTTTTTAACAAAACCTAAAAACTGCTACTAACAGTCAAGTTTTGTCAAGAGCCTCAAACAGACAGTTGAACCAGAAATCTTCTCCATGTGTCAATCGCTTACATAAGTAGGATATTTCCAGCCTACAATTCAAATCGGTAACCGCTAGCAAGAAAATCTTAGTGTTATGAATTCACAAGAGACAGCATCTACTAGATACTCTGGAGAGAATAAATACAATTTTCAGAAACTGCTTGAATTAGTCAATTCTGTCGATCGTTTTCCTATTGATTTTGATATCGCTTGGAAATGGAGTGGTTTTCAGGATAAGTATAAAGCTAAAAAAGTTCTTTTTAGATCTTTTACTGAAACAGAGGATTTCTCTATCAAATTACTCCCACTTCAACCTCAAGTGAATTCAAATCGTTTGGGTAATCCAGGCGATCCCAGAATCGTCAAAATTAGCGTTGATTGCTGGAAATCTCTAGCATTAATGGCAAATACTTTTAGAGGACGACAGCTACGGCGAGATATTCTTCAGTGCGAGGCAACTATAAAGCGAAATAATAGTCGCTATTCATCTAATTTATCAGTATATCTCGAAAAAGCCGTACAGAAAAATATAACTCTCCAAGAGATTTTGTCACGGCAGTGGTGCGACTCGTTATTTAAAATTATGCTAGCACTTGAATTGCTCAACTGCTCGACTGTTGAAGATGTACGAGATACTTACATTGAAATTTTAACAGCTTCCTGCCATCAACTTTTAGAGACGTTCAGTAGTGTAGAAAAATTGCATTCAATTTCTGAATTTGAAAATTTTCAAGCTTTGCAAAAATTATCTAACTTGAAACAACATCTTATTGCTTAATCTTATTGCTTAGTTTCTTGTTTAGTGAAAAGTTGACTTGTAAGGCAAAATGAATAGACAGCACGGCGTTAACTACTATCCTGCGATCGCTCATTATCTTTCAGTTCTTCCACTTAGTTGCTATTAACTCATCATGTTAAACTTCCTCCATATATCAAGTTTCAGTTTACTATCTTTAACTTCAACAAATCCTATCTTAGTCGATAAGATTAGTAAAAACTTACCAAATAGTAATTTTCTTTGCTATATGCAAACGTCAGAAGGTACGGTGCTAAATTTAGAAACCCTATGCCAATCTGATACAAAAAAAGAAAATCCATCAATAAAACCAGGTAGTGCTTCCACAGAAAATAGCTCGGATAATGAAGGTGAATCAGGTAATGAAGGCGATCCAAGTATGGATACAACTTCCGACAATCTCGATCGCTCGGATAGCTTGGACAATAAATCAACTTCTCTAGAAGACGAACAACTTGATAATGAGGATAATGAGACTGAACCTTAGTAGATATAAATCTATATAAATACAATTTATCTATATAGTATCAGCTCCAAAATTCAGCTTTTAACGAGTACTTAGTAATAGTAGGAAAATGTATAACTCACAACCAATTCAAATCTACTATATTCGTGCAAAAGGAAAACCATTCATAGTTTTTGCTATCCCATAAAAAAATATATACCAAGACACAAGCATATTCACAGTTTGTAAATTTCTCAATTATTTATTTGTTTATGAATGTTGTACAATTAAATTAAACAATCATATTAATTATATATGTATGGTTTTTCTAAAAAAGAAGGTTGTTCTTGTAGACCAAAAAATACACTAATTTCAGGATTAAATATATCTTTCCTTCATTTTATTTTTCTCAAATTACAAACTTACTGCATGGTAGAATTTTTATTTGATTTTTTAGATGTTTTAAAAATAAAAAAGGTTTTAAGTTTATGTATAGTTTGTTTCAAGAATTAGAACAACAACTTAGAAAAGCCGAAGCTCTTATTAATTCGATTGAAAGAGAAAACCCTGGCCATCCTTTAATTGAGGAGCGGAAACGATTGAATGTTGTCAAAAATTTTAAAGAAGATTATTACATCTTTGTCAACTATATTAATAAACAACATGCAATAGGAAACTTAATAGTTATCCAAGAAGCATTAAAGTCTAAACAAGAGCAATTGGTTTTTTATCTCAACGCGCTTGATGAAATTATCAATCACCGGATTAAATGCATCGAAAGCGAATGCTAAAATTTTAAGTTAATAAAAATTTTAAAAATGACTCTAACAATCTGATAATTATAATTGCTAGAAAGTAAATATATACGTTACAAAATCACGCATCAGCTAAAAAAAAATGTCATACATTTTTAATAAAGATGTATTAGAGCTGATTCGTAAAGAAAATCTAAAAAGAACTGAATCTGATTGTGTTGGGTTATAGGCTAAATTGAGTGTAGTGATGTTGTTGTCGATGAGCCGTCTACCGACGATTGAGAATCCGTACCGCAAACCCTACCCAAGTGATTTAAGCGATGCCGAGTGGTTAATTCTCAAGCCGCTTCTACCTACACCCAAGGGATTTGGACATCCACCAGAAGTGGATGTCCGAGAAATTCTCAATGCCATTTTCTACGTGCAACGTACTGGGTGTCAGTGGGAAATGCTGCCTCACGATCTTCCTCCCTAGACAACGGTATATGGCTACTTTCAGAAATGGCAGCGCAAAGGTATTTGGCAGCTTCTTCACGACTCTGTGCGTCATCAACTACGACAGGATTTAGGGCGAGATGAACAGTCAACCGTTGCTATTGCCGATTCTCAATCGGTCAAGACAACGGAAAAAAGGGGGAGGTCTACGGCTTTGATGGTGGCAAGAAGGTTAAAGGGCGTAAACGCCATCTCGTTGTAGATTCTCTTGGATTGCTGATTGGCGTTTTGGTCACCGAAGCTAATGCATCGGAACGCTTGGGCGCGGTGGTTGTACTGGATGAAGCTGCTCCGGAATTGTCCAAATTGGAAGTTGTTTGGGTAGATTCTGGCTACTCAGGAGAAAACTTTGCTCGAGCCGTCAAGCAAGTTTGTGGAGAACAAGTTCGTGTTGAGGTGATTGAACGGATCTCGAAAACATTTGAGCGATTGCCGAAGCGATGGATTGTGGAGATGACCCAGCTACAATGCCCTCATAAACTTCAACAGATGAATGCTGGTTGAGCAGCGCCGATTGGTGATTTTTGTAGGGCATAAATTCTCCTCCTGAATTGATCCTACGGTATAGCTGCCTAGTGTGGTTGAAGCAACTCTTTCTCTAACCACTGTTGTCGCATACGGTCACTCAAAGAACTTTGACGAAATTGGTTTAGCCGTCCTAGCTCTGCTGAGTCTGCCCAAACAATTAATCGATATGGTGAGGTCTGCTGTTGCCGAGCCTTGACCCAACCTCGCCTGACCCAAGCATAGAGCGTAGTGTTGGGAATTGCCAACTGACGTGCTAGATCGGGCAGCCACCACTCATTGGCTGCCAGTGGTTCTTTGTCAATACCTTTGGGACGACGTTGGTATATTCCCAGGCGTTGCATCAGCTCTAGCACACTTGGACGCTCGAATCGAGTACAGTGTTTTGGGGGACGAAAGCCTTGTTGATTCAGTTGCTGGGCGATTTCGGCGGCAGTGAGTTTTGTTGCTGCCAATGTGCGTATTCGCTGGCACAGTTGCGGGTAGTAACTCAATTGTTCCCACTTGGCTACGGGACGAATCGCTTGATGTTGAGTCATACTACCCCCTATCCATTCAATCGTAAGGGTAATGTGTTCGCTGTGTCCGTGAACCTGCACGATGATGCGATGAATCAACTGGCGAACGATCTCCTTGCGTTGAGCAGGAGTCGTTGTTGGCGCTGACCAAAGAGCAGGAATCTCATGGGCTAGCTGCTCAATGGCAGCTCGTTGGGCTGGTGATAATTGTCGTGGTTGTTGGGCACAAAAACGCTGATAATCTTCCTGCAACTGTTGCTGCTCAGCCAGCTTTTCTTCCCATTAGGAGTGCTAGTTGCCGCGCCACGAGACGATTTTCTGGTTCAACCAGACGGTAGTGCCGTCCAGCTCGCTCTGCCTCAAATGCAGCTCGCTCCAACCGCTGTTGCCAAATTTGATTGAGTTGGGCTCGCTCCTGTTCCAGTTGAGTGGCAGCTTGTAGGGATAATTCCAGTGCAGCAGGTTGTAATGCCGCCAAAACTTGCTGAGTAACGGCTCTATCGAGTGCTATCCCTGATAGGTGTTGACAGCGTTCGCCGCCATAATCACTTAACAAGCGATTGCAAAGATATTCATGCGTTCGTCCCTGACCGCTGTAATGCACTGTCATGCGACAGCCACAGTAGCTACAAACAAGAAGACCTGACAGAAGAGCCGAACCATGACGTGCTGCTCCAATCACATCTGCACGGGCTTGATTGGCTTGCAGGCGAGATAGGTTCTGTTGATATTGCTCCCAGGAAATGAAAGCAGGAAAACAATCTGGAATCAGTGCATGCCAATCCTCTAGGGCACTCACCACGCGACCCGTTTTTGGTCGTCCTGGTTGTTGCTTGCGTGGGTCAATCTGGCGACGACCATAGGCGTATGTACCAGCATAAGCCGGATTCTTGAGTAGATTTTGCAGCGTCATTCGGTTTGGGCGATGCCATTCCAAATCACCTTTATTCGCGCCAACCCGCACTCGAACACCTAGTTGGATATCATGCCGGACTAGGTATCTTAGGACACCGTTGAGTGTTCCCAATTCTTCAAACTTGCGAAAAATCAGCCGCACGACCTGCTGGACTTGCTCATCAGGGTCAAATGCAATTTCACCCGACGGACGGCGAATGTAACCAATCGGTGGAGCAAAGTTCAATTCACCGCGTCGTGCTTTATTCAGCTTCCCCTCTTGCATCCGTTGCTTGAGGATGTGCAATTCGGCTTCACTCATGGTGCCTTTGAGTCCCAACAACAGGCGGTCATTATACTGGCTGGGGTCGTAGATCCCATCTAAGTCTGCAATTAGTGTCCTGAATAATGCACAGACTTCCAACAGTTGATGCCAGTCTTTGGACGAACGCGCCAGTCGTGACATCTCGATTCCCACAATTAAGCCCACATGATTCAAGCTGACTTCTGCTACCAGCCTTTGAAATCCCTCGCGTCCTTCGGCTGTTGTCCCTGATTTTCCTAGGTCATCATCAATCACCAAAACCCGATTTGAACTCCACCCCAAAGCTT
The DNA here is from genome assembly GCF_014696895.1 of Chroococcidiopsis sp. [FACHB-1243]. Taxonomy (NCBI): domain Bacteria; kingdom Bacillati; phylum Cyanobacteriota; class Cyanophyceae; order Chroococcidiopsidales; family Chroococcidiopsidaceae; genus Chroococcidiopsis; species Chroococcidiopsis sp. [FACHB-1243]. Next base: position 514 of record NZ_JACJQX010000098.1, on the reverse strand, counting down.
GGGCACGTTCCACTAACCCGTATTGAAGTCGCGTTGATTCTTGATGCTAAGCGCACTTGTTGCAGGGTAGATTGTCGTATATAGACAACAGCTAGACGCTCCAGATGAACGGGTAGAATCCTCTCGGAGCGTAATTCTCGCACATTAGACCTGTAGTTCATGGCTCTCCTCCTCGGTCAGTGTTATCTGACCAACTAGCAGTTGAGCCAGCAGCCATATCAGTCGTTGACGATTCGCTACTGGTAACTGCCGCCACAATCGATCTACTGTTGGCGGACTGGACGGGGGGGGATTTCTCGCTTTGACATACCGTACCTTCCTGAGTGCCGGAATCTGCAGTTACTTGGTATCGTGCGACCAACGCTACCAACCCTAGTAACCCTTCTATACTGACGATAGCTGAAGAATTTTGTTTATGGTTTATGTAGGTATTGTGGTTGGGTAATCGAAAGGACGTTCGGCTGGCTGAATCGATTTCGGCGTTTGAGTAAGGATTATGAGTTGCACACAGAGA
>NZ_JACJQX010000097.1:0-8617 GCF_014696895.1 Chroococcidiopsis sp. [FACHB-1243] | reverse complement strand
TCTGCTTTTGGCGAGAAAATATATCGTCGAACCGACGACACCAGTTATCAAAACATGCTGGCATCGCTGCACTTACTTGATCTTTCATTTACGCTGCTCCTGTTGAGACTGACGTAAAACTACCTCGGTGACTGTATTGTATCTCTATTTTTTCTTACTTTTCTACAAAGTCCCACTAGTAGTTTCTTGAGTTGGAGAAAGACTTCATCTTTGCGACGACCAAACACATAAGCTAAAACTTTTCCACTTTGACGGTCAATGGCATGCCATAACCACCGAGGATTGCTCTTTTTAGCTACATAGCTCCACATCTCGTCCAGTTCTGACTCGCCAACATCAGCTTCTTGAGACTCTTCAACTCGGACAATATCTACCTCTATGCTCTCAGGTTTTAACCACTGCAAGAGTTTTTGATTCACTTGCTTGAGCTGTGTGAGTTTTTTTTAATTCCTGAATTACTGTTGTGGGACTAACGCGCAACACCCGTGCAATATCTCTCACCCCACTTCCATTCAGCGTCATCTCCACAATTTGCTGCTTGACTTGTCTAGTCCGTCCTGGATAAGTCTGGCTCAGAACAAAAGTACGGTAGGGGCAATTAGTGTTTTGGCAACGATAACGCTGTTTGCCTACTACTGATTTACCATGTTTGACTACTTCTGTGCTGTGACAATGCGGGCATTCAACTGGTAGCCAAACGGTCATAATAGTTTACTCAGCTCTCTACTGGTTACTTCTTACTCATTATAGTCAAGCAACCAATCTAGAACACCACCATAAAGCGATAGGCGGCTGCTGCTCGTCCAAGTTTACTAATAAAACATCAGCTTCGCCCCGATTGAATATATCAAGGCATCTTACAGTATCTTTTCCGTAATATCGCTCTAACTGAGGATTGCGTTTATCAGCATCGTAGGCTACAAGATTAATCTTTTTATTAACGTATACCTGTAATAATCCTCTAGAAAACATACTCTTTCCTACACCTCCTTTGTCACCAGTTACTATTACTAAACGCTTTTGGTTTGCTTTCTGCAATTCTGAGTTTGTATTTTCTACATTAGACTCATTACTAGCTTCGTTAGATATGTGTTCTGTAGACATTGCTGTACTTTCTCTTCTTTTAGTCATAAATATTTAACTGAATACAATAAAACTGTACTTATTTACTCTTCTTCCAACTGTACAGATCTCAATTTCGACATATTTTTTTTGATACTAGGTGCTGTTTTGACTAGCTGTTTATGTCTGAGCTTAGGTAGTAAAATATGTAAATACGAATATCACTGACTGGAAAGCGGTTGTAGATAAATTAGAGCAAATCTGTTCAGTTACTAAAGGCTTTAACCTACTAAATTCTTCTACTTGGCTCATCTTACTTTCAAATCTACTTTAGCAAGAACAGATAAAGAGCTTAAATTTTCTCAGAACATTATCGTATTTCTCCTCAACGGCAATGCTTTATATAATTTAAATGGTGTATTTAGCTTTTCAATCTAAATCTGAATAAGATACAGAACTGTATATTTACCTTTCTTCTAGCTACCATTAAGAGATAAAAAACTTTATTGAACATTGCATTTAATGATGATAAATTAATATTTTAGTAATATTTTTACTAATTCAATAATTTTTGGTTAAAAAATAAAATATTATTACATTTAGTTTTAATGAAATTTAATCCAATAGTAACAGTTGCATAAAATAATTATTTGCTAATTTCAAAATATACAAAGATTTTTTTATAATATTTGCGATAGACTTAGAAAACTTCTACAAATTTTCTCAAGTTTGAGGCAAATATAATACTGCCTTTGCCTCAGTTCGGCAGCAATCGCTTGACAACCGTTATACTTCATCTTTCCGGTTTAATTTCAATCAAATATTAGGAGTTATCAAGAGCACATCTTATCAGTATTAATTTGAAATTGGATATTAATTGCTTTTCTCTTTCCTGGGAACTCTTGCGCTCCCAATATATATTCTTCTTGTTTTAATTCTTCTACTGTTCGCCATAATAGTTGATTATTTCTAGATGGATTGCTGCCTAACAAGTCCAAATTTTTAAGTATGTAATGCTTGGAGATTGTCAAGTACTTGCCATCTTGTAGTTTATCCCACTTCATTCTACTAGCAAGATAAACTAAAAGCTTTGTTTTGTAGTTGTTTTTGGCATTGCTACCTAGCTTTTGACTAATATTTAAACTATTAGCAAAAAGCACGTATTCTCCCGTGCGACTCGGACCCTCAAAAAATTCAAGCGAAACTGTATAAGCATCTGCTAATTCGTAAGTATAGTCAGCGGCTTGAATCAAATCGAAGTTGCGCGGTACGCTATCTATTTCATAATCTTTAATTCGTAAAACGCTTTTGATAGTTACTTTAGCACCAACATTATCTCCTTTTCTAAGTGACTGAGCTAAAATCAATTCAGTTCGATGTAGGGTTACTAAATCCTGGTTGAGTTGCGATCGCAGCTTGGAAGCAAATCCGCCCTCTTTTGTACGGGTGTAACCTAAACTTTCTAGCAAATCGTTAGAGCGAAATGACACTATTGGTCCATTTCCCTGCCTCGCTGCTTGCTTGTAGAAGTACAGCACGATCGATACTTGCCTAGGATTGAGAAAGGTGAGTAGTGCCATGAACAACCGTTGAATCCTACGGTCTTGGATTTTCTCTAGTCCCTTATGAATTCCCTCATCAATGCAAGATTTGAAATCTAGCTTAGAATACTGCTGTTTTAACTCTTCCCATTCTTCAGCACAAAGATCTTCCAAAGGTACACGACGAGTCAACGCCACTTCACTCGCATCTGTGGCATCAGCTTCGACTTTCATCTCTATGTAATACCCATCTGCATCAGAACGCAATACGGGTAGGCGCACGTCAGGGTTTTTGACGGAAGCACCTGCTCTAGGCAATATCATTAGCAGTTGCCCGTCCACTGGAAATGCTGTTTCTTCGTTCTTCTCGTTCACCTGTATACGTCACCTTTAGCTCTAACTTTTCTTATACTCCAATAGCTCTAACTTTTCTATATGCACCTAACACCACAAATTATCGCAAGAATTCTTAATACTTTTCTTTCTATCTCCTCAAGATATTGCAAGAGAGTGCGTCTAGCATTTCTCGATTCGAGGACAAAGCGGCTTACCTGTAACTCCGGCGTATGTTTTTTGAGCCTTTACCTGTAACTCCGGCGTATGTTTTTACCTGTAACTCCGGCGTATGTCGTGCCAAATCACCTGTAACTCCGGCGTATGTTTTTGACCTGTAACTCCGGCGTATAGTTTTTGAAGTTCTACTGTCGCAAAGTCTCATCACATAAGTCTTTCAAAGCCAAAAAGGAAATGTTTCGGATGTTACTTTACCTGTAACTCCGGCGTATGTCATCTCAATTCACCTGTAACTCCGGCGTATGTTTTTACCTGTAACTCCGGCGTATTTGCCACCTGTAACTCCGGCGTATAGCTGTTTTGACCCCCTTGAGGTTAAGTCGTATCAGTGCTAATCTCTCCTTACATACACGTATTGCACCTTGTCGCAACTCAACAGGAGGTTGACAGCAAAATTACTGTAGTCGATTAACTTCTCGGAAATTATTATTGATCTTCCGGCGGTACTGGAAAGACTTTCCAGCTTCGACGTAAAAGTGGAATGAAGCAGATAGCTAAGTTACTGCTAACTCTACAAGACCAAATAAAAGTGCCGGAGCTGTGCGGTAAGGTCTGTGTCAGCAGTCCTTACCAGTCGCTACCGGACAATCTCAACCCAAAATTGCTTACCTATGGGGGTTAAGACACGATGTTTCATATGGCTACATTGTGCCGTTTCTGCACGGCATTTGACAAGTACTTTTCACAACAAAATAAAAATTTTCTTGGCTACAGCTGTTTGAGCCAGTGGCTAGTTGCAGTATCTCTTCCCTCCTATGCGTTGGCTGACGAGGTGCTGCTATGATTGCTAGCATTGACTTTCATCCTGCTCCCCTCGTACCCCTGCAAGCTGTTGAGCTAGAAGAAAACATTTTAGGGGCAATTCTGCTCGATCCAAATGCGATCGCAGCGGTGGAGGGTTTATCTATACAAGCGTTCTCTGTTTCCGCTCACCGGAAAATTTTTATGGTGATGCTGGAATTGCACCGCTCTGGCTTACAACCCGACTTGCTAGCAGTAACTTTCCGGCTATCGGAGCAGGGAGCTTTGGAATCCATCGGGGGACGAACCAAGCTAGCACTGATTCTGGGACGCATGGTTCACTCTGGAAATATCAAACAGTACGCCAGTCTACTTCTAGAACAATACCATCGTCACCTCCTGCTCGATCGCATTGATCGGATGGGTCAGTTGGCGAAAAAAGGAAATAATCTGACTTCATCTGTGGAAGAGTTGCAGTCAGAGCTAGATCGAATTCGCAGTGTCACCAGTGACAGTCCCAGTAGGAGTGACGAGTTAAACCTAGACCCAACAGTTCTTTCAACCACTGTCACCAGTGTCACCAAGCTTTTAGCCAAAGGATTGCCCCAGTGGGAGGAACAAGCTCATCTCGATGCCCTGCAACAGCGATCGGGGATTTCCAAGGGAGCATTTTGGCAGTTGGTAGCATCCCAGCGCATTCCATCTGAAGAGGTGATGCCGCAGGACGAACAGCAGCTCGACCGATTCATCCAGTGGAAAGACTACAAGCTAGATTTCCAACTAACTTTGCCGCACCTAGCAGAAGACCTTCTCCACGACGGGCGCGTACTGAATATCGACCCAATTATGCTGTGGCAGTACTTAATGCCTACAACCTTGTCATTAGTAGGAAAGAAAAACGTTCTCGATGTCGGTTCCCACAAAATTCCGGCGATCGCTTGGACTTGTTCTGTGGCGGAATCTGGCACGGGAAAAAGCAGAGCTGAGGGGCTGATCCTTTCTCCCTTAAAAGCTTGGCAAGAACAGGAATACAATCGTTTCAAAACTGAGTGGCAAGAGTACAAGCAATCTCAAAATAAAAAAGACAATGCTGATGAGTCAGCAGCTCCAATGCCCGAACGTAAGTTTTTATTTGAAGTTGCCACGATTCAGGCAGTGATGAAACGCTTGTCAGAGCAAGGCGAAAACGGTTCTCTGTGGGCGAGGGACGAAATAGCAGGGCTGTTCAAATCTTTAGGTCAGTTTACTACAAAAGGCGAAGGTGAAGGATTAGAATGCCTTTTACCAATGTGGGACGGTGCTTCTGCTCCAGTAGATCGGGTCATGCATGAAGATAGTTACTATCTAGCCTCATCTCGCCTGAGCATAGCTGGTGGACTCCAACCAGGGGTATTTCGCAAAATCTTTCAAGACCCTGACGATGCTCAAGGGCTACAAGCGCGGTTTCTATTTGCACTGCCAAAAGTGCAACCAGCTAAAAGAGTGGAAGGATACTGCCGATTAGCTGAGCAACTACCCCTATTTTACCGTTGGATAGACACTCAATTTCCAGCGGGGATCGTTAAACTCTCATCTGCTGCTGATGCTCGTTACGGTACAGTTTACGAGCAGATCGGGCAACAGGCAGAATTAGCCGAAACACCAGCAATTCGCGCTTGGATGCGAAAACTACCAGGGCAATTACTGCGAATCGCACTAGCTCTGCATATCATCGAGTGCTATCACGAGCCACAGCGTCCACGACACGAAATTCAGTTAGATACGTTAAATCGTGCTGTAGATTTATGCCGCTACTACCGCTCTACTTTTGAGATAGTGCAGCACTCAGCAACAGACAGCGATTCCATCAGTTCTGTCTTGACCAAGATTTGGGATCTGGCTGCAACTTCCCCTGATGGTTTAGCAGTGCGGGATGCTTACCGTAACATCAAGGCACTACAACGCCGTGCCAAAGAGATAGGGCGAAACGTTGCTGCCTACACGATTGACTTGTATTACAAATTAGAAGCGATGGGAAAGGGAATCGTGCAAAAGAGCGGGCGCGTCGTGCGTTTCGTTGCTGGCACGGCGAATGCACCCCAGCCAGATGTTAATGGAACAGAGCTGGTGACAGTGGAGACATTTCCTGAAACTACACAAACACAACAGTTGCAAGCGTCACCTCAAAATGAAGTGTCACCAGTGACAAATCTTTTGACTGGGCAATTGAATGCAAATGTTAATTGCAACGGTATAAATGGTTCGCATACTCAAAGCGATCCTCGAATGGACTTGGTGAACGAAGCTAATAGCAACGAGTCAGATAGCGAACGGGCAATCGATCGGAACGTGAAAGCGTCCGTTTCTGGTGTAGCCAGCGATTCTAATGGGTTGCCATCTGAAATAGGAATAGTTGGCGATCGCCTTAATTCAATCCCAACTGCCCAAGCTTCGCCAGCTCAAGTCCAAGGTTTACTCGCTGCACGAGAGCTAGCAACGACAATTCTGCAATGCACTACTTGGGTAGAGTTGGTGCAGATAGTTGATCGCAATCCAAGAAAATTGACAAAAGCCGCCAGACAGATGACCTCCGAACAACGCAAGTGGATTGCTAGTCTGCTGAGAACTTATCTATGTTCTAATTTTCATGCTTTGAATCAACTCTTTTGGCTGCCAGAAAAGTTACTTAGGGCTGCTCTGGAATGGCTAACTTTTACAATTCGACAGGTGACGCAGTTGACGAGCGATCGTACCACTGGTTGGAAGATAGTCGAGAGGTGTAAATTTGTTTCAGTGGCTTGCATAGGCACGCCGGAAGAATGCTGGATGTTTCTTGCTCCTGGTGGCGATGAAATTTCTTTATCAAATGTCGAGATAGCTAATGCGATAGAGAATATTGCTCTTGCCTAAAACTAGCTGGAGATCTCTATGGTTTGTTACAAATTAACCAAAGGTTTACGCCAATGTTGAATGCAGGGATTGAAGCTACTCCTGCTCCAGTCCAAGTCTTGGAGGAATTGACTCCTGACGAGGAGCGAGAACGACATCGGTTAGAGTTAAAGGTAGAAAGAGCATTTTTTGAAGCAGGGGTAGCTCTGAGGGAACTTAAAGAGCAAAGGCTATATAGAAGCACTCATCGGTCTTTTGAGGAATATTGCTATGCCCGCTTTGGATATACTCGCCGCCGCCCTTACCAGCTAATCGAAGCGGCAATCGTCTTTGAAAATTTGTGTACCAATGGTACACAAAACAGTGAAACTAACGATCTGTGTACCAATGGTACACAAGATCGCGCACCGATCGTGGAAAGACAAGTTCTACCGACTAGCGAACGCCAGGTGCGGGATTTGGTCAACCTGGAACCAGAACAACAACGGCAAGTATGGCAACAAGCTGTAAAACAAGCTGAAGGTAAAGTCCCCACGGGTCGTATTGTTAGGAGTGTAGTGGAAAAAATCAAACACAAGTCTATTCATTTAGCTTCTGACTACTGTTTTGAAGGTGAAGTTTTCTTCTTGCAACGTCTGGTGGGAGACGAAAAAAAATATAATGGCTGCTGGGCGATCGCGATTGAGGTAGAAAGCCGCTTTACTGTAAAAGCAGCAGTATATAACGGGACTTTGGAAGTGAAACAGGATCAGATGAAACCGATTGATTCACAACAGACTCAAGCAGAAGTCAGGAAAATTTACGAGCGTATTAAGCGACTGATGGAGTGTCAGCTCGATCCGATTGATGAGGCGCAAATCGAATTTCTCTGCCGCCGACCTTGGTTCACCCCAAGGCAAAAGCAAGTGTTAAGTGCAATGGAAGCAGTTTACGACAAATGAGTGCAATGGAAACAGTTTACGACACATGTTGCGATCGCGTACAAGCACACCAGTAATGAGATGTGCGCTCCTGCGTGTCAGCTCCATGTCCTTGCTCGGTGGCTGTCTATAACCAGCGACGAACAGAAGCCTTATAGGGCAAGTAGTCCGACGGGAAGCGGCTCTCCAGGTAGTGCTCCTCTCGCGGAATGACCACGAACGACATCAGCGCCACCGCTGGTATGAGGGTGACTAGTAGCCAGAGACTGTTGACCCAGAGTGCGACACCGAGCTGGAGCAGTGAGAAAGACAGATAAATGGGATTGCGGCTGTATCGATAGGGACCCGCACGCACGATCGTGGTGGTGGGACGATTGCCCGGAACGGGCGTGCCAGCGGTCCGAAACGTGCGAACAGCCCAGAGAAACAGAGCGACGGCGACAAGCACTACAATGCCTCCGAGTGGCACGCTCACTGCACGAGACACGAGCGGAACTGGCCAGGCGAAATGCAACAACAGACCCAAGGCGATCGCGCCCAGGTAGATAAAAGGCGGTCGCACGATCCCAGAGTTAGCGACTTCCGGCTCCATGCCTGTCTCCACGTTATTGCTGCGATCGTCGCTTGCCATACGAAGCTCCTCCAAGTCGAAGAAAGTTCACCTAGGGCTGCCGCTCAGCCGCGAATGCTATACAAAAGGGAACTAACCTTTGCGCCGATCCGAAGATGTCGTGGATTAGACGAGAGGGTCTGCTACAGGGCTGCCGCCGCCGAACAATAATTGTACTGAAATTACAATGCCAGGAAATGCGGTTGTGTCGCAAAGATCTTTTAGAGACGAACGATCTGTATCGTTCACATTTCTCTATGCAGCAATTCCAAAGATTGATTCAATAAATTTTACTTGAGACA
>NZ_JACJQX010000096.1:0-8691 GCF_014696895.1 Chroococcidiopsis sp. [FACHB-1243] | reverse complement strand
TCTGCTTTTGGCGAGAAAATATATCGTCGAACCGACGACACCAGTTATCAAAACATGCTGGCATCGCTGCACTTACTTGATCTTTCATTTACGCTGCTCCTGTTGAGACTGACGTAAAACTACCTCGGTGACTGTATTGTATCTCTATTTTTTCTTACTTTTCTACAAAGTCCCACTAGTCGGACAAGTAGATAAGTCAGCAGTATTGGCAATGGTCGAACAACTAGAAGCAGAAGATAATTCAACCCTATCTGATGCAAAGCAAAAAGATTTCATAGTTGCGCTTGCCCATACTGAAGATTTTTCGCTCTGGAAGCGTGCGATCGCCGATTGTTTTGTGAGTACGTCAGCCAGGTGCTTACCATTAGTCGAGCTGGTAGAACACATAGACTCTTCAACTACAACTACACTAAAGTCGGAGCGGAAAATGAGATTAGTCAAAACTTGGTTAGCTGTTCTGTCGGGAGATTTTGAGTTAGAACAACGGGAAGATTTCTACAGTCAATCTGGAGTTTGGGTTTCTTTAGGTGCGATCGCTGTCTCACCATCAGATTAAACATCAATGTTGAAGAATTGAGAATGTCGAATACAGGCAAAGCTTGGTCAGGGCTACTTCTTACTCAAAATCAACGGGATGAATAGGAGATTCGGAATGGTTTCGCACAAGCGCTCAATCCCAAAATTTTCTTCTAGCAAGGACAACCTCAAACCAAGTTGTTCTCTCGCTTGTGCAATCGAGCGAAAATTCCCGTTAGGTCAAAACTACTAACATTTTAGTCATAGGGACAAGACTCCCAAACTTCGTTCTCAATCTCCCACTCGATCTCCCTCAGCTCTTGCTGCCACTGAGAATAAGTCAATGAGTTCGATGGGTATGCGTTTAAAGCTTCCCAGCGCCCTGGCGAGCTTGGCACTTCTGCTGTTTCATCGCTCGCTTGCTCTAGAGCAGGTGCATCTGGAGACTTTATCGGTTGGGTAACTTGGTTTAGAGAAGGTATTCTCGCTCCAGAATCAGCGCTTTCTTCGATCTTTTCAGGACGTTGGCGTTTGATTAGTTTCCGGTATTTTTCCATCATAGAGTCGTTAGGAATGAGGGAATCTGCTCTACCTAAGATAGCAAGCGCGGCAGAGGTTAGACGCACTCGTTCTTTGGATAGCCGATTCTCGCTGTTTGGGGTGCTTGTGCGGGTTGTTCGCAGAGCGGAAATGCTCTCGTGCTTCTTGAGGAATACTTTCAGACAATCGCACTGTTTAAGTGAAATTTAGACATCGGGGAGCAAGAGACGAACGTAATGCCGTTGAGCCAAAAAGCTAAAAGTGTCGGCTTTGGCTGCCCAGCTACATTCTATTTTTTCTTTCCCAACTGCTACGCCTTTGTTTTACTCTTTGCCTGTTTGACCAGTACGGGTCTAGGCTTCTTCTTTTTAGACTTTGGATCTTCAATTGCTCGCCAGCTTGGTGGACGGCAACTCTCGCAATACAACGGTTTAGGTCCATATGTCTCCCTCTCTGTTGGCTGGCTGCACTGCTGACAGATGAACTTGTATAACCGCGTGTGAATTATACGCTCGTGAGCGCGGACGGTGTATTCTTTGACGGAAACCTTTTTCGATGGCATTTATGAGTTATTCCCCATCAGCTAGCATTTTTTAACTCTAATTCTTCTAACTGCTTAAGCTTGCTTCGCAGCAGAGCCTCTAATTCCTGACGCTGTTCTGGTGAAAACAGCATTTGTAAATCTAAATTGCGAAGACTGGCAATTGCCCGATCGCCCTGTTTGTTTCTCGCTTGCGAAACAAGTTTGTCTCCCGTAAAACGTTGCTTCTGTTGTTTCACCCATTTCTTAGTTTCTGCTTCGGACAAATTTTGAGTTGTTACTACTTCAATTCCAGCAGCGCGGAGTTCTAGCGCCTTCTTCTGGGCAATCGCTAGCTCAGCATCTGACAAACTATTGAGAGCTAATGCTTGAGGACAGCCCAATCGTTGATGCCGAATTGCTTCTTTTAGGTCTACCGAAAGTCTGAGGGTTGGAAAAATGTTGCGATCGAGTGAAGCAGGGTGTTCTTGTAATCCCAGGAAGAGCATCCAAACTTTAGCCTCAACTGCATCAATTTCTACCCTTTCTTTAATTTGCTCTATAGCTATCTGCTGCTTTTGGGGCGGTTGCAAATGAAGGTTACTCTCCAGTTTGATTTCCCGCACGCGCTGTATTCGCTTGAGGACTCGACTAATAATGCGGGGAACTTCTTGAGGAGGTAAGTCTGCAATTTCGTTGCAGGCGATCGCCACTAGCGCTTCTGCCTGATCTAAGGCATTTAAGTTGCGACGGTGACGACCGGAAAGATAAGCTTTACGCAGCAGCGTTTTTTCATCTTGCGGACGAGTAATAAAAACAGAGTCCAACTCAGTCCATCCGAGCGCTCGACCGGAACGCCAGCGACACTCACCGTCGAATATTGTTCCATCCTCAAACAGGATTACCGGATCGAGCTGCCCTTCTGCTTGCAGCGAGAGCATCATTGCTTCGACTTCCTCGCCAAAAGTTTGACGCGGCTGTTTCGGATTGGGGCGGATCTTGTCGATCGCGAAACGAACGACACCTTGAGTCTGCTGGAGGCGATCGCGTAATTTGGCAATCTCGCTCTGAAGCTGTTGTTGCTCTACTCCACCTGAAAACTGCATTCGTTCAATATTAGCGACTAACTCCCGTTCTCGCTGAGTCGCCAGCATCAGTTCTTGTTGTAACTTCTGAATTTGTTGGTGAAGATCGGTACTGTAGGATGAATCTACCCCAGCAATAAATGCTTCTGGGGATACTGGTTTGCTGCGAAGTCCCATTAACGCTCCTCCCGAATCCAAATTTGACCGAATACTGCTTCGTACAGCCTTTGAATTTCCTCAACTGCTTTTTTATCCTTTGGTTTATACTCCACCACAGCTTTACCTGACGCTGCTGCTTTGCGAAATGCTTTGCGAAAACCGATTGGATAGTCGAGATATGTCAGTCCGACAGTTGATTTCACAATTTCTGCTGCTTCTTCGTTTTCGCTACCTTGAGCATCTGCTCGGTTGAGAAAGGAAATTGCTTTGAGACGCTCGTTGATCGCGCTCGCTTCTTCAATCAGTCGAGAAACTGCTTCTAACGTCCAAATGTCAAAGCTTCCTGGGAATATCGGTACTAGGTAAATATCAGCAACTGACAGCGCAGCTCGATGCCCCGAACTATCTCTTCCACCCGCATCAATGATGACATCATCGTATTTAGGAGCCATATTGATCGCCTCGGATCTAACAGCAGCTCCCCGAAGCTTGACAGCGGTAAAACCAGCTTTACCAGATAATTCCTCGTTCCGAACTACCGCGAAATCGCTAGCACTGTCTTGTTCGTCTGCATCTACACACAGCACGTCTCTTCCTGCTAGCGATCGCATGACAGCAAGATTAGTGGCGATCGTCGTTTTTCCGCCACCACCCTTGATCCCACCGCAAACAACAATCATGATTACCTCCTGAAAAAATCAGTTAATATAATTCGATTTGTCCAGTACATTGTTTCCCTCTCTTTGCAATCGCTCTCAAACTAACTGAGAATGTTGTACAGCACAAATCCTCTACTTGGCTAGGGAAAAAAAGATAATAACTTGGAAATCTTGTCCTGTAATTCTACGGGACAGCTAAATTTTAGAGCCGAAAATCTTTCCAATTGACGGGGGAAGCCGATTCCAGCCAGATGTCAAGAGCGCGTAAGTTTTTCTACGATTCATTAACTTGGGTAGCAAGAAGTCGGGAAAGCCGCGCTCGCGCTTCTAGTATTGGCTACTTGCCTAACACACTATAGCAATTGCTTGTTTTTCGCGCTTAGCGATCTCCATTGCATGATGAAACGAGTTAGAGTTGTCGAAACTGCTGACCTTAAAGGGGCAAGCAAACGTGGAATTGAGGCAATAAACTAGCATTACACCTACTTGAAGACGACGATTCAAATCGCCATCCGTCATGCTCCGCTTCGATCGCGAAAATACGGGGCTACCTCACTCCTTACTATTATCGGTGTAAAACAAAGTTTTTTTGGGATTAAATCCAAATATGTGTCATACTAATAACTACATGACACTGACTTATTAATATGACCGAAGCAATTATACGTGTCAACGAACAAGGACGAGTGACAATTCCAGCGGACTTGCGCCAGCTTTTGGGACTGGTTAATGGCTCTAAGTTGATTATTCGCTTAGAGGGAAAGCGGATTGTACTCGAACAGCCAGAGGAAGCTTTTGCACGGTTGCGCTCTACTTTTAATTCACCTACCTCTGTAGTAGATGAGTTGATTGCAGAGCGTCGCGACCAGGCAGCCCATGAGTAGCTACGTCCTTGATGCTTCGGCAGTCCTAGCTTTGCTTAACAACGAAAGGGGTGCTGATGTTGTGCAGTCAGCTCTGACAGATTCAATTTGCTTCATGTCCGTGGTCAATTGGTCGGAAGTTGCTAGAAAACTAGTCGCTAGAAGCTTGGCGGTAGAACCTGTCGCTCAAACTTTAGTGGGACTTGGTTTGGAGTTCAAAGAATTTGACTACAACCAAGCTGTTGCCGCCGCTCGACTGGACGCTCCTGCTCTATCGTTAGGAGACAGGGCGTGTTTGGCACTAGCAAGATCGTTGGGAGTAGTGGCACTGACTGCCGACCAAATCTGGCAAACTTTTGCTTTGGGCATTCCTATTGAACTTATTCGCCCATGAATTTTCAGCGTCACGGATTTATCAAAACCGATTTAGCAGCACTTCTAAATTGGTGTCAAGAACAGACTCCAACCCTGGATAATAGCGTGAGTAAGTATACAGTTGGTGAGAGACGGGAAAAGTGGTTTGACAAAGGTTGGAACCTCTCGCAGCAGGTGGAAATCTTTGATGCTGAGCATGATGAAAGAATTTACCGACTAGGGCAGTGTCTCTACCCTGGCAACCATGCTTGTTTGTTCCTCTACTATCCGCCTGGGGCTTACATCAAACCCCACCGCGACCATACGGCGAGTGAAGCTTGGGTAGTGCAAGTCAACATCGGCTGTCCGGTTTTTTTGACTGTAGGAGACGAACGTTACTCAATTGCTGATGGCGAAGTTATCGGTTTCAACTCTAAACTTTTGCATTCCGTTTCGCCTGCTACTACCAAGCGCTGGGTAATTTCGTGGCGCAAGATCAAACCTCAATATCTCCAACAGCAGCAACAGTTGTCTCTATTCTAGAAGCGCGATCGCCCTTTCTCACGATTAGCACTCACAGGTTCGCTCAGCTCAAGTATCTCAAAAAGTAAAGTTCAAACATATCCTAGCGCCACGAGCGCCACTGGAGTTGCTCTCTCAACTGCAACACGAAACGACGTGCTAATTTTACTGCTTCGCGGTATTCGTCTTCGCCTTGATGCTCCGACCAACCACAGCCTGTTTGTTCCTTGATATATCCAAATGCTGCTGAATGTAGCAGAGCGGAATTATTCGCGAAACTTGGCTCATGCCCCTTTTCTTGTACGCGGGCGATCGCTTTTGCTAAAAGTTCTACGGGGCGCTCTACAAGAGAGCGACCAGAGGCTCCATCTTCGATCAATCCGCGTTGCCCAAACAGTTCGTTAACCAAACTTCTTACTTGCGCTCTATATCGCGCCTGCAATTCTAACTTGGCTTTATCCAGCCGCACGACGCGATCGCTCTGGGGAACTTCTATCTCTACCTTGGATAGCTCTACCTCCAGTCCTTTGAGAAAAATCTCGTAGGCTGCTCTAGGCATGGTGTTTTTGAGTCGGACACCGCCAATCGTAACTTCTCCATCTGCATCCAAATCCATGCCCTGCTGCTGCAACACGATTTTTTTCTTGTAATCCTGATAGGAAATCGATTTGCCATCAACCAAAACTTGCCAATCCAACCCAACATGGTGCAAGAACGTCGCCGTAGGTAGTTCGCGATCTGTTTTAGCTCTAGCAATTTCTACTCCAGGTGGTATGTCGAAATATGTCGGCGCGATCTGCACTTGTCGACGATCTATTACTGCTTCTACCTGAATTTGACAGGTTTTATAACTTCTAATCTCATGTAACTTTTGAGAGATTGCGTCTGCTTCCTTTTGCCAGGGCAACACATCTGGCGATCGCCGCTCATCTGGACTAGTTAAGTCGATCTCAAGTTGCTGAAATTGTGCATCCTCGCCAACGCTGCCATTGGGAGTTACTGTCGCGCTGCTGCTAGCACTTGCCTCTGGTAAGCTATTGGTCCGCCCCAGTTCCTCAAGTAAGGAAAACTTGGGCGATCGCGACTCTGGAGCTACCACGGGTACGCGCACTTCTAACAGATCTCCCTGCTTCACGCTTGCAGTGTTGGACAGTTGCAGCACGGTTTCACCTGCTTCGTAGGCAGCTGTTAGTACGGGTTTGATCGGCTTGTCTGTTGGTAAATCCTTGATCGCATCAGATGATACCCCATGCTGAAACTGCTCGAACAAAGGACGCAATCCCAACGCGGAATGAGTGACAACAACTGCCCAGTTAGGATGATTTAATTCGGGAAAAGCTTCAGCTGGCGCTCCTGGCACTTTTCGCAATGCTCGTCCCCATTCTTGCTCGGCTGGGGACATCGATTTGAGGACGCACAAGCAGCAAGAAATTGATATCCACTTATGGTCGAAACCTACGCCTAGCATTCCACAATGGACGACTACCCAGTATTCGCCCGCGTAAAATTTTTCCAATAGCACGCTGGCACGACCTGCTAGATCGTATTGCTCGTGTTCGGAATGAATCACTAGCACTTTCCCCTCAAGAGCGGGAAAATTTTCTTCTAAAAGCTTTGCGACTCGATGGGTATGAGGGATATTGAGCGCTCGTACTAGCATAGCGTGAGGTTGATCGGTAGTAGAGCGCTTAGCAAGCAAGATCCCGACTGCCATCTCCAGTACGGGGAGCGAGAAGGAATTGGCTAAAAGAATTTGACGAAACCAAGTGCGATCGCTCTGCGCTTTGAGAATAAATTCTTCTGGGTCGTACTCAATCTCCCGACCATCTTCTTCAACCAAAAAAGCAGTGCTAGTAGCTTCTTTGTACATCAGTTTTTTGATTGGAGCAGGCTTTAACCTCCAGGCATCCTGGATCGTAAATTCGTAGTCCGCTATAGGCGCGTATCTAATTGCTTTTCTGCCTAATTCGTCGGCATCCTCTACTTCTTCATAACGTATGTAGGGTAGAGGTTGACTGTCGGAACGAAATTTGGAGCCAGTAAAATAAGTAATCAGAGAATGCTTGAAATAGCTAAAAATAGTGCGGTAGCTAGCAGCGGCAGAGAAGTGCGCCTCGTCACAAATAATTGCACCGACTGTTTCTGGTTGGAGATCGCCCCGTTGCACTAGGTTCAATAAAAATTGGCGGTTGCCTACGAGCATATCTGCTTGACGCAAGGTGTAAGCGTAGCTGTTGAAATTGCTCGCATCTAACTCTACTATTCGAGGTGGCAGAACTCCTGAAGGCAAGACTTTCAAACTATAGAGCAGCCATTGCTCATAAATCGGTCGGTGCGAGCGATCGCAGGGAAAATCCTTCACAAATCTATTACGCAATGTGCAATTATCTGATAAGAAAATTGCCTGTCTTCCTCGCATCCAAGGAGCAAGGATGTAGGGGACGAGTGCTTGCATAATAGTTTTCCCCGTGCCAACTCCTGCCAAAATTAAAGCCGCAGCTCGTTCGGTTGAATCCATTTCTCCCGTACAAGCTTTTTGATAGATTGCTAGCAAAGCTTCGATTTGATGAGGGTACAGTTGGGTTTGCCCTGAAGTAATTCGAGTCAGGACGACTTTATGATAAGAGAGGAAGTAGTTGTCCACAGCTCTACTCCTAGCTATTGTATGCTCGGTCAGACTTTTGGCGGTTACACCTTATACATAAAGCCAAGGCATTCCAAACTTGGGTCGCTCCTCCCTGGGAGTAAGCTATTCTGTGGTCGGCTTCAAAATTTTCCTGGCTTAATGGCGTACTATAAATCTCACACCTATAGTTAGCACGCCTCAGTATCGAAAGTTTTTGATTGGGTGTAAATCGCCTTCGCATCAGGAAGCATCCTTTTTCAAAGCCAATATAAAAATTCTACCTTTTATGACTTGTCGATGGGTGAATGTTACCCTACTCGATCGCGGCTTTAATTTCATTTAAACTCTAAAGTCAAATTAAACCTTCAGCTTCCGATCCCTAACTCAATACGTTATTGGATAGTGCAAATGGCATCAACCGCGAATTATTTTTTAATTATCGACATATTAGCTAGTTCTTCTTAGAAGATAAGTCAGATTTATTACCTGTGAATTTACCGAAATTTTTGCCAGATTAAAAAAATCGTAAAATTTCGGTTTTCAAAAACTTGAGCATCTCTTTTTATAGAAGTAAAGAGGGACAAGATCCCCATGATTACTAAAGAAAACGTGCAATATATCTACCGATCGATGTTAGTGACAGAGCGGTTACGGAGAAAAAATATGACCGTTGAGAATTGCAATAAATCTGCTAGAGTTTGGCAACAGCGATCGCTACGCTCGGCTTTAGGCACGATATTATTGGGGGTTGTGTCGCAAAGATCTTTTAGAGACGAACGATCTGTATCGTTCACATTTCTCTATGCAGCAATTCCAAAGATTGATTCAATAAATTTTACTTGAGACA
>NZ_JACJQX010000095.1:0-8726 GCF_014696895.1 Chroococcidiopsis sp. [FACHB-1243] | reverse complement strand
CAATCTGCCGCCGTCGCCGCCCCGTTTGCAATCTGGGGGACATTTTGCCCAGCGACATAAAAGCCGGAACTGTCTTTCACTCGCGATCGCCAACCGATGTAAATATATAACCCGAAAGAGAGAGAAACTAACCAAATTGTCCAAAATTCTGCCATAACTCAACCTCACTTCCTTATTCCGTATTTGCGATCGAGCTTGTCCATTTGAACGGCATAGAGGAAAATCAAGACTACGAAAGTTAAGATCGAGCCTTGTTGTGCCATCCAAAAACCCAAAGGGATGCTTCCCAGTCGAATTGTATTTAACGGCTGTACCAGCAGAATGCTAAACACCAGCGATACCAACGCCCAGACAATTAGCAAGTTCCAAATTAAAGCTGTATTCGCCCGCCAATAGGCTGCTTGTCTATCTCTACCCATTGTTTTGTCCAGCATGATTTTTGCCATAACGCGAAGTGAGGTTGAATTAAGCAGTGACTTTCATCGCTTGTAAGGGCTATGAACAATTAACTATTGACTATTAACAGCCTCAAGTTGCTAATGTTTATGAATCAAATAGAAACGCTATATTCAGGTTGCTCTTAATTAACAACCGTCTAATCGTTTCAAATTTTATAGTAATTGCCTTTGAATTTTCTGAGTTTACTTAATCGGAATTTAAAACCATCAAGAGCGAGTTCTACAACAATGCACCTACTTGCTTTACCATAGTTTCAATCGTTGTAATTAATTGCTTGTCTTCCGCTCTAGCTGACAACGAAAAAAGAGCAAGAACCGCGCTCGGTTGATGGTTAACAAAAATTGGCACTCCAAGTCCAGTTTTGATGCCAAAGGCTTTAGCAATGTAGTTACGTAAAAAATACTTTTCTGACTGATTTGAGACATCATAAATCCACTCAGATTGTTGCGAAGACCAGACTCGTCCTGGCAAGCCAATACCTGGAGACAAGATAAACTCTTCGCTACATAAACGAAATTGCTCTAAAGCATAAGTGTAGGTACTGCCTCTACGAGTACTTCTGTACCAAGCTGGACTAAGTTCTAGAATGTCTTGGGAGTAGGGAATCCATACTTCACCATACTCCCAAACGGTCAATTCGCATATATACTCAAGCGCGAGTGTCAGCTTGCTTTGGAAGTTTGAAGCTGTACCAATAGCTTGAGTTAGCATTAATAGGTGCTGCATTTGTAATTCTCCTATTTGTATTCAAATACTGCTTCAACAATAAATATCAACCTGCAATACCAAATTGCTGCCGTCAGTCCGATGTAGAAATGGGAGACAAACAGTAAACTGCAAGCTTTTATCATACCGATCGTGGGCAATTCCCACACCATTACTAATCAGTACGGCTGGAAGAGGATCGTTAACGTCCAGAATAAAATTACCACTGGGTGGCTTTACCGAGATGACATCGCCTGCAAAAATGCGATCGTGCATGAAGTTAGATGCAATTCCTGCTGGTACGTCTAGATTGGGAGGCATCGGTTCTTGTTTAATTAATAGCCGATAGTATTTATTAGTTGTCTTGTAGTCTGAAAGCGAATAGGTACAAATTACATGTCTATCTCGTTCAGAAATATTTAATTTAATTGTCAGAAATTGTCCTGGTTGAAAATGCGGAATTTTACCCCGATCTTCAGGCTCTAAATAGAAAGAGGTAATCTCTTCGCTTTCTTTGACTTTACAAACTATCACGAAATTTCGCCAGTCTTGCCAAATGCCGTTAGATAAAACCCGAGTTTCTCGTTCTTGACTACCCGCAGGTGATTTTCTCTCTCTAGATTTGTTGCCAAGTACTAAGCCAAAAATTGCACCACATCCAGTACCAATTAGTGAAGTGTATACTCCCAATTGAGATGTGAATTTATCTTTAGGATTGACAATACCAGCGATCGCGCCGGAAATAATTGTCACGATTGAAAAGGCTATACTTACGAACTTGATACTTATAATAATTGAATTTTGGCTTTTGATAGTCTCCAGCATTTGCTATCTCCAGTACAAAATTTTACTTAGAGTTTTTTAAATCCTATTTTTATTAACTTGTAGTAATAATATCTGAACTTACTCTAATTTCGCTTAGCTTTCGATCTAAATAAGATTGAAAGTCAATTTTATTTAGATTTTGAGTCGAAAACTCTTTACCCATCAGAAATCCTTGTTTAAAAGCTTTCGTGTTCTCTCGACTAACTTTATATTTTTTGGGATAGAAATAAATTGAAAACAATTGAAAAATGAGTAAATGCCATCTTTTTGTTTTTGAGTCATTTCCCATGGTGAATCCAATTACATAGGCTTCATCGTCTGAGGAAAAGCCACGTTTAAGTAATAAATGGATAAAGCCGTGTTCTTTTAAGTAAATATTTCTAGGTAAAGCAAACAGGCTATCTGGATTTTCTAACAACCAAACTAAAAATGGAATCCGAGATGGAGGATCGTCACCAATTAATTGATAAGCTCGATCTAAGGTTAGAGAATCTAATGCATCAGACAAATAACCGTGTTCTACAATTAACTTAATAACCATCTATAAATACCCATACAATCGACGAAAACAAAGAGCGCGCCTGAATATAAAATCATTACTTGGTCTTTAGTTAATACGCTAGCTACCAGCATTTGACTTGAGCTTATTGCTAAGGCTATGAATCCGTACCCACTCATGTCAGTTTTTGAGGCTAATATTATGCCACCGATAAGGGCACAAATACTACTAGACCATCTTAACGAGTTACTAATTGAGATTTTTAACTTTAAGTTTTTTATTTTTGCGTTCATCGATTATTTTATTTAGTAAATTTATGTGGTAGTTCTTAAGCTTGAGTGGAATACTTAAAACAGATATTTTTTTACTTCTAACTTCTGACTTCCTGTATTATTTATGTGGGCAATACCCACCTTATACATAAATTTCACGAATTAAAGGTAACTGCTATAAATACTTGAGTTCTTAACTCAAGAATCTTACTTATTCTGTGTCTAAATCGTAGCGATACTTACAACTTTTAACGTTTTTAAAGATAGCTTTTCATTAATCAAAACTGAATTCTTATTAATTTACTCTATTTGATAGCTGACATTGGCAACCACAGCATTGTCTATCGGGTCGCCAGATTTGCTTTTAGCGATCGCCGATTTCATTGCTCATGTACTAATTACTGAAGGAAGCGGCAGAGTAAGAGATTTCAATTTCTAATCGACGGTACGATCGAGCCTGAAGTTATCATATTGTATGTTTGGTTAGTACGTAATACACTGGCTTCGATCGCCAAGTTTATGACAAATTAGAATTTCGATTATGTTGACTTGGTGCTCCCCTAGTTTTCCGAATACCACACAATTTCTTTATCGCCAAATCTGATTTTTCCAGCAAATGCCACTATAGCAAGCTCCATTTGTGAAAGCTCAAAGGAATGACCCAGAAATGCTTCCAAACTCTCGCGAGTCACTCGGCAATATTGCTCAGTATGAATGCAAATGTATCCACCATGCCCGCCAACATACATTTCAGCATCTAGATTATCGTACGCGATCGCTGCACAATGAGTGCCTCAGCCATTTCGTTATTACTTATGACAGATTCAACGAGATTAGATGACATTACAATCTGCCTTTGATTTCTGAGGTAAGCCGATGTAAGTCGAATTGTCTTTGACCCGAACTAAGTAACTCACAATTTAGAAGCGCGAGACAGGTTTATTTTCCTATATGCTCCAGCGTGGTAGACGCTGCGCGATCGCAAAATCCAGATACTTCCCCTACCGTCCTGCTTTGCCACTAAACTTGCAGTAAACTGCTGCTTCTACAATTTGCTGTTTTATTCAGTAACCCGGTAGTAATTCTCTATCCAAGACAACAAACCTTCTTCTACAGGGGTTAAATTAGTTCGCTTGCTTAAGTCTTTTAAAACATTGACTGCTCCTCGGTCAAGCGATTCAACCGCTCGTAATCGCCTCACTCGTCTCAAAGTCTGTGGCAACTGTCGTTTGTCATCCGACGAAGCAATCTCGTTCAAGTTTTCTAGTTTCACACTCAGAGTGGCATCGTGTACCTCAATAGTTACCGTCGAGTCTGTCAGCTCTGTGGCGATGCAAGAGCAGCCATTATATTTCCTCTCCTTACCTTCAAGTCCAACCAAGGTGAAAACATCACCGACGTGCCAATCGTCTGGAGCTAACACGAGGGGCTTTTGTTTGAGCTGCGCGACAATCTCGTTGACAATCCGACCAGAAGGGACTTTACCATTGGCTGCTTCTATGGCTTGGTTCCATACCTGCCACTGCTCTTGGGCAGTCTTTATGCTGGTTAAAGGCTTAACTTGCTCCAACTTAGTCGGCAAAATTTGAGCCTGGAGCGTGCTGAC
Organism: Chroococcidiopsis sp. [FACHB-1243]; assembly: GCF_014696895.1. Lineage (NCBI taxonomy): Bacteria > Bacillati > Cyanobacteriota > Cyanophyceae > Chroococcidiopsidales > Chroococcidiopsidaceae > Chroococcidiopsis > Chroococcidiopsis sp. [FACHB-1243]. The sequence goes on along the minus strand of NZ_JACJQX010000095.1, from coordinate 4,360 downwards.
ATTATTTTGATTCAACCGCTCTGGTTCATTTGACCGCTCTTGAGAATGAATCGTTCTCATTTGCTGCAAATTTTCTATCACACAGGCAGCAGCAATCAAATAATCGCTGCAACGACGAGAAAAGCCAAACCGATCTTGAGAGTAAGCTTCAAATGTTCTGTGCGTAGAGCGATACAGCCACCGATCCCGTATTTGGGCAAGTGCTTTACCTGTTTGATAGAATCCCTGCCTTACTTTCAACTCTAACAGATGGCGATCGCGTTGTTCTTCTGGGGAGAGTGGCGCTAAAATTTCTCCTAAAACTGCTTCTTCTGGTGCAAATCTATTGGAATCATCTCCAAAAAAGGATTCAGTAGCTACAAGTTCTCGCTCGCTCACAACAGCTAGTGGAGTTGAGTTGTAATTCATATTCCTTGTCTGATTTAGTTCCTATTCCCAAACAGAGTTATAGAGAAATCATGTGGATGCTTTGATTGGGGCTGGTATTGATCGCGCCCTACTTAGTACCCTACCTGCTCAGACATTTCTATTGACTGAGAAGGTGCTGCCTTGATAAATCAACTTGTAGTAGGTGATGCCTCGATAAATCAATTTCTGACCTACTAGTTTTGCAGGTACTTGAGTAGATTCGGTTTGAGGAGCGATGCGATAGGTCACGCCACGATAACTGAGGTTATGAGCTGCTCCAGGTTCGCTAACTTGAACGAATGGGCGACCGTCAGCTTTAGAAGGATGATGCTCGTATGTCATGCCACGATACATGAGTTTCATATTTCACCTCTTTGATATGCAATCTGCGAATGTGAACTGCTATTCTCGATCGGATTTGTTTTAGCGGTGCGTCAAAAAATGAAACTAGGGGCTGCATCAATGTCCAGATCTCATTTCGGAACTTGGGACTTAGCAAGCTGTTTATCCCATACTTGATTGAGGTACGAGCTTTGCAACTTACCAAGACGATTGTGAGGTACTAAATATATCTCCTGCTTCTACCTTTCCTTTTATGCAAAGTATTCAGTTGTCGTAAAATTTCTTCACAAATCAAGCTTGTCTGTAGACCCGATGATGATACTCCCAACTATGGCTCTGTCGCAAAAAGTGCAAGAGATGGTAGGATAGGAAAACTCGTCGTTACAAATTTGCTTCCCACATCTACCCCATCTCTGTTCAAGTAGCGGGACTTTCTTCCAGAAGTCATTTTGCTCAGTGTTTGGTGGTATTGCCGCTATGCACTCTCGAACCCGTGACTTAAAACAGATGATGCGTTCGTCGAGGCGTTGAGTAGACTATATCTACGGCAATCAGGTATATTCAGGTTTGATCGAGCTTGCCCATAAGTGACAAAAGCTCAGTAAGTACTTGAGCAGTCGTCTGCTGCTCTAGATTTAGTGTTGGCTGCATCGGATTCTCCTGGTTCTATCTATATAGAATGTAATGAGTTCCAACGCTCAACTTCTTGCAGATTCTTACAATAATTTGTCACATTCTTATGGTTTTAGCGTGCTTGCTTTGGTGTCACTCCAGTTAGGCGTTTAAAGTGTCGTGTCAAGTGGCTTTGGTTAGAAAATCCCACTTGTAAGGCAATGTCTGCGATCGCTAAATCCGTTTTCGACAGTAGCAATTTCGCCCGTTCCACTCGCTGTTGAACTACATACTGGTGCGGCGAAATCCCTGTAGCGCGTTTGAATAAGCTGGCAAAGTAAGTCGGGCTGACATTAATAACTTGGGCAATTTCAATTAGTGATAAATCTCGCTCCAGGTGAGTGTGAATATATTCGATCGCTTGCTGCAACCGAGTAGGAGATAAGCTTCTGTCTTCAAAAGTGATGGGCTGCGTGAAGGTAGAATAGTGTCGCAGCAAATGAATGACTAACACTTGAGTCAATGATTCGACATATAATTGCCCCATGATGCCACCTGACTGCAACTCGGCTAACAGTAGCATCGCAATATGATGAAGCTGTAAATCTTGCTGACCGAAACAGTTCACGAGTTCAAGTCGGTCTCTATCAATTTCGGATGCTTGGGCGGCTTGTTCGATCGACTCCGGTTTTAACCATATATGCAACTGCTGCTGTTTAGGGCGGTTGGTATCCCTTCTGGGGCTTCGCCAGGAACTCGGATATCCAGCAGGAACAAAGATGCTGTCTCCCTTTTGCAGGATTGATTCAGAAACGCGATTGTCACGTTTCTGGATCAAAGGGGCGGGTTGCCCTAGGGGTAAGATGAGCCGATGCTCGGATAGGGCAGGACTTTTAGCTTCATTTGGAGTTGGAGAATATTGACACTGTTCAACCAAGATGCCATTCCAACTCAATTGCCGACTGGACAGCACCAGAGTTTTAGTTGCTCGTTGCCTGAGTTCGAGCAGGCTAACAAGGTTTTGTATCACAAATTTTGTTTCCGGCATCGAGCTTATTTTATTTGACCTAGTGCCACTCTTACAATTGGTTATATTGCAAAGAATTGTAACCGTTTTTTAGCACGTTCTGGCAAGGCAGTGTTGAAATGTCTATACAGAATCTGACCGAAGTTACTAACCCCTCTTCATTGCGATCGGTAAAAGTAACGGCTCGAATTATAACTGCCTTCCCAATTACTCATTGGGAATTCTCGTCTTTTGAATCATCTCTTGGATTGTTTCGGTTTCGTCAATTTCATAAAGACTAATCAAACTATTCTCAATAGTAAAAATTTGCTGAATTGTTGCATTCGCGAGCAAATTGCCTTGCAAATCTTTAACGATTTGATGAGCGGTAACGACATTTCGATTGTTCTCATCCGTCTCGAATTTTAAGGTTTCAAGCTGCACTTGAATAACCTTATATTGATTAGTCCAGTATTCGCGCACCGCGTCGCGTCCATAAACGAAACCGCCTTCCACCCCATTCGCCCATTTCACGTCTGGGTGCATCACCGAGATGATTGTTTCAATCTCGCCTTTGTTGAAGGCTTCGTATAAATTTTGCAGAAACTGCTGATTTGAACTCATAATTGTTCACCATCCAATACGAATGTCATTAAAACAAGAAAGCAGCCCAACGTTGCCCATCACCTGCCGCAGATCGCCTTTGTAGCATACCGATCGACTCTCAACGGTCGGTGTGCATGGGCGTTGTTAGGTATCGAGTCCGGACGATGAAAGTGGGCAGACTTCCATGTCTTGAATCAAGTTAGGCTCAATAAACGTGCTGCTTTCATGATGGGATGCTTGGTACGATCGCCTTTTGTGGACACCCCTACAGTAGGCGTAGCCGTAACGTGCCGTCTCATCCAATTCTGCTAAAATTATCCCAATCCTGCTTGGGATGTGAAATCTTAACTGGGTAAAGCCTATGGTGAATCATACAACCTCCACATTTGATTTTACAAACCAGCAGGAAGTAGCGCGAGTGCTTCCACAAGCACCCCTACTCGCTAGCTATCATACAGGGTGGAAAGGGTTAAACTTCATCCACTACTGCCATCCTCCCCATGAAACGGTGGAGCATTGCCTTCTACAACATTCACTGGCGATCGCAGACCCCAAAAGTTGCTTTCAGGCAGAGCGTCGTTTGGACGGCAAATTTAAACACTATGTCCACGGCAACGGTCGTGTAGATGTTATCCCAGCATTTCTAAGTCGTTGGACAAATTGGGATCGGGAAGTTGAATTTTCGGTGATTGCGATTTGTCCAACATTGCTGAATCAAACCGCTCAGGAATTGATGCAGCGTGAAATAGAACTGATTCCACAGTTTTCGATCGACGATCCGGTAATCCAGCAATTAGCCCTCGCGCTCAAGACGGAAATCCAAACGGGTTGTATGTCTGGCAGGTTGTATGGCGAGTCATTGAGAACAGCACTTGCCGCTCGTTTGGTGCAGAACTATGCAGTCAGCAAACCTTCGCTTGAGTTCAAAGCCAACGGTTTATCCCGATCGCAGTTGGAGCGAGTCATTGATTACATGAAGGCGAATTTGACACAAGATTTATCGATTTTGGATTTAGCGACCCTGACCAGCATGAGCGAATCCCACTTTAGCCGATCCTTCAAGCAATCAGTGGGAATTGCGCCCTATCAGTATTTGAGGCAACAACGTGTAGAACGAGCCAAGCAATTACTGGAACAGCAATCGATTGCAATTAGCACCATTGCTCTAGATTGCGGCTTTGCAAATCAAACTCATCTAACAAAAGTCTTCCGTCAAATGACAGGGGTGACACCCAAGGCTTATCAAAAGGGTTGTGTTGCAAAAATCTGTTGAGGACGGAAAAATCGGTCATGCCCTACACAAGTGTGGGATACGTAGCAATGTCATTCCAAGTCCAAGCACGCTCGGTTAACTCTGCTCTCTGTGCGGCTGTAGTTTCTAGGCAC
>NZ_JACJQX010000094.1:0-8847 GCF_014696895.1 Chroococcidiopsis sp. [FACHB-1243] | reverse complement strand
TACACAACGTCAACCACACGTTGTACAAAACTTTTTTCGTGAGAAACATGTTGCTTACTCCGCTGCCTAAAACTGTTCACCATTCTATGCTCTGGTTAGTAATTACCTAATAAAAAAGAACTTTATTCAAAAAAATGTAGTTAAAACTCATATATTGTTAATTTTATGCTATTAAATTATCTCGATCAAACGGTATTATTAGCTTTAATTGCTGTTGTACTGACTGTGGGCTGCCATCAAACAGCTGAAGAAGTTGGTAGCATACACCATGAAGACGATCTAAAAATAAGTAGAGTAGCTTTAAACTTAACTGCTGTAACCCCATACATATCTTATTAGATAAGAATACAATATACATTTTCGGCTGCGATCGCCACAAATAGCTGAAGATGTATTCAGCTTGCAGTTGTTAAATAGCAAAGCGACTATTGCAGTCAACGAAAATGGCTGTGCCATATTTGCAGTGCATAAAGTTGCATTTCAAATATGAATGCAAAAGCTATCGATGCCGTTATTTCTACCCTGGAAATTCTGCCAACACACTGGCATCTCGTACCTACGCACTGGAAAAGACCTTTAGGCTATCGCTGGGAACAACGACCGTTTACTCCCAAACAGTTGCAATCGGAACTTGCTTCTACAGGTAAAGTTCGAGTCCTCGACCGAAGAGAAGGCTTCACCCAAGTATCGCCTACAGGTGTTGCATTGATCTGCGGTGCTAACGCTCGCGAATTCATAATTGCTGTCGATTGCGATGGCATCAGTGCGTATAAACAAGTCCTAACTTCCAACTTCTCAAATGAAAACAATAAAAACTCCAAATTCGCTAACTTTTCACCCGATGAAATTAAAAATGCTGCCCTTGCTTACTTACCAAATACGGTTGCTTTCACGTCAGGTCGCCCTCATAGAGCGCAATATCTCTACCGTATACCCTTGCATCTCTCCTTCCTTCCAGAAAATCTCAAGTCCAGGCGCATTTATACTAGAGAACGAGAATGTTTGGAGTTGAGAGGGAAAAATCTATCTTCCGTACTCCCACCTTCTGGACATCCTCAAGGATATTGCTATCAGTGGCTTCGAGGTTGCAGTCCGAGCGAAGTTGAAATTGCCAATGCTCCAGACTGGATCGTTGGCAAAATGCTCGTCAGTGCCGAGAAAACTAGACGGTATGCTCGCAACAGTACGAGCATTCGCCAGCATTGCGTTACTGATAGGTACGCTCACCTCTACCCAGGTATCGACGGCAACATCGAGCAAGCACTGATTCTGCTGGAAGTCATCCATCCCAAATTTGCCGATAGTTATGACACCTGGCTTTATGTTGGCATGGCACTGCATAGCGTTAGTCCTACCCTACTAGCTAGTTGGGAGCGATGGAGTCAACTCTCCCCCAAATACAAACCTGGTGAATGCCAATACAAGTGGAAAACCTTCAACAAATTTGGCATCACTATTAAAACTTTATACAGATTAGCTTATCTATCATGACTGCACCTACTGACAACAAGCAATCCGCTGGCAGTTCTCCCCATTCTACCGCTGACGATCCTGAAGAATTAGCTCAATTGGAATTAGACGATGAAGAACCTAGCGATGGTGTTGCACCCTCTAGCAGCCTAAACACCTTTGCTTCCACTCCATCGAGTAAAACCGACACGAAAACAACCGAATCTGTATCCTCCGTACAAGACAAGTTTGACTTTGACAGAACTACCATCGTCGTCAACTTGCAGATACTACCGCTGCATGAAAATGAGAGGAAGCTACTGATAGCAGTTGGCATTGCTGACGAACCACCTCTGTTGTTCGGCTCGACTCTCAGCGCCTTGGAAGCAAGCAGTTTACCACTCGTGCAAGCGATCGAAAAACTGAAAGAAAATTTGCCGCAGATGCAAGCTCGCTCTTCATCACGCCAGCAATCTCAGCCAAAACAAGTTCCAACTCGTCAAGTTGTCGTACCCGACTTACCTCAAGCACCTGTAGCGCGACCGTCTGACCTAAATCAACTCAAATTATTTTAGTACACCGATATGAAATACGTCTTGGTTATCGAAGGTCAAGAAACCCCATTAGATGAAAGCATTGCAGCAAACGATGATGTTCTCCGCACCACCATTGCTGCCTATATGCCCCAGCTAGCAAATGCAGAAATTCAACGCCGAACCGAGGGCGATACGGTACGCATTCAAAGGGTATGACCAGATATTGATGTGAGAAAAAAACCTGGTATGCTCTAGATAAAGCAGGTACAGGTGGAGAGATCGGGTCATGAGTGTAACAATTGTAGAAAGCAATGCTGAGTTTGTCACACTCCAGCTCGTAGTGCCATTGCAAAAGACATTTTTAGAAACAGAAGAAACACTCCAATCAGTGTTGAATGAGGCAGGAACTAAAGCGAGTGGAGAAGCACTTAAACAGTTTGATACTGATGGTTCCCCGATTGAGAGTGGGGGAATGCGTTGGACTCAGTAAAGGAAAATTACCCAAGACTTATCAAACCCCATATGGAATGGTAGCTCTAGAGCGCCATGTTTATCAAAACAGTGATGGGGGGAAAACCCTTTGTCCATTAGAAGTGGATGCTCGCATCATCATCACTTCGACACCGAAGTTCGCACAACAAATCAGCCATAAATACTCCCAGATGAGCAGCGTGCGGTTAGTAGAAGACTTGAGAGAGAATCATGGGCGCTCGTGTCATCGGTCGTTTGTGCAAACCTTGGCAGAAGCTGTCGGCACCATTGCCCTATTCAAGGAAGAAGATTGGCACTATCAAACACCAAAGCTACCGATGGCAATTGAGGCAGTGAGTGTTGGGGTGGATGGAACGTGCATGTTGCTGTGTGAAGATGGATGGCGGCAAGCAATGGTAGGGACAATCAGTTTGTACGACGCTTTAGGAGAACGTCAACATACGACCTACATTGCTGCTGCGCCGGAACATGGACGAGAGATATTTCTTTTACGGATGCAACGGGAAGTCGAACAAGTAAAGCGATTATACCCTGATGCCCATTATCAAGGATTAGCCGATGGCGCACCGGAGAATTGGACGTTTCTAGAGCCACTCACCCATAGCCAAGTGTTAGATTTTTACCACGCGACGCAGTATCTGGGTAAAGTTGCCAAAGCCATCCACCCTCGCAGTGTTGAATATCAACAAGCCTGGATGGATACCCATTGTCACATTCTCAAACACTCTGTCGGTGCCGCCACTCGTTTGTTAACAGAAATGGAAGCAGTTGAGACAAAACGGCTATCTGAGCCAGTGCGTTCTGGATTGCTTGATGCTATCACCTACTTTCGTAACCACCATCACCAAATGCATTATGCCGAAGTTGTTGCCTGGAATTTACCGATTGGTTCGGGAGTCACTGAATCAGCATGTAAGGTGATTGTCAAAGCACGTTTGTGTGGTGCCGGAATGAAATGGAAAGAACGTGGTGCTGGGATTGTCTTAAGTTTGCGAACCTTAACTTACACTTCAGGTCGATGGCAGCAATTCTGGTCAAAAATTAATCGCTATGGTTTCACTCTTGCTGAATCCCTACATTAAATTTCGGTCACACTCCATTCAAATGCTCAAACGTGCGGGGACTAAAGGTTCTGTCGCAGTAGTTTGCCAAGAACTTGGCGCTGCACCACCGCAACTCAATCCGGCTTTATCGCTAGTTTGGCAGATCGAACAATTAAAACTGCAAAAAGATTTAGATCTAACTGCTTTGATTGCTTTACAGCCGCAGATTGAAGCAGCATACACCAACGGTCAAAAGTGGGAAGTTGCGATCGCCAGAGCGAATTTAGATTTGTGTCGCGCCCCTGCTACCCCTGCCCGAATTATGCCAAAACTCATCTGAATTAAACGTGCAGCCAAATAATGGCTGCATAACATCAATTATATATGTATGTAGTATCAGCATCGCTATCATCTTTTAGCCAACAAATTCTGCAATACCGCACCCCTGTAACCATTACCGATGCTCTCGAATACCTGCAAGATTTAGCTGGTAAAACTCAACTTCTCCATCTCTACCAAAAAGTTTTTCCTCAAGAGTGGCAAGCATCTAAAATTCCACTAGATCGACGCACGTTTGATAGCGTTTACTGCGACCAAGAAATCGAATTTTTACATTTAGTCAACGAACAACTTTTTGCCATAGAATTATGGGAGGAATTTGAAACTACTACCTCAAGAGAGTACGAAATACCAATACTACCTAAAACTAACGATTGGTGGTACGAAGATCTAGAAGATTTAGAAGACTGCGACCAATTCTTACTCTCGCTACTCGGATTTGGTTACGACTTGGAAGTTTGGTCAGAAAAGTTTGGTTTTACTCCCAAACGCTTACCTCCTGCCGACACAATCGATCTAGAGTGGTTCCAACAACTTTGTGCCGAACAACCGCATCCTCTTTGCTATTTATATGAGGCGATCGCCCTAATTGACAAAAGCACTGGCTGTATCTGGTGCGATGTTAGCACGGAAGTCTGTGAAAGCTTAGCTTGGACTCATGAAAATATCATGTTTCTAGCCGAGCAATGGCAGATTGCCAACAGTTATTGGGACAAAGCCGCAGCACTGGGTGAATGGATTGAGAGCGATGTCGCTCATAGAAAAGCCGCCTTTGAACTCTGGAACTGCGCTACTTCATCAAAACCATGACTCAAGCATCAGAAATTTCTATAGCTACTTCAGAAGTAGGAACCCACAATTCAACTAAGACAACGGGATCTACAACCCCAACCGTGCTACAACTGCCGCAGCTATCAGCAATGGCGATCGCTCGTACCATCGCCCATACCGTTCCAGATGACGAAATTCTAGGACATTTACTCATTCTACGCGGACAATACATCTTCGTGAGCAAAACTCAAGATGGTGTTGAATACAAACCAGTTTCGCCTGAAGCTGTTGCAGCTGCATTCAGCACGCCAGCTCTAGATTCAGGATGGTTGTCAAATCATATTGTCAGATGGGGTAAAGGTAAAAACGGCGAATGGGTTCTGCTCTATTTTCCACCGCAAAAATACAACATTCTTCTCCAAAATGTAGATAACCAATCTTTGCCACTCGCCGTGACTTTGCCTGCTTTGCTATTCGTGGGAATCGGCAGAACTTACTATATTTGGGCAATGAAAGGTAGCTCGTTCGACCCAGAGGGCAATTTGTACGCAGCTCCCCTACCCAACGTTATGGGAGAAGGAAGTATCTGCTTCGGCAATAATTTAGTACCTCAGTGCAATTCACAAAACATTGTTGAACTCTGGCATTTATTCTGGAGCAGCCCGTTTAACAGCGATGCTGTCAGCCACAAATCAACACAATTTCCAGAAGATATCCGCAACCAACTCATGCTGCTGCACGATAAAAAAGCCAAGCGCTATCCTGCCAGCGACCTCGTTCTCAATCCTAGCTGTTACAAAAAAACGCCAAACGATATTATCCGAAACCTTTTCTAAACTGTTTGCATTCAACACAGCGATCGTTGCACTGAGTATTTTTTTCCCTCTTACCGCTAGTAGGAGGGAATTATTTTAATTGGAGAGAATTTAGTTATGAAACGAGAACAGCAACAAAAAGCGCAATTGGTAATGCTACCAATTCCAAAAGAACAACTTGCTAATTTTATTGGCAAGCAAATACATCTAGCTTGGGCTAAACAAGGCTGTACTTGGAGGCTGCTGCGGATTGAGGGCGATCGCATCTATTTAGAAACGCCTAAGACAAAGAAATTGTTGGTAGCGAAAGCCAGCGATGCCATGTACACTCGTCGGTATGAAAGATAAGTCACACTTATCTTATATAAAGGTAGTGCTATACTTGGCAAAACTTAAGCTATAAGTTGTCCGAATAGCTAAGAAATGGTTTCAGTCACTAACCTCAATGGGTACTCAGTTCTGGTAGCTTAGATGCTGCACCTCCATCTCCACTCAAATGGGGTAGAGCTGCTAAGATTGGGACGACACTAACCGATATCAGCATCAGTAATGTTGGGAAGTTTCTCAGGTGTCGATCCTACCTATGCGACAAAATTGACCAGACCTCAGAGTAAAAAAGCTTTTCGGTGCTATGTCCTTCGCGATCGACAATCGAGTGCGACAACTACGTTCAGCATCGCTTACGCTGCTTACTATAGTTAAAGATGGAAGAAATTGCACGATATTTGCTATTCTATGTTTGCGATCAAAAGCTAAACATAAGGATGAAAAAAAATGAGTAAAAAACCCGAAAAATGATTAATTTTTCTAAAAAAAGCTATTGTATCGAACGCAAACTGTACGTGTAAAACTACTATTTAAGAAGGAATTTGAGAATGTTTTCTTCATAAGAGACGAATTTTTTTAACAAAACTATTAACCAGTAAGGCAGGCTTTTTTTAGATATCTTTATGTAAGTATCTTGTCATCGCTGCCCTTGACGAACAGCTAGTGTTTTGCGTCAAAATAGTAGTGTATTTGATTTCTCATATGAACTTATTATGTCTGTTAGAGCCGATTTAGGGTGGGATTTAGCAGTTGACAACCGCAACGGTCAACTAGTTCTGGCTGTTGAAGTCAAGCGCAAAACCAACGTATCACCCCAGTGGGCAGCAAGCCTTCGGCGCAATATCCTGGCACACGAAACTTTTCCAAAAGCCCCGTATTTTCTGATGGTCTTTCCAGATAAATTTTACTTATGGACTGATACAGAGGCTCATCTAGAGCAGAGTGAACCTACATACGCTATCGATTCACGTCCTATTCTTCAGCCTTACTTTGAACGGGCAGGGGTGAGGGAAGAACAAATCAGTGGACAAAGCCTGGAACTAATTATTGCATCTTGGTTGGGAGAGATAATTCACTCGGAGAAATTGCCGGAGGATGTAGCTGCCCAGCAGCATTGGTTGATTGATTCAGGACTGTATGCTGCCCTAGCCGGAGGAAAGTTTGAGCATGAGGCAGTTGCGTGAATATTTATGTCGAAACAAATTTTGTTTTAGAGCTTACCTTCGAGCAAGAACAGAGTGCAAGTTGCGAACAAATCCTACAAATGTGTGAAGCAGGGCAAGGACATTTGATTATTCCAGCATATTGTCTTGCGGAACCGCATGAAAAACTGAGTCGCCAAGCACGGAATCGCCGAGAGCTGCAACGATCGTTGGATGCTGAGTTGCGTCAACTTTTACGTACAACTTCTTATGCTAGTCGGATTAAGAGCATTCAAGATATTGCTAGCTTAATGGTGCAAAGCAATGAAGAAGAACGACATCGCTTTATCCAATGTCGAGAAAGACTGCTCAAGGTGGGAGAAATTGTGGCGCTTACCGCTGACATCTTGAACGAAGCAGCGTCTTATGAAACTACTTACGATCTAACACCACAAGATGCGCTTGTTTATGCATCAGTTATGACTCATCTACGACGCGATCGGCCACAGCAGGCGTGTTTTTTGAATCGAAACTCTAAAGACTTTGATAGTCCTGACATCGTTGACGAACTCAACCAGTTCAACTGTAGAATGATTCCACGATTCGATCGCGGCTATAGTTTTCTTCAATCGCAACCATTGTCGTAGCAGGTCAAAGCATAGCACAGCCTCTGAAGTGATGAGGTGAAGAGTTTTTTCAAACCACTTAGTTTGACTATCTCTCGCTCTATAACGGAGATTTTTGGTTCGCGCCCAACCACCTTGTTTAGACATATTTCCCAATCAGATATTTAGATAGTGAGTTGTTGATCTAGCAGGTGAGAGCGCGAACTATAGCAAGAATAGCTCTTCGATCGCTACCTCATCGCTGATGAGATCTCTAACAACCCACACGCGATCGCAAAACTGCTTAAGGAGCCGTTCGCCCGCGCCACCGATTAAGACTCCATAAATATTAAACTCTCGCTGTTGTTTCTTGACTTTTAACTGTTCCAAAAATTCCCGCTCTAGATCGCACTTGCCGTCTGTAACCATAACAATATCTGCCTGTTTGAACTTTTGCTGCTGCTCAATACATTCGGTAGCAGATAATAAAGCTGGCTCCCAGGCAGTGCCGCCACCATTGTAAAAAGCCAGCATCGACTCCAGCAGTCGAGAAAAGTCATGATGATGGGGTGGAAAATCATCAACTCGACAAACTCTAGTTGCAAAATGGATGACGCGCAAGTGCCGTCCCTCTCGCTGGGCAATTTGTCCTAACACTGCCGTCACTGCTTTTGCCCAAGTGTCGGGCAATCCATCCATCGAACCAGAGGAATCCAAGCACACCACCAACGGTCCTTTGCATTGCTTCTCCTTCCCTCTCGTCTTGTATTGCAGTAGGGAGCGATCGTAATAGGAGAGCGCAAACAGAGGGAAGAGGTCGGGAGCGGAGAGTTTCTGGAGTTCGCTGGGCAACAACCGCGACAAGTTATTTCCTAACTCAATCGTCGTTATCTCCCCAAAGGCATCTAGAGCTTGGCTGCGACGCTTGCGTTCGGCAATTTGTTGCAAACGTCCGGCAACAACAGCGATCTGCTTGAGCTTGGTATTACTTGCGATCTTCTGAGCTAGCGCCATTTTTTCGGCGCTGGAGACGCTCCGTTCTCCACCGATTTCATTTCCCCAGCTCAAGCCCAGCATCTCCAACCAGCCAGATGCTTCGCTCAATTTTTCATCGGCAGCACTTAGTGCTGCCCTCAGCATTTGCCTGACTTGCGTTTCATCGAGACTAGCTGCATATTGTTGCGCTTGCCATACAGCTTGTTTTCCCTCCTGTTGTAGGAGTTGGATTACTAACCAGAGCATAGAATGGTGAACAGTTTTAGGCAGCGGAGTAAGCAACATGTTTCTCACGAAAAAAGTTTTGTACAACGTGTGGTTGACGTTGTGTA
>NZ_JACJQX010000093.1:0-9113 GCF_014696895.1 Chroococcidiopsis sp. [FACHB-1243] | reverse complement strand
TACACAACGTCAACCACACGTTGTACAAAACTTTTTTCGTGAGAAACATGTTGCTTACTCCGCTGCCTAAAACTGTTCACCATTCTATGCTCTGGTTAGTAAAAGGAGGATTAGCGATGACGACATCGTGCTGTTTGACGGGAAGGTAAGTCACGGCATCTTCTTGTGTCACCGTATATCCCTGTCGCCGCAGGTCAGCCGCCCGTTCGCGGTTGAGTTCGTTGACCGAAGCAAGAGTCGGAGTGGCTGCGAGCAAAAGCGCGCCGTTGCCAGCTGTCGGTTCGTAGACAGTCTTTTCTGGAGTAATGTGAGCTAGCATTGCCGCCAAATACGCGATCGGCACGGGAGTGCTGTATGCTTGTTGGGCGATACTAGTGCTAGAGCGCGTGCCGAGCGTTGGCTGACGCTGGTACAGATCGACCAAGCGATTGTATGCCTGACGCGGATCTCCTTCGGAAGTAGCAATAATTTTGGCAGCGCGGACTAAAGATCGCTCTACTGACTCATCGACTAACTTAGCGAGCGCCGTCCCAGGTAAAATCGGAGTAGCTAAAATCTCTGATGCTCGTTCGCGGGCTGAGACAATTGTGGCAAAGCTGCCGCCGTGGATGAAGCAATCGACAAAAGCCGAAACTAACTCGTATTCTCGATCCATGTGGTTGAAAAATTTGGCTTATACTTAAGCGGAGTCTGAAGTTGGGTATTTGTCTTTCAATCGACAGACAAATTTTTCCTCTTCCCAAGCCTTATTGACAAATACTCAGCAATCAATTTGCCGCTCGGCTGATTTGCTTTTGTACTTTAGTAATTGCAATATAATTTATCATGCAAAATAGTCGGAATTTTATCCTCAAATATTAAGTTAAGTAAAGCGCGTTGCAACCGATCGACTCTCAACAAGCTATTAAAGCCGTAGACGAGCTAATGCTTCTCAAAGCGGGTAGACGCTTGAGTCAGGATGAAAAGCTCGTTATGGAAGCGGCTTGGGAAGACAAACACTACAAGGAGATAGCCCAAACTCACTCCTCCACAATCGATCGGTTGCAACGCGATGTTGGGCAAAAGTTGTGGATTTTGCTGACGGGAATTTTAGGGAATGGGGAAAAAGTTACCAAGAAACGGCTGCGGAGCATTTTGGAACAAAGAATGGTAGCAGGCTCTCTTTTGTCATCCGCTCCCAGTCAGTCCAATCCTGTTAATACCTCTGCTATACCTGTGATTGGGGGACAGCCTCCTAACGTGCAGACTTTTTTCGGGCGCGAGGCAGAACTGATTGGGCTGAAGGAAGCGATCGTCAATTGCCGCTGCTTAGTTATCTATGGAGCGCCAGGATTTGGGAAAAGTGCTTTGGCAACAAAATTAATCGAAGAAATAAGTACAAAGCGTCAGCCTCAGTTCGAGAGATTAATTTGGCAATCAGTTCACTATGGTCCGACACTCAAGGACTTGCTTGTTAACTTGCTGAAAGATCTAGCTTTACCATCGATGCAAGAGCAACAACTGCCTCAAAGTACGCAAGAGCTAGCTACTCTCTTAATAAAAACACTCTCCATGCGTCGTTGTCTAATAGTACTAGATAGTGCCGAAGCCTGGTTGCGAAAAGATAGAAATAGTAGCTTCAATCTCTATGGCGAGCAATACTCGGAATATGGCGTTTTCTTCCGTCGAATTATAGAAGTAAAGCACTCTAGCTGCATTATTTTAACCTGTAGAGAGCCTTTCAAAGACTTAATGAAATTACAACGTTCGGGACGACCAAGTGATTCGTTCAAGCTAGAAGGATTGGACGTGAAAGCAGCCAAGGAGATTTTGCAAGCTAGAGAATTAATTGACGAGCAGAAATGGTCGGAATTGCTCGAACCCTACTTAGGCAATCCCGCAGCAATCGAATTAGTTGCTAGTCGTATTGAAAAATTCTTTAGCGGCAGTGTAGCTAAATTTCTTCACTATAAAACTGATTTGATATCTGAAATATTTAGAGAAACTTTAGCTCATCAATACCAACCTGAAAGATTGAGTATTTTAGAGCAGCAAATCTTATGCTATTTAGCCCAAAGAGCAGATGACGCTAATGATTTTGTTAGCTTTATACAGATAATTGAAGATTTATACGTTCGACTGCCCAGCAGTTTGTCTGTCTCAGAACTCATGAGTTCTATAGAAAATCTCAACAATCTTTCTTTAATTATAATAAGTAAAACTGGAGAAACAAAAGAGCTTTTCTTAAAACTTCCACCTCTATTAAAAAAATATATTTTTCAAGAGAAGCAAGTAAAATTATTACGTACAGCCCATGCTTTTTCGGCATCAAATATGCGTATTATTGCCCGCAATACCCTCCGTCGCTTCTGGGAGGAACATCCAGATGTAGAAGAACCACTCAAGTTTTGGTATGCGGAAGTTTCTCAAGCAGACTGGTCGAGTCCAGCAGATATCAAAGCACTGTATCGCAATGTTAGTATTGTGGCAAATAACCGAGCGATCTTTAACATCAAAGGTAATTCCTATCGTTTTATTGTAGCAGTACGGTATGACATCGGGATCGGATTTATTCGTTTTATCGGCACTCACGCCCAATACGACAAAGTTGACGCGAAAACTATCTAGGCGAGATTAGAAATGGAAATTCATCCGATTAAGAATGAGCGAGATTACCAAGCTGCACTTAGAGAAATTGAGTTGCTGTTTGACGCACAACCCAATACTCCCCAATTAGAGCGATTGGATATTCTCAGTACGTTAGTTGAAGCTTACGAGAAAACTCACTATCCTATCTCCAGTCTCGATCCGATTGAGGCGATCGCTTACTACATGGAATCACGCGGATTTTCTAACAAAGATTTAGAACCATGTCTTGGAAGTCGTGAAGCAGTACTAGAAGTTCTAGCGCGGAAACAACCCCTGACCCTAGAAATGATTCGTTGCTTGAATCAAAAGTTAGGCATTCCCGCAGAAATTCTGATTCAGCCGTATAGCTTAGCCGAAACTTCTGCTTGATACTTTGCCAAGTAAACCAAATGTTTCAAATCCCGTTGCGGGAGTTGAGGGACAGAAGGCTATATCACAGTACGCATTCGACGTTGTTTGAGGAGTACTACACACGATAGATTTGACTATCATCGTCGCCACTCGTATCAATTAATCGATACCGCAAGTGTATTTGACAATTTGTGCGCCATTGGCGCACAAATAAATGCAGATACCAGGGGCGCACGGATTTTACCAACCAGCGAACGTCAGTGCAGACCGCCCTCCTCAACTGGAACCAGATTTACAAGTCATGGCGCGCAGCAAGCGGGGGAGTCAGCAGGTGGCAAGGCTCCTAGCAGTACAGATCATCATTTATCTATCATTTTCATATTTTTCTTCTTCAAGGGAGTTATCCTTGCTATGTTAATTGACAGCCCTTTACTCCTCTAGTACAGTTCGTACTTGAGTAAAGTACAAGCGATCGCACCGTTATAAACCCGAAAGCGAGCAGAGGTTCTCAGCCCCACTTGTTTAGCCAACTCTTTATTTCCTGTCAAAACAAAGGCAGTCCAACCTTTAAAGCGTTGTTTGAAGATATCACCCAGCATTTTGTAGAGCGCGCCTAGTTCTCTTGCAGCTCCTAAACGCTCTCCATAAGGTGGGTTACAAACGATTGTCCCACATCCTGCTGGAGCTTCCAACTGAGCTAACTCGGTTTGGCTAAACTGGAGCTGATGTTCCAAGCCACATCGTTCGCTATTACTGCGTGCCTGGGTCAATACCTCTGCGTCGCGATCGCTCCCCCAAATCGGTGCTTTTAGTTGCTGCAATCGCTCCTTTTTGGCTTGCGTCAGCAGTTGTTGCCACAGCTCTTGGTCGAAATCAGGAAAGCTTTCAAAGCCAAATTTTTGTCGCCACAAACCAGGCGCAATGTTTAAGGCTTTTAATCCAGCTTCTATCGGCAGGGTTCCCGATCCACACAAAGGATCTAAAAAGGGAAGACTGGTATCCCAATCTGCGATTTCCAGCAGGGCTGCGGCTAAAGTTTCTTTCAGCGGCGCTGCTCCCAACGCTGGGTGATAGCCACGTCGATGCAGACTCGTCCCCGAACTATCTAGACTTAAAATACAACGCTGTTGCTGGATGTGGACGTTGACCAGAAGATCTGGATTTTGGGGGGCGATCGTCGATCTTTGACCAAATTTCCGCCGTTGTTGGTCTACAATAGCGTTTTTCACCT
Source organism: Chroococcidiopsis sp. [FACHB-1243] (assembly GCF_014696895.1). NCBI lineage: Bacteria > Bacillati > Cyanobacteriota > Cyanophyceae > Chroococcidiopsidales > Chroococcidiopsidaceae > Chroococcidiopsis > Chroococcidiopsis sp. [FACHB-1243]. The sequence continues at coordinate 4,903 of NZ_JACJQX010000093.1, read as the reverse complement.
GTAGTGCAGTGAAGTGGGTATGGTTCAGTTTCTGATTGCCACCCGTACAGCTGACTGCTAGGGTGTTATGGCTTTGCAGGTATTTATCCCAGGAAATTTTTTGCACCTCACGGTAGAGGATGTCTGCATTAGGGCAGTAAAATTCGCGGAGCGGTACTAGCACCCGAAAAATTGTCCTTGCCCAGAGATTGACTCGGTATAGCGTTGCTTTATCCCCAACAAAATGTACCCCAGCGAAGTCGGGGCGGACTTGGCTCGCCCCTAAACGTTCTATCTCCTGGGCTGCAATCGATTCTAGACTACGAGCCACTGTTGCAAAATAATGGTTCATCAACGCTGCTATCTCAACTCGATCCATTCGAATAACGTAACAAATGCCGGACGTGGCTACCTCCGTCCTTAGCTTCAATGCTGCAAGTCGCAACGCTCGGCTTCCACTCAGCTCAGAGAACGATCGCGTTGCTCTGGTTGTAGATCGTCTGCGCCTTCTGACGATGATCTAAGTAGAGGTGGATGAAAAATTAGTCCCAAGGTTTAACCCTATTATGTCACTCGGAAGGCAAAAATCGAAGCTCACTCCCTGTAACCGCGATCGGCTCAAGGTTAGAAACTTTATTTTCGCGCCAGCAACCCAACTTTCTAACCAAAAAGTTAAATAGTATTGCACTAAAAGCCTTTCAGGAATTAGGTATTACAGTTGTAGATAAGCTATATTGTAGTTGTGAGTATATAGATAGTAGCAATGCTCGACACATCCAACGTATTCCTGACAGGTATTGCATTAGAAGCCCTATCCGAATGGAGTAGCACACTCAAGACGTTTCAGCAAAAGCACAGGATTGCACTTTGCTCGCTCGGAAGCACGTAGAGCAGCGTTCAATTACATTCAAGCCCTTCTAAGTCCTGTGGAACGGAAGAATGGATGGCAAATGGCGGAGCAAGTGGGATACAGCAATCCCTATAAGTTGCAACATTTATTAGGACGGGCGCAATGGGATGCGGATGCAGTGTGTGCAGAAATTCGGCAGTATGCACTGGAGCAATTGAAGAGCCAGACAGATATTTTGGCAATTGATGAAACAGGCTTTCTCAAGCAGGGAGAGCAGTCAGTTGGCGTACAGGTGCAGTATTACGGTACAACGGGTCATTTGGAGAATTGCCAAGTCGGTGTATTTATGTCCTACATCAGCGCTCGAGGGCATACGTTAATCGATCGCCGCCTGTATCTGCCGCGCTCGTGGACAGAAGATCAAAACAAACGTCAGAAGGGGGCGATTCCAGAAGAGATCGAATTTGCGACGAAACCTCAATTAGCTATTCAGATGTTGTCATCAGCGCTTGCCCAGGGATTGCGTCCTGCTTGGTTCGTAGCTGATGAGGTCTATGGCAACGACGGTTTATTCCGGTGGTGGCTGGAGAAGACTGCAAAACTTCCCTATGTACTTACAGTCAACAAGAAGCAGCCAGTGGTGATTGGTTGGCTCTTGTTTCGAGCTGAAGAACTGATTCCACAAAAAGACAGCCAGCAGTGGCAGCGCCTTAGTTGTGGCGCTGGCAGCAAGGGAGAAAGATACTATGACTGGGCGAGAGTAGCTGTTAACTGCGACCGCTCTTGTGGATTCCAACGTTGGTTGCTATTTCGTCGCTGTTTAGAGCATCCCGACGACCCTCGCTTTATCAGCTACTACCAAGTCTTTGCTAACAGCGATACTACTCTCGAAACGATGGTTTACATAGCCGGACAAAGATGGCGAATTGAAGAATGCTTTAAGTTTGCTAAAGATCAGTTAGGTTTAGGGGAATATGAAGTTCGCTCTTGGCATGGTTGGCATCGACACATCACCCTTGTTCTGGCAGCTCAAACATTTCTCACCGTATTACGATACCAAACTGAACCTGCCATTCACTCCTCTACCCCCCCTTTAACTCCAGTAGCCACTGGCAGTCTAGCTGCGTTCAAGGCGGCACGAGGCTTATCGTGCGGCTGAGTATTTGGGAGATCGAGCGGTGGGTATCTAGACTCTTATTTCCTACAGTTTGGTGTTTAGAACACGTTTTGCACGCTGTCCTATTGGCGTAGAGTGCATCAAGCTACTGCGCGATTCTATCACTACAAAAAACGCTCCCAACTCTCATTCGCATAAATACAACTGTAATACACAAAAGCCTAGCGCGTTATTTCTTAACTTAACTTTATCTAGCAGCGGCTATGAACGCTATTTCTTACTGCCGGCTTTGTTGTGTGGTGAGCCTAGCTACAGTCACCGTTTTAGCAAGTGGGGCTGAAGCTGGGTCAGAAACAATTGCTTCAACTCGATCCACCCAGATGCCGACTCCAGGCACAACAGCAACTAGAGCAGCAGCACTGGCTAACCAGCTAGCAGAGCCTGCATCTGTTACATCTACTTCTAGGGTGGCTCAAGCCACAGAACCTCCTCTCAGTACCCCAGATTCGACTACACCAGCTCCAACTGCACCAACTCCAACTGCACCAACTTCAGCAGTTAGCTTTGCTGATGTAGACCCTAACTATTGGGCGTATCCATTTATTCAAGCCCTAGCTTCAGGTAACGCGATCGCTGGCTTTCCCGATGGCACCTTTAGACCAGAGCAGCCCGTGAGCCGAGCTGAGTTTGCCACAATGATTCAAAAAGCTGTTAACCCAACCCCAGTGCGGCAGTTAAGTCCAAGTGGATTTGCAGATGTTCCTGCTGACTACTGGGCAGCAAGTGCGATCGCAACAGCCTATGAAGGCAGATTCATGGATGGTTATCCCGATAATACTTTTCAACCGAATCGGGAAATTCCTAAAGCTCAGGCAATAACTGCTTTAGCGAATGGTCTGAAGTTGACTCCTAGTGAAAGCGCAACAAACATTGTTAATACCTACTATACAGATGCCACGCAGATTCCAACCTACGCCCTTGCTCCGGTCGCAGCAGCAACACAAGCCAATGTCGTTGTCAACTATCCAGATGTGAAAACGCTGAATCCACAAGCACCTCTAACCCGTGCGGAAGCGGCAGCACATTTGTACCAAGCCTTAGTCCGGCTGGGAAAAGCACAACCAGTTCCTGCGAATGTGGCAGCTGCTAATTTTATTGTGGGTGAAAGCAGTACTGTCAGCCAAACCCCTCCAACTCCTACTGAAACTACTCCTGAAGAAACCGCCCCAACAGACACTACTGCCCCAACTCCCGATGTTCAGCCAGGTCGAGCTACTCGTGGGGTATCCAGCTACTTAGGAGTTGCTGCCAATTTTGGTCTGACGGGTGATTCGGCTTTGGGCGACGGCACTAACGTTGCGGTATTTAGCAAAATTGGATTGTTAAATTACTTATCAGTGCGACCGACAGTGGTGATTATAGACGATCCGGCGATTCTTATTCCCATCACCTACGACTTTAACCTGCAAAGAGCAGAAGCCTTAGACGAAACGTTCTCGATAGTCCCTTACCTGGGAGGTGGCATAGGCATCAAAACTGGCGAAGACTCTAGCGTTGGTTTTCTACTAACTGGTGGTTTAGATGTTCCTCTCGGTAGTCAATTCACTGCAAATGCTGCTGTGAATGCGCTGTTTGGCGATGACACAGATGTGGGAATATCGGTGGGAGTTGGTTACAACTTCAGCGGATTTTAGGAACAAATTGATGAATTGATTCTTGCTAGAATTTAGACTTGGCAGCAACGTTGCTGCTTTTAGTTATTGGGGCTTAGTTGTTCGCCCATTGAACAGCACTTTTTCACTTCATCTGCCATGAATGAAACTGCCCTCGACCGATTTTGGGAGCTATTAGGATGGGTGCTTGCTCTTAACTCCCAAGCGTTTGAGCAAATCAACACTTTGCCTTATGGCTCAACAGTAGCATTAGTCATTGTTCTGGCTGCTAGTCTATCCCAAGTTGCGGCTCAGAGCATTATTCTATTCATCAACCGTGTCAAACCAGTGCGCTTTGTTTTCAGTCTACTGATTGGAGCAGTCGTGTTTGCGTTTGGCTACATATTCCTGGTTATTAGTACCTGGCTAATCGGCTTCGCTCCATTTACAGTCGAAGCTCCTTTTGGTATTGTGGCGCGCACTTTAGGATTTAGCTACGCACCACTAGTCTTTAGTCTTTTCGGGGCGATGCCTTACCTGGGAGAACCGATCCTATCACTTTTGTCACTATGGCACTTGTTAGCAATGGTTGTAGGCATTGCAGCTGCAAGCAATACGGGTGTATGGCAGGCATTTGGAACTGTAGCCTTGGGATGGGTGACGCTTTGGGTTATGCAGCGAACCGTTGGAAAGCCTTTTGCCTCTTTCGGTCGCTGGATTATTTCCCAGGTGGCGGGTGTAGAGCTAGTCACGAAGCGCGAACGGCTTAGGGCAATTTTGCACAGAAGACTACGCTCTTTGTCTGCCACTAATTTAACTGCACTTAGCACACCAGAAACAGAAAATTCAGTCACCTCTCCTGGGATGGATGAGGAAATAATCGGGCAGGTTGAACAGCCTCTAGCACCCTCAGCTAAACAATCGCCAGCACCCTCAGATAAACAATCGCCTATTACTGTATCTAACGCAGCGATCGCTTCTGGGACCGATACAACAGCCAGAGAGCGCCTTTTTCGGTTAAGTACGATCGCACTTGAATTACGCGGCATACTAATCCTCACCAGCGTCACTTTTGCTGTGCTGGTTCTCCTTGTACCGATTCGCTACTGGTGGTTCGTCTGGTATGGAAATCTGGGCGGTATCTTTAAACTAGTCTTCGATTTGGTGTGGATCGGCGTTATCGCTCTTGTGACTGCTGCACTCCTAGTGGGACTTTAAAGTTTTCTATGCCCAAATGAAGCCAGATTTAGCTCTATGAGCGGCAAATACATCGAAATGAGTCATCAGCCATCGCACCAGACGAAA
>NZ_JACJQX010000092.1:0-9250 GCF_014696895.1 Chroococcidiopsis sp. [FACHB-1243] | reverse complement strand
GTTCATTGGATGGAGAAGATCGTGAAATGTTGACCGATTCTCTTTTCACAGAGAAGTATCAAAAATTATATGAAGATTTGTCTCAGGATTCAACATTTCTGATAAAATAGATATCCATATCTTGTTTTTCTACTCTAACCCAATTAAAACCGTGCCAATCATAATAAAAATACTACTTTTTACGAGCATGACTAGACCAAGCCATCCAACTGCATAGCCACATCCCCATCCTTCACAACCTAAACTATCTTGGTCGATCGTTAACAATTCATACAATAATTTTGCTGGATACCAGCACCATAATATAAATGAGATTTTGAATAATAAGAATAATAATCTGAATGTTTTTTGTAGTAATCCGACAATTTTTCTCATAAGAATTAGGGAATATTCTCTAAAAATTTAGAAATATATTTAGTAATTCTAAGGGTAGGGGCGCACAGCTGTGCGTCCCTACCGTTTTATGAACGTGCCAATCTGCTAACTCAACCACTGAGCAAATTCTGTCGTAAAGCGATCGCTAATTATTGCCTCTCGAATCTTTTGGGTAAACCGAACTAATTCTGTAATATTATGAATGGTCAACAAAGTATAAGCTAAAATTTCTTGCGATCGCACCAAATGAGAAATATACGCCCGTGTAAAATTTTGGCAAGTGTAACAAGGACAAGTTTCATCTAAAGGTTGAAAATCTTCCCGATATTGAGAGTTTTTCAAATTCCACCGTTCCCCTTTTACCAAAGCCGCACCGTGACGGGCTAAGCGAGTAGGAATGACACAATCAAATAAATCCATACCACATGCGATCGCTTGTGCCATTTCTTTATACGTCCCCACCCCCATCAAATATCTAGGCTTATCTACTGGTAGCATCGGAGTTGTGGCTTGTACGATCTTGGCGATTAGTTCTGGTGGTTCCCCTACACTTACGCCGCCAATTGCATATCCAGGTAAATCTAACCTTGCCAAAGCCTCAGCCGCCCCCGCCCGTAAATCTGGGTAGACTCCCCCTTGAACGATACCAAACAACGCTTGATCGGGGCGCTGGTGGGCGCTAATACAACGTTCTAACCAGCGGTATGTCCTTTGTGTCGCCGCTTCTACCTCCTCGCGACTAGCGGGATAGGGCGGACATTCATCAAATGCCATAATCACATCAGCACCCAAAGCATTTTGGATCTGGATCGATCGCTCTGGGGTTAAATTAATCATCTGTCCGTCATGAGGCGATCGAAATATGACTCCATCATCGGTAATCTGCCGCATTTCGCTCAAACTGAAAACCTGAAAGCCGCCAGAATCAGTCAAGATTGGTTGTTTCCAGCGCATGAACTGGTGTAACCCCCCAGCTTTTTCGACAATCTTTTCTCCTGGTTGTAAATGCAAGTGATAGGTATTTGCTAAAACCATCTGCGCCCCTGTTTCCTGAAGCTGTACGGGAGTGACGGTTTTCACATTTGCTAGCGTTCCTACAGGCATAAAACGAGGAGTTTCAACCGCACCATGAGGAGTGTAAAAGACACCTGCACGGGCTTTAGTTTGGCTGCAACGAGTGGAAACTTGGAAGAAAAATTGCGTAGTCAATTCAGTTATCAGTTATCAGTTATCAGCGAACGGGGTGTGGAGTGTTGGTAGTTGGTAGTTGGTAGTTGGTGAAAGGCGCTCTTGCGAGAGGCAGTTTCTCCCTCAGCAACCTTAAGCTCCCTTCTCCCCCCTGCCCCTCTGCTCCCCTGCTCCTTGGCTTTCTCTGTCTCTTCTCAATCGGCATCGACTAATTGAGTGACAATAGGCTTCAATCTTACATCAAAACCTTCGATTCCGAATAACCGTCTTTGGGTAAATGCACCGTCAATTAATAGCAGGAGATGAACGCCTAACTGTTGAGGGTTGTCTACTCCCACTGCTTCAGCTAGAGACACTAGGCGATCGCGAATTGCTATCCTATTAGCCACAGCTAATTGATGCGCCGGATGTTCTAGTTCCGGTAACTCCGATGCTGTCACCAAAAACGGACAACCGTAACATTCGGGTTTTGCCAAATACTTGTCTAGCCAGGCAAATAAAGCAATTATTTGCTGTTTCGGCTCGTTAGGATATCGAGCGATCGCAATTTCAAATAATCGCTTGAAGCTATTTTGACGTTCTTCTAAATACGCCACCACTAGGTCATCCTTAGAAGGAAAGTAGCGGTATAGCGTCGTTTTGGCAACTCCTGATTGAGCAATAATCGTATCTACTCCTACTGCTCGAATTCCTTCGCGGTAGAACAGATCGTCAGCAACTTCTAGAATCTTCTGGCGGGTTGAGGTTTTGCGATCGCTTGGCATTGTTTTCTCTTCATCTTGGCATCTCATCAGGGCATAGCATTGGTATATCCCTATTGACATAATACAGACCTGTCTGTATTATACTCTAACATGGGATTAACAATACAGACCTGTCTGTTTTTATTGGTTGAAGTTTATGCCTAAACGAGTTGTGTATGCGCCAGATGTAGCAATTCCCGTCAAAGCTTATTCCCAAGCGATCGATACAGGAAGCTTGATATTTTGTTCGGGACAACTAGCTTATGATGCTCAAAACGATGCAGTGTTTTCAGAATCAGCGGCAGAACAAACTAATTATTTGATGCAGAACATTCAAGTGATTTTGGATGCGGCTGATTTACAGTTACAAGACGTAGTAAAGACAACTATTTTCTTGACCGATATGAATGATTTTGTATCCGTCAATGAAGTTTATGCCCGCTATTTTGACATCGATCCTCCAGCGCGATCGACCATTGGTGTAAATGCACTAGCCAAGGGAGCTAAAGTCGAAATAGAAGTTATTGCCAGCAGAACTTAAAATCTCAAAAGGAGTCAGAATCATGACAGCATTTGACTGTGAAGTTCAGCAGGGTGAAAACTTTACTGTAGCCAATATAGGTAAGTTATTGCAGCTACATCGTTTCTCCTTTCAACTACCATCGAGAGCAATTGAAGTTGAAGGCAAGTTATTTATCAAGCAAATTTTAGATTTAACAAGTTGCGAAATATCCTTCAATAAGTTACCAGCAAAAGTAGCAATTCCCTTTTACCACAAACACAAGCAAAATGAAGAAGTTTATCTATTCCTTCAAGGTAAAGGAGAATTTCAAATTGATGATGAGATTTTTCCCATCAGTGAAGGAACAGTAGTACGAGTCGATCCTGATGGCGAGAGAACTCTTAGAAGTGTTTCAGATGAAGATTTGGTCTATATTGTCATTCAATCTCGGGCTAACAGTTACGAGGGACATACAATTTTGGATGGTGTGGCGATAGATAAAAAAGTGAGCTGGCTAAATTCTGACTAACATCCTCACAACTTCCTCAAAGTTTTTTACTAATTTGTAAATGGGTAGAGAACAGTAACCAATTACCAATTACCAACAATACATTTGGAGGTAACTTCATATGTTTCAAAAAATATTAGTAGCGCTCGATACTTCTAGCCTCAATCGAAGCGTTTTTGAGGCAGCACTAGGCTTAGCAAAGGCACTTAATACCAACGTCATGCTATTACACGTACTCTCTGCTGAAGAAGAGGGCAGCCCAGATATTTATATGATGTCCCATGCAGACTACTATCAGGGATATGGGATGAGTAGCGAAATCATACAAATGCAGCACCAGCGATGGGACGAGTTTGCGAATAAAGGACTGGAAATGCTGCAAAGTCTTACAGATGAAGCAACTGCGGCGGGAGTGAAAACGGAGTTTAGTCAGATATCTGGTAGTCCTAGCCGTACTGTTTGCAATTTTGCGCGAAATTGGCAAGCTGACTTAATTATTATGGGTCGCCGGGGTCACTCTGGTTTGAGCGAATTGTTTATGGGTAGTGTCAGCAACTACGTCTTGCATCACGCTCCCTGCTCCGTGCTTACGGTACAACATCCAGGGGTAAATCACGACACAGAAGCAGAACACGTTACACCTGCGATGAGACATTGTTGATGAAGTCATGCATTCGTAGGAGCGGGTTTATGCAGAATTCTTATCGGAGTTAGAAGTAGTTAGTCAACCCACCCGCACAAAAGTCAAGAGACTTTAACTAATCAAAACTTTAGTAACGGCGATCGCTTACAGTTGTATCTAGTTTGTCTACTTTTGGCGGAAAATGTAGACAGTACTGGGAGAAACACTGTAGTTAGCAGATGAATTGCAGATCGTAACGCGATCGCCATTTCTGACATTTACAGCTTTTTGTCAGAGAGCGGATCGAGACATGAATACGCGAAAAGTTCTATCAATCAGCAGGCGCATCACCCGTTTTAGGAACTTCACCTGCTTCTGAAATCGGATCTTCTGGGTTTTCACCGTCCTCAACCGCAGGAGATTTAACTTCTACTTCTGGTGACACTTTTTGTTGAACTTCAGAGGGAACTTTCTCTTGTTTTCGATCTGTCATAACTCCTCTCCTATTTAATTAGAACTGGAGTCCATTCTAAAAAGATTCTCAATATTCATTCCTCTTCCTAAAAGATTGTTTGTGGCTGCGTCATGAAAAATTCAAGCAGTGAATTGGTGGCAGATCTGAGGCGAACTGTTTCCATATCAAGCCCGCATCCTCTGACAGGAAGATCTGACCGTTACTCGTACCAAAAACAGTTCTATCCTTTAACGTCACAAGGCTTCCCGTATCAATGTTGTGCGAAAACCACTGCGGCAAACCTCGATCGCACTTCTCGAAAGTCCCCGCTCGGTCGAGCGAGCGCCGATAAATTGCTGCTTTAGCACCAGATGGACCGCTAGAGGTACTTATCAAGACTGTTTCCCCACAAACAGCAACAGCACGGGAGTACGTGGAGTGTAGGTTAGCTCGATCCAAGCTCCATGTATCGCCTCGATCTGTACTCGTAGCCAATCCTTCTGCTGTAGCTGCTAGCACGACACCAGGACGATCTGGAACGGTTATGACTTGGTGAACATCCCAGTGCAGATCGATAGTTGGCTGCCACGAACGTCCGCGATCTTGGGAACGCAAGATGCCACCAACGTGTACGTTGGCATAAAGTTCGCCCGATTGTCCTCCTGCCATAGAGCGAACATCTGGCAACCCACCCCAAGGTGTATACCACTCGTCTCGTCCTTGAGCCGTGTCAAAACTTTGGATGAATTCAATGCCACCATCTACAATCCAGAAAAGATGAGCATTAGATGTGCCGACAAGAACTTTCCCCCTCAGTGGCTGAATACAATTCAACTGCAAATCTTGAATACTTGGGGCTACTACTTGCCATTCACCCTCACAATCGCGATGCCATACCGACTTGCCATCGACTACCACCCATAATCCATTCAGGCTTGGGGCGATCGCGGTAACACCGTGACCTTCCAGTTCAATCCACTGCTGGGATGCTGTAAACCATACCAGACCGGCAGATGTTCCTACTATTAATGGATGCTCCTGGTTTACACCAGTTTCTTTTGACACTATTTTTTGTTGCACAAATTTAGGCATATCTAGACTCCCTTTCCCGATCTCTCCGGTTGGCTCAGACAAAAGAGAATTGCGGAATGAACTTTCTAAACATATTTCTTTAGTTTCACTCTAGCACCTTCGGTAGTCCTACACAAGTAAGGATGTAAGTATAGATGAAGAAATCTTTCAAGTGTCAACCATGTCAGCAGACAGTCTGACTTGCCCAGATTGTCAAGCAACTCGAATTGTAAAGCAAACGTATTACAACTGTAATACGAAAAAAGCTCAAGCTCTTGGTTTAGAAGTCATTCCTATTTTCAACGTTACGGAATGTGTTTCTTGAGAGATCGAACTAGCCCAGTGCTAGTGTGGTTAGATCTAGCGATTTATATGCCTGCTCACACCTTGCCCGTTACCTTGCGCCAATGCGATCGTCTCTCTCGCAGTGGTTGGGTTGAGTCTGCAAAACCCAACCTCCACCTGCATCCCCTTCAGGGGATGTTCAGATGCAATGTGAATGGTTGGGAAGGACAACGATCGCATCCAGTTGACTGTAACCAATGAGGTTGAATGGGCTACAGGGGATTGAATGTCACAGGGGATTGTGTTGGGTTTACTGTCGTCAACCCAACCTACGCGGCGGGCGATCGCACTACGGGAGATCGGCGATCGCACTTATTACAATAGTTTAAGGGTGCTACTAAAACGGACTCATACCGATTATGATTAAATCCGTGACTATTTCATGGCAATTTAAATCGCTTTCTCGGTAGCTCCAATTTGTAACCGTAGATTAGCGTTTTTCCAAAGACAGGAGATAATATGAGCAGCGAGAGCGGATGCCCGTTTACGGGCGGAAGTCAGAAACTTACGGCTCGTCATATGCCGTCGAACCGAGACTGGTGGCCGAAGTATTTGAATCTGAGCATCCTCCACCAGCACTCACCCCAGGCTAATCCCATGAGTGAGGCGTTCAACTACGCTGAGGAATTCAAGAAGCTTGACTTAGCTGCTGTGAGGGCAGATATCTTCGAGCTGATGACTACCTCTCAGGACTGGTGGCCAGCCGACTACGGTCATTATGGACCTCTCTTCATTCGGATGGCGTGGCACAGCGCAGGTACGTATCGAACCGGCGACGGTCGCGGCGGCGCAGGGTCGGGTAGCCAGCGCTTTGAGCCGCTCAACAGTTGGCCCGACAATGCTAACCTCGACAAGGCGCGCATGTTGCTTTGGCCAGTCAAGCAGAAATACGGCAAGAAAATCTCCTGGGCTGACCTCATGGTCTTCGCTGGCAACTGCGCGCTTGAGTCGATGGGCTTCAAGACGATCGGCTTTGCCGGCGGGCGCGAGGACATCTGGGCACCAGAGGAAGACATCTACTGGGGTTCTGAGACAGCCTGGCTAGGTGGCGAGCGTTACGACGACGATCGAGTGCTTTTAAATCCCCTCGCTGCCGTTCAGATGGGTCTGATCTACGTGAACCCAGAAGGACCAAGCGGCGAACCCGATCCGATCGGCTCAGGGCGCGATATTCGCGAAACCTTTGGTCGGATGGCGATGAACGATGAAGAAACGGTGGCGCTGGTTGCCGGTGGACATACCTTTGGCAAATGTCATGGTGCGGGCGAATCGTCGCACGTAGGTCATGAGCCTGGGGGGGCAAGCATTGTGGAGCAGGGTCTCGGCTGGAAGAGCGCTTTCAACACGGGTGTAGGCGTTGATGCGATCACTAGCGGTATTGAAGGTGCATGGACTCCTACTCCAACGCAGTGGGACAACACCTATCTCGATACCCTATTCAAATATGACTGGGAGCTGACAAAGAGTCCCGCTGGTGCGTGGCAATGGAAACCGAAGAATGGTGCTGGCGCGGATACAGTGCCTGACGCGCACGATCCGTCGAAGCGGCACGCTCCTATGATGACCACGGCGGACATGGCTATGAAGATGGACTCGATCTACGAGCCGATTTCACGGCGTTATCAGGAGAACCCAGATGAGTTCGCCGACGCATTTGCCAAGGCGTGGTTCAAGCTGACACATCGCGACATGGGTCCCCGATCGCGCTATCTCGGTTCAGAGGTGCCAGCGGAAGAGTTCTTGTGGCAAGATCCCATCCCCGCGGTCACCCATGAATTGATTGATGAGCAGGACATCGCCGCGCTCAAAGGTAAGATTCTTGCTTCGGGACTGTCTGTCTCACAACTCGTTTCGACTGCCTGGGCATCGGCATCAACGTTCCGTGGGTCTGACAAGCGCGGTGGAGCGAACGGAGCGCGCATTCGTCTTGCGCCTCAGAAGGATTGGGAAGTCAACCAGCCGACCCAACTGGCAACAGTACTGCAAACCCTGGAGGCGATCCAAGAAGAATTCAACAGCTCACAGTCTGGCGGAAAGCGGGTTTCGCTCGCTGACTCGATCGTTCTGGGCGGATGCGTGGGCATTGAACAAGCGGCAAAGAACGCTGGGCATGAGGTCAAAGTTCCCTTCAAGCCTGGACGTGCGGATGCGTCGCAAGAGAAAACGGATGTCGAGTCCTTCGCCGTGCTTGAGCCAACCGCGGACGGGTTCCGCAACTACTCTAGCGGCAAACACAGCGAATCGCTTGAGGAGTTGCTAGTCGATCGAGCGCAATTGCTGACTCTGTCAGCCCCTGAGATGACGGCTCTCGTGGGCGGCTTGCGCGTCCTGGGTACGAACTTTGGAGCGTCCAAACACGGTGTCTTTACCGATCGCCCAGAGACGTTGACCAATGACTTCTTCGTGAACCTGCTTGACCTGGGCACGACATGGAAAGCGATCGCTGAAGATGAATATGAGTTCGAGGGGAGCAGTCGCAAGACAGGCGAACTCAAGTGGACTGCTACCCGTGTTGACCTCATCTTCGGCTCAAACTCTCAGCTACGCGCCCTCGCGGAAGTCTACGGATCTGAGGATTCGCAGCAGAAGTTTGTGCATGACTTTGTGGCAGCGTGGGACAAGGTGATGAACCTCGACCGCTTCTAAGCGGAACTTCCACGGTCGTTGGGCGATCGCAGGTTGAGGCTGCGCAAACCTGCAGAAATCCTAAGCGCAGGTGAAAGCCAGAGACAATAATGAGGGCGGCGTTTCAAGACAAGTTGAAACGCCGTCCTAGCTTAAGACCCTTACGTCAAAGTAGTCATGTAGCAATGGAGGTTGTGTCGCAAAGACTTTTTAGTAAGAAACGAACTGGACTAGTTCGTATTGCTTCAAGCAACAACTCCAAAGATTTTGTTGATGAACTTTAGTTGAGATACACTATCCCCTTGGTTGATTGCTTTCACTTGTACGAGCGCGGCTCATAGCCATTGCTTCAATCCCGCTCAAGGTTCTCCTCGCGGTGTTGAACGAATGGAACCCCATCATCGGTCTCACAATCCGCTTCACCTTGCGGTGATCTTGTTCAACCACATTATTGAGATACTTGTTTTGCCGTAACTTAACTGTTTTAGATCGAGTTTCTTCATCTTGCAAGGTTTCCACAGCACTAGGATACGCCGAATTTTTATCCGCATCGATCGCGCGCGGCGATTGTGTGTGAGCCGCCTTGAGCGTTTTACGGAAACAACGAGCCGCCGATGAGCTATCGCGCTTCGCACGAGAGCAAAAAGTCCAACGTATTGCCGGCTGAATCTACAGCACGATACAAATACTTCCAATTCCCTTTTACCTCAATATACCTGGTTCTACTCTAGTTTGTGTTTTTGTAAACGCGGGAAGATAGAAGCTATTAGGTTATATAGGATCGAGAACAGAGCAAGCTGGAGGATGTCTTCCAATG
>NZ_JACJQX010000091.1:0-9313 GCF_014696895.1 Chroococcidiopsis sp. [FACHB-1243] | reverse complement strand
GAGAAAGAGGAAACTATAGTACCAGGCGTGTTAAATTTCACTCGAATCAGTCTAATTAATTTTTTGTTACATACTTGTAAATTTTCCTGTCTACTTACTTAGATATAGTCATCGTAGCAGTGCAGCGAACAGAGATTGAGATAGAAACAGGAAAGAATGAGGACGGCGCAGCGAGAAAAGCTAAGAGCGCATTTCTAAATTAATTATTAAACTGTTTTCACTTCACCTAGATATTGCAGCATGAGTCGAATCATTGCTCCCTGAATCATGGCTTCACTGACTTTCGGCAAGAGTTCATAATCCTTGCTTAAACGTCGATTCTGATTGAGCCAACCAAATGTGCGCTCCACAATCAGTGCGTTTTGAAAGAATAACGCAGCTCGATTCCGAACGTCTAACTACTTCAACTTTTGCACCACACAACTGCTCGACAACTCGGGCAAAATTTTCGCCTTGATAGCCTTGGTTTACCCAAATCAGTTGCAGTCTCTTGCTTTGCTCTGTATCCAAGTCATCCACAGCAATTACACCACCCCGCTGCTCAGAACAGTTTGCCTCAACCACCACAACCGCCATCAGTAAACCTAGTGCATCGACAAGAATGAACCGTAAGAATGAACCGTTTACGCCCTTGAATCAATTTACTGCCATCAAAGCCGTAAACTTCTCACCTCAGGTGCGGGACTGTCGGGCATTGCCCGCTCAATGCGCTGGCTCCCTTTTTTCCGCCGTTTTCACCGACCGACTATCGAGGCTAGCCGCACTTGCTGGCGCTTGTTTGCCTACACGTTGTCGTACATCTTGTCGTAAACAGTCATGAATCTTCTGCCAAATACCAAAGCGATCGCCATTGACGAAAGTATTTGTACACTGTTTGCCATGCTGGTAAATATGAATGGCAGGTCGCTCCAAATACAGCTATGATGAATTTGGTAAAAAATCGCATTGAAGACTTCTCGCTCATCTATTTCGCGTTTGCGTCCGCGTGTTTTTGGCAACGGCAACAATGGCTGAATGATTTGCCACTTCATTGTCACTCAAGTCTGTACTGTAGCGTTTCTTGGCGCGTTATGTTGCACGGTGAAATCGTCGAGGCTTCGAGGTTGTAACCATTGTTCCTTCAAGGAAACACAGTCGGACTTTAGATCTGTAGCAGAATTTTTGGCTCATTTCTGTCTGCTTAAGCTTCTATTTAGAAATGCGCTCTCAGCCTTCGCCACTTCTGTCAGTTGATCGGGATGCTTGATAATATATTGTCGCTCGAGCAATTAGTTAAGCTTCTTAGTTCGGGGATGCGATCGTGAATGAATCTGAGTTCTGATGAAGCAGTTTGAGTGGTTGCATCACAACGATCGGCGATAAGATCGCCATTAGATATCTCTAGTGAGTCAGGTAAGCCGAAGCCGATGACAAGCAACTTAGTGAGCGCGATCGAACTCCAGCAACGCTTGAATAAATCCCTCATATCCTCCAGCCAGTCACTAGGCTGGAGCGGAGTTTTAGTTCAACAATATCGAAGTTCTTCCACCGTCTGTGAGATGGAGATTCCGGCTTTATCGGATCATTGGCTCAACTTACCCTTGGGAAATCCTGCTCAATTGACTCAGCAGCGCGACGATCGCTTACATGAGTCAATCATTCAAAGGGGTCACAGCATCTTTACTCCGGCTGGACAACCAAGCTACTGGCGGGGTGAGGCAAGTGATATTGATGAGACAATGCTACACATTCACTTGACTCCAGAACTGGTGAAGCAAGTTGCCCAAACCTCTGAACTCGAGCGAATCGATCTTGTAACCTGTTTTTCTAAATATGATTTGCGCCTCCATCAGATTGCGATGCTGCTTTTGTCTGAACTCAAGTCGGATGGCATCATGGGTCAGCTTTATGTGGAATCATTAACCCAAGTGCTCGTCATTCATCTGCTACGACACTATTCCACCTCTATGCAGAATATTGCACCCAAGCACAGCGGTTTAACTGCCACTCAGTTACGACAAGCGATCGATTATGTTCAGGCTCATCTCGATCGAAACTTATCGCTGGCTCAAATTGCAGCAGCGATTAGCATCAGTCCGACCTATTTTTCCAGGTTGTTCAAACGTGCTACCGGAAGTTCTCCGCATCAGTATGTGATTCAACAGCGGGTCGAACGGGCGAAAGTCCTGCTGAAGACTACAGATTTAGCGATCGCGAATATCGCTTTACAAGTTGGCTTTTCTAGTCAGAGCCATCTGACACATCACTTTAAGCATCTCACGGGTGTCACGCCAAAACAGGTTTCTAAAATCACAAGAATCTGATAAATCATGGTCAGATTCTGATAGAAGTTGCAGGTTAAAACTCTCTACACTTGAGATAGAAAAGATAGAAAAGGGAGAATCAGAAAATCGAGCCGCTGCTGTTGTTTATGCCATGACTCAACCCTTCATGCAGAATATTTTGATGTGAAGTGCTGAAAATTCAACAACACAAACTGGAGTAGTAACACGAGCAAGAAACCGATCGACCCTAAAAAACTATATTCTGGTAGAGAAACATAATGGAAAAGCCTGAGTTTTTTGTCACCCCTGGCTATGGGGAACGCCAACTGAATGGAATGCATTATTCGCAAGCAGTAAAAATTGGAAATCGAGTAGAAACATCAGGTCAAGGCGGCTGGAGTGATGATTGGAAATTTCCCGAATCGCTCGCAGATGAGATTGCGCAGGCGTTTCGGAACGTAGAGCGAACCTTGGCGACTGCGGGTACTGGTTGGGAGCATGTTGTCCACGTCAATTCCTACCATGTAGGATTTCCTCCTGTAGCTAACGAGACGATGGTGAAGCTATTTCGTCATTACATGCCTAACCATGCCCCGATTTGGACACAGCTAGGTGTCGCAGCTCTTGGAGATCCAACGATGCGTGTTGAAATCCGCGTTACTGCAATTGTTCCGTAAGTTTCGCATCAACGACACAAACTAGAGTAGCAACATGAGTAAGAAACCGATCGACCCTAAAGAACTCTATGATGGTTCTGCATTTGGCATGTCTCAAGCCGTTATTGAGACAGAAACAGGACTACTCTACATTTCTGGACAAGTGGACTGGAATCAACAATATGAGACTACAGAGAAATCTGTCGAAGGACAAACGAGGAGGGCGCTGAACAACCTCAAAATTGTCCTAGAGAATGCTGGCTCGTCAGTCGGTCAGCTATTGCATGTTCGCGTTTACGTTCGTGGAGAATTCGGCGAATACATGAATACCATTGCCCCTATTTTTTCTGAGTTTGTAGGTGAGTCTCGTCCTGCCGTGACTGGAATTGGAGTCGCTTCTCTGGCATCACCAAAGACTCTAGTTGAGATTGAAGCAGTAGCAAGTGTTAAATAGCCCAAGGATGAGAGTCGTCCTACAGTTTTTGACCGACACAAGATATGGAACAGAATTCGATCGCTCAAGTTTTTGCCGCTCATCTCGCATTAATTGGAACAGATATGAGGGCTTGGTCTGACCTCTTGGCTGAAGATGCAGTTGTAGAATTTCCCTATGCTTCCGCTCTAGGTTCACCGAGCCGATTAGAAGGCAAACCTGCGATCTATAACCACATGAAGAACGCAGTCGCACAATTGCAAAACTGGGTCTTTACAGATGTTCGTGAATATCAGACGCTGCTTCCAAATGTTCTATTCGCTGAATTTCATGGAGAAGCTGTGTTTGTGGCGACGGGTCAGCTCTATCAGCAAGACTATGTGGTGCGACTAGAAACAAAGAATGGAAAGATTATTCACTACCGCGAATATTGGAATCCGGTTCCGATACTTGAAATAGTGGGCAGCAGCGGAACTGCTTTCCCATTGAATCCAAACTCATAGAGAGAACAAAGGTGAAAATTGTCATCGCAGCCGCATCTGGTAACATTGGACGACGCACCGCAGAAAAAGTCATCCAAGCAGGAGCCGAAACGATTCTCTTAGCCCGGCATCCAGAGAAGTTGGCAGATTTAGTCGCTCAAGGTGCGATCGTTAAGCCGATTGGCAGTGACGATGCTCAAGCATTGATAGAAATAACCCAACAGGCAGATGCTTTGTTTTGGCTAACACCACCGAAGCTTGATGTGCCTAACTTGAGGGATTGGTATCTTCAAACAGCAAAGGCGGGCGCGAACGCTGTATCAGCAAATGGCATTCCGCGGGTCGTGAATATTTCTAGCATTGGTGCAGGTGCAAAACCAAACCTGGGCACAGTTTCATTGAGTGGAAATGTTGAATCGACCTTCAACCAAACTACTGCCAATGTAGTCCATTTACGTCCTGGCTATTTTATGGAGAATTTCCTGGCGCAAATCGAGACGATCCAAAGCGATCGCATAGTTCGGTTTTCTTATCCGAGTGACCATGATATTCCCTGGATTAGCACTGATGATATCGGGGATGTGGCAGCACAATATCTCCTGGATCGGCGTTGGGCAGGTCAGTGGACTCGTAATTTGATGGGACCCGAAAATCTAACGTTGCTTGAAACATCTGCTACCTTGTCGCGAGTGCTGGACTATTCGATCGAATACGCTCAAGTCAGCATTGAATCGCTCCAGCAGCAGTTTGCAGCAATGGGCGCAACTGCTGAGGTTCAGCGCGAAATAGGCGATCTGTTTCGTGCTCTTGGCGATCCTGATGGAATTTATGCAACAGCACGAACCCCAGAAGCAACAACACCAACGACATTTGAGCAGTTTGTCAAGAACAAAATACTTCCGAATCTCCATTAAGAAAAAAGGTGCTCCGCTCAGACTAAACTGTAACCGATGCTGGCTTCAGCGTCGATGAATAAATAGGGGTTCTGTCGCAAAAATGATAAGGTGAGGAGGCTTATTTCCTCTGACCTCAACCTAAATGGCATCCCAGCCCCTGTTTAAGTGGCGGCACTTCTTGCCGGAGATTGTCGTGCTGAATGTGCGATGGTATTGTCGTTACTCGCTGAGCTACCGAGATTTAGAGGAGATGATGCAAGAGCGAGGGGTGGAGGTGGATCGCTCCACGATTCACCGATGGGTGTTGAGCTACACCCCGGAACTGGACAAACGAGTTCGACCGCACCTGAATCCGACTAACGACTCGTGGCGGGTGGACAAAACCTATATAGAGGTCAAAGGCAAGCAGAAGTATTTGTACCGAGCTGTTGATTCAACTGGTCAAACTCTAGACTTTTTGGTAACAGCCAAGCGCGATGCTCAAGCTGCTAAACGGTTTTTCTGCAAAGCTTTGAAGGTAGTTCACAATCAGGAACCAAGAGTGATTAATCTGGATAAGAATGCCGCTTATCCTAAAGCAATTGGTGAACTTAAAGTGGAAAAAGAGTTGTTCAAGCAGGTAGAGTTACGACAGCATAAATATCTGAACAATCGAGTCGAACAGGATCGTATGTTTATTAAAAAATAGTCAAACCTGGCATTGGGTTTGGTTCATTCAACATAGCGCGACGAACGATAAAGGGTTACGAAATCATGAACATGCTACGAAAGGGACAAGTAAAAAAAAGTTGAGCCAGTGCGTTGCGGAGGTTCCCGCGCCCTGTAGCAACTGGCGTAGAAAAAGGAGCCGTCAGAGAACGGGTCAAATTCATTGCTGAAATTTTTGCAGTGAGTGCATAATTAATTCCTTTTCCAGGGAGTTTTCTGTCCTCAACAACTTTTTGCAACACAGCCTTAGCAACCAGTTGGTGCCTTTACGTCCTAACCGCGCCGAACCTAGAGTGACAAAACGAAGACCCAAGAGTTTTCCCAGAATGCAGCAACCTCGCTCGATCCTCAAAGCCAAGCTCGTTGCCTGATACACCTTATTTCAGTGCCATTCAACTTTAGACGGCTAGCTTGGAATTTTATACTTTTCAGACATCTTCTGAAACTTTGATGATGAGCTTGCCCTTATGCGTGCCGTCAAAGAGCTTGTTAAATGTACGGGGAGCATTCTCAAGACCATCAATCACATCGACACGATATTTAATCTTGCCCTGAGCGTACCACTGATTTAAATCTGCTATGGCTTCCTGGGCGCGGTTGAAATAGTCGAGGATAATAAATCCTTCGACCTTCGCACGCTTAATCAAGATGTTGACAAAATTGTATGGCCCGGGCACTGGTTCGCTAGCATTGTATTGCGAGATTAGACCACAAAGGACAATCCGCGCTCGGAGATTGATGAGGCTTAGGACAACATCAAGGATTTCACCACCTACATTCTCGAAGTAAACATCGATCCCATCAGGACAATGCTGCTGCAAGCTTTCGAGAACAGACTCAGTTTTATAGTTGATTGCGGCATCGAAGTTAAGCTCGTCTTTAAGCCAGCGACATTTTTCTTCACTACCCGCAATCCCAATGACACGACACTCCTTGATTTTTCCGATTTGCCCCACGAGAGAGCCAACAGCTCCCGCTGCTCCTGAAACCACAAGCGTTTCACCAGCCTTGGGCTTTCCTATATCCAGAAGACCGAAATATGCTGTCATGCCAATGAATCCAAAAAGTCCCAAGTACGCTGTCAGTGGGATGGATGAGTCTTTTGGCAATTTATCTAAGTCAGTGCCGTCCGCGATCGCATAGTCCTGCCACCCCAGGAACCCCTGAACAAAGGTTCCCTTTGGAAAGTTGGCGTTGCAAGATTGCTCGACGACACCAATGCCGAAACACCGCATCACCTCACCAATGACCACAGGTGGGAGGTAATTTCCTTTCTCGCCTAACCATCCTCGGTTGGTTGGATCGAGAGACAGATAAATGTTGCGGATGAGGATTTGTCCTTCTCCTGGAGTGGGTATGGGTTCTTGCATCCATTCAAAATTTGATTCTGCAATCAAACCTACGGGACGCGAGACAAGCCGCCACTGCCGATTCACTTTTGGGGTCTGAGGCATTGGATTCAGTTGGGGGAGATGTTCTACCTGCGATGTTAGAAAACCTTGCACTTGATGGAACCTGCGTTAGTTTTGGCACGACAGCCGGATTGGACATTACATTTAATGCTCTCCATTATCTTAGGAGAGCGATTATTTTAGGGGGAGATAAACAAGATAATTCACACTGCTACGCTCAGCCATCTCAAAACCCTTTAAGCCTAGGTAGCACTCACAAATTTAAGCTGCGGCACAAGGACAGCAGTGAAACGGTTGACTACTACCTAGAGCGCGGGTCTTTGTCGCTCGTGCTCCCTGGCTGTCAAGAAGACTGGGTTCACGCGGTGCCAAAAACCGCTCGTCTAGTTGACGAACGAATTGACTAGACGTTTAGACCACATGTGGAGGCGATCGGGAATGGCGAGCAAATACCTGATTGAGGCTCACCTTATCCGACTGAGAGTAAACGCCCGATATCCTGAATGGGCGGCGCACCAAATAAGCGGGCATATTCTCGGCTAAACTGGGATGGACTTTCATAGCCGACCCGATCGGCAGCCGTAATCGCATTGTAATTTTCCGCCAGCATGAGCCGACGGGCTTCTAGGAGTCGGAGCTGCTTTTGATATTGCAGTGGACTCATTGATGTCACTTGTTTAAAATGGTGATGGAAAGACGAAGGCGACATGCTGGCTTGCTCGGCGAGCTCGGCAACTCGTATGGGTTTGGTAAAATCCACCTTGATGCTTTGAATGACTGCCGCGATCCGTTGCATGTTACTACCCGATGTCGCAATCTGACGAACTGCTTCACTTTGTTCGCCGATTAACAAGCGGTAGTAGATTTCGCGAATCATCATCGGAGCCAGGATCGGGATATCTTGGGGTGTATCCAATAAGCGGGTCAGTCGCAGCGCACAATCGAGCAATGATACGTCGGCAGTGCTGACGAAAAAGCCTCGGACTGAAGTTTCTTTCTTACCCGCGATTCTCATTCTGAGAGGCTTTGCCAACGCATTGGTTTGGACAGCAATAATCTCACAGAGTTCGCGCGGGTCAAGCTCCAGTTTGAATCCTAAATAGGGGCGATCGGGAGTCGCTTCGATAATAAATCCGCTAATCGGTTGCTCGACTGAAACAACCAGATATTGCGCCTCACCATACCGATAGATTTCCTCACCCAGCGCTGCACCTTTTTTACCCTGAACCACGATCGCCAGCATCGGGGTGCTGACACCATGCAGCATCCTACCAGTCAAAGACTCACGACCAAATCCCAGCGGTGCGATCCTCGTTTGGTGAAACCCATCACCCTTGCCATCGGTGTGGCGGTCGAGCAGGGCGGCTAGTTCTCGACATCGAGCGACGATTAGTGCGTCTGTCATCGTTTTTGGCGCTTATCTTCTTTCGCATAATATTATAGAAGATTTTATCCAGTCCCAAGAGCGCAATCTGGAGGATTAGGCAATAAACGGCGAGGTCTGTGTATTGAAGAACCCAATCTGCAACCATACGATGAATATATTCAAACAAAGCAGCAGCAGGACAAGGCAATGACCAAAATCGCATTGGTAACGGGATCGAGTCGAGGACTGGGCAAAAGTACCGCTTTGAATCTGGCTAAAAAAGGGGTTGCTGTCATCGTCACTTACCATCGCAATGCCGAGGAAGCGAAAAACGTCGTCGCGGAGATTGAACAGCTCGGTGCTAAAGCTGTAGCACTGCAACTGGACACAGCAAGCATTAAAACTTTTGATAGTTTCGTCGCGCAACTCCAGCAGGTACTCAAGGATAACTGGCAAACCGAGCATTTTGATTTCTTGGTGAATAACGCTGGAACTGGTGTTCACTCATCTTTTGCCGAAACGACCGAGGAGGATTTTGACCATTTGATGAATATTCACCTCAAGGGCGTTTTCTTCCTCACTCAGAAACTACTGCCACTGATTAATGACGGCGGACGAGTTGTAAATGTTTCTACTGGGTTGACGCGGATTATCTTTCCGGGCTATGCCGCTTATGCAAGTATGAAAGGCGCGATCGAGACCTTAACTCTCTACATGGCGAAGGAGCTGGGAGCGAGACGGATTGCAGTGAATACGGTGGCTCCAGGAGCGATTGAAACCGATTTTCGTGGCGGTGCAGTCCGCGATAATCCAGAAATGAATAAACAGATCGCTTCCCTAACTGCGCTCGGTCGCGTGGGTCTTCCAGATGATATCGGGGGCGCGATCGCATCACTCCTATCCGAAGACAACAAGTGGGTGAATGCCCAGCGAATTGAAGTCTCCGGCGGTCAGTCGATTTAATTCAGACTCAATTCAACAGTCGGAAAACAACTATGTTACTAACCAGAGCAGGGATTAGTTAACATAAAAAAGTAGCTAAGTCTGGAGTGTGCCATGAAACTCAAAGACGCTCGCCATATGTCAGCCTCTGCCC
>NZ_JACJQX010000090.1:0-9328 GCF_014696895.1 Chroococcidiopsis sp. [FACHB-1243] | reverse complement strand
AGAGGGAGCAATACTCCTTCCAATTGAAATTATTGAAAGCTATATATAGCAAGTGCTTCCAGAGAAGTGGCACTTTTTTACACGGATCTCGGCTCAATCCCAATTCCAGCTGCGGCAAAATCTTCCAACTCGCTGCCTACAGGCTGACGGCTGTGACGACCGAAAGAAGACCCCAGAACGCTCTCGGTCAATTCTGCTTTACCCAGGGAATGTCCGTTAGTTATTTCGCTACCGTAACGCTCGAATAGCTCGAACAGCTCGTCAGAATTTGTCAAAGCTGGATTGTAGTTTTGCAGCCCCTTGAGATTGCGCTTGGAGAAGCGATCGACCAAATGAATATAGACGTGAGCGCCCCAATCTGCGCCGCCTTCGAGCATGGCAACCCGTAACTGCGGGAATCGTTTCGTCACACCACCAAAGAACAATGCTTTAGCAAACGCTTGCGATCCATCGGCAAAGTGACCGATGTGGTTGTTCATGTAGTTGCTGATGGAACTCCGCCCAGTCCAGCCCTGACTGCCGTAATGAGTCGTGACGGGTACGCCGAGTTCGACTACCTTTGCCCAGAAAGGATCGTAGTCGTATTCGCTATCTAAGCCGTAGAAGTCGATATAGGAGGCATATTTGGTAATTTCAGGGAATTGTTCCGGTGGATATTTCTCGGCGATCGCCTTAATCGGACGTTTCACTCCACCCGAAATGTTAATTACCTTCAGTCCCAGCGTATCAATTGCAAACTCTAGTTCCTCTATGCCTTCTTGGGGAGTGGTTAAAGGAATACCAGCCACGGGAGTGAGGCGATCGCTATATTTGCGGTAGAGATCTGCGTGATAGTGATTGATCGCTCGTTGCAATGCTTGACGATATTCTGGCTTGGCTCCTGTGGCTGCCAAAGCATTGTTAGGAAACAGCACGGAATAGTCCGATCCCTGCTCTGCCTGACGCTCGTAGAGCAGTTCGGGAAGGGTGTAGGTGGCAAGATCCAAAGTGTTGCGGGTGACTCTTGCCCACCAGGGCGATCGCAGGGTGCGATAGTAGTGCCGTTCCTCTGGCGTTTGTTGATACCAATCTCTCCCATCGATTTTCGGGTTGAGCCGAGATGTTTCTGTTTTACGCAATTCGTCTACGAGTTTTGCACCTCCATAATTGGCGATGTAATCCTCTAAGGCTGGCTTGAAATCATTTGTATGAACGTCGGTATCGATGACTGGATAATTTAGATTAGCTTTAACGGCAACGGAGGGTGAAGTCTTCAAGCGGTTGTAGTCACTCATCGTTTGTTTCCTCAAAGAGTACGGGTTCTTGCCAATCTCGAAAGACCGATCGACACCACAACAGATTTGTGTTTTTTCTTTTCTGTAAGCGATCGAGAAATCTGTTGCTGAAGATTCTGTAAAGCCGCAAGATCAAATCTACGGTTTATTGAGCGATTTATCGTATATCTTCAAACCAGCATCGCACAAAGTCCCGTGAGGAGACAAGACTTTATATAAAAACTTTTGTAAAACTAACAGTTAGATTATCTAACTAAATTGCTTCAAGTGAACCTTTTGGGGGAGCTACAAGGCTAAATGTCAACTATCAAGATAATGTTAGATAGAAAACTACTGAAAAGTATTGGCGATCGCCCCAGCTATCTGTAGAAAAACTTGACTGACTGGGGATTTTGAATTGGCGGTGGCGATCGGTTTTCCTGTATCTCCACCAGCACAAACAGTAGGATCGAGGGGAATTTGCCCTAAAAGGGGTGTGTTTAATTCTGCTGCCAACTGTTGACCGCCACCACTACCGAAGATTGGCATCGATTCGCCACCACTACCAATCAAATAGCTCATATTCTCGATGATACCGAGAACGGGAACCCCGACTTGGCGAAACATGTGAATGCTGCGGCGCACATCTGAAATGGCAATTTGTTGAGGAGTTGTTACTACTATTGCCCCACATACGGGACTTTCTTGCACGATCGTAATTTGAGCATCTCCAGTCCCAGGAGGTAGATCGATGAATAGATAATCTAGTTCTCCCCATTCCACCTCATGAAGAAACTGAGTGATGATTTTGTGTAGAACAGGACCGCGCCATGCTAAAGGGCGATCGCGTTCTGCCAATAGTCCTACTGACATGATTTTGATGCCATAAGCTTCTAAAGGTAAAAATCTTTGACCGTTTGGGGTGTCGATAACTTGCATCTCAGATTGTCCCAGTCCCAGCATTTGAGGAATGTTGGGACCGTAAACATCGGCATCTAGCAGACCGACTTTCAAGCCAGCTAATTGTAAGGCAACCGCCAAGTTGACGGCAGTAGTAGATTTGCCTACGCCGCCTTTACCGCTAGAAACTGCTAGGGTTGTTTTTACATTTGGAATAGTGCAGAGTTGGATATACGATTTTTTGCACCAAGACAGGGGTGAGAGGATGGATTGAATTTTTGCCTGTAAGTGGCGTTGGTGAGAACCGATGTAGAGGCGCAGGTAAATGTAATCATCGACAATCCGCAGATTGCGTACCATACCTAAACTTACGATATCATTTCTAAGTTTTGGTTCGATAACTTGTTTGAGCAGTTGAATCACTTCTTGCTGACGAGTCACTGTCAGGGGATTGGGAGCAGAAGCTTGTACCTCTTCTTCTGGACGGTAGAATGGGGATTGACGATCGGACATAAAAAACTCTACAAAAACACTAAAACAGCTATGAAGCAAGGCAGCGAATATTGCGCTCCCGATCGCCTAGTCTTGTATCTTGGTTAATTAGTCGGGTTTTTGCTCGAAGTGGAGGAGAACCTTAGCATGAAAAGCTCGCAAGTTGTAGATAGGTTGTCGCATCTTCCAGTTGTTGATATTAGCGCGTTGTTTGGAAGCGGCGATCGCCATGCCGTAGCAGCTCAAATTGGGCAAGCGTGCCGCGAGTATGGTTTCTTCTATATTGTCGGACATAAAGTTGACAACGAACTACAGCAACGGCTAGAACAGCTCAGCCGCCAGTTCTTTGCTCAGGATCTCGAAACTAAACTTAAGATTCGCATGGCTATAGGTGGTAGAGCGTGGCGAGGATACTTCCCTGTTGGCGGTGAACTGACATCAGGTAAGCCTGACTTGAAGGAAGGGATTTACTTTGGTGCAGAACTGGAGGAAGACCACCCACTTGTCAAAGCTGATACCCCAATGCACGGTCGAAATCTCTTTCCAAATAATATCCCACAATTGGGCGAGACGGTGCTTGAGTATATGGCAGCAATGACTCAACTAGGACACACGCTGATGAGAGGTATTGCTCTGAGCTTGGGATTGGAAGAGTCGTACTTTGCTGACCGTTATACGGCAGACCCACTGATATTATTTCGGATTTTTAACTACCCTGCCGCTGCTGCTAAGGATGTGAAATGGGGCGTTGGCGAACATACTGATTATGGAGTATTAACTATTCTCAAGCAAGATGATGCGGGCGGATTGCAAATCAAGTCAAATGGCTGGATAGATGCGCCTCCTGTAGCTGATTCATTCGTCTGCAACATCGGGGATATGCTCGATCGCATGACCAGAGGTTTGTATCGCTCTACACCTCATCGCGTGCGGAATCTATCGGGACGCGATCGCCTTTCATTCCCCTTCTTTTTCGATCCTAACTTTAATGTTGAGGTGAAGCCGATTGAACTGGACGCAATAGCGGTAGATGACAAACACGAACGTTGGGATCGAGCCAGCGTTCACGACTTTCGCGGTACGTATGGGGACTACGTGCTGAGCAAGGTAGCCAAAGTTTTCCCTCAATTGCGGCGATCGGTATTATAGAGATCGGCTGATGCTACAAGCTAGACCAAATTTTTCACTTCGCTCGATCCAAAACGCTAGAAAACGCCAGAGAGAAAATTTATTTACATTCAGCTATGACTCAGTTGATTGAATACGAAGACAGTAGCGATGAAGTCCGTGCTGTATACGATGACATCCGTGCTACCCGTAAAACTGATGAGATCAATAACTTTTGGAAAGCATTAGCAAATCATCCACCAACTTTACAACGTACTTGGCAGACAGTAAAGGAGGTAATGACCAGTCCTGGGGAAATCGATCCACTGATGCGCGAATTAATTTATATAGCTGTAAGCGTAACTAATGGTTGCGAGTACTGCATTGCTTCCCATACTTCGGCAGCATATGCTAAGGGAATGAGCGATACTATGTTTGGTGAATTAATGGCAATTGTCGCTACCGCAAATATGACTAATCGCCTCGCTAACGGTTATCAAATTCCAGTAGATGAGCGATTTAAGACTTGAAATAAAGGGCGATCGCTAGGTTTTCTTTGTGGAGCGCCTCTTAAAATAGGTAATTTGATGTGGAAACAAGAGATTTTAAGGTATTGTAATGTCAAGCTCCGAATTGAAGTTTATCGCTGCTCTAATAGAGTTTTTAGTTGGGTGTTACATTGGTTATACTACTGTAAAAACATTCCTCACTCCAGAGGCAGGTTTATTTGTTGGTGCTGCGATAGGTGGTATAGCTGGGGTATCAGTGATGGCAGCTATTCGCTTAAGTTATTGGCTACGGCTTAAGTGATTTCCATAGCAGCTTACTGCATCAAGAGATGATGTGGATTTGTAGTCTGAAGATATTTATTGATGCAAATACTATGCTTACTAATATTAGAAGTCATAATAAAATGTACCAATCAAGTAGTTAACGAGCAGTTGGATGTATGAGTGAATACCATAACGATACGCTGCAGCAGACCGCTAGTTTGTACTCGTACTGTTGCTAGTTTTGATTAGCAATTGGTGAGCTAAACTATTAATTTTAAGAAGAAGGAGTTCAGAATGCATGTAAATTTTTAGTGTTGTTTTGCGCTTAACTTTACAAATACTAAGTATCGTTATAAAACTTGAATTCAAGGTATTCATTAGCTGGTAGAACTAATTTTCTCAATTGCTCGTTGAGCTTGTATACTGACTTCGCAATCGCGATCCTCCAACGCCTGCTGAAAGTATCAGATTTACCCAAATTGTCAATGGAGATCGCGGTTTCTTTTCTCACATTCAACGCCTAAAAAAAAGTAATGATTTAGTACCAGGAGTTTCTTCGTAATATTTAAATAATAAACTTTTGCAACCTGTAAATGTTCATTTTTACGTGCTTTGCCAACAGTAAAAATTGCTTTTGAAGTTGAAAATATGATAGAATGAGAGCAATCTAGCTTAAAATCTTAACTTAACTTCCATGACTGTTGCTCAGTCTGCAAAACCATCTAGCAGTAACATTGCCGTAACACTAAAACGAATCATTGCTCTTTTAGAAGAGGATGAAATAGATGAGTATGGCATTTTGCAACCAAGTCAATCGGCATTTAAGCTAGTCATGCGATTTGTTATAGAAGCTTACGAAGCAATGGGCGATC
Source organism: Chroococcidiopsis sp. [FACHB-1243] (assembly GCF_014696895.1). Taxonomy (NCBI): domain Bacteria; kingdom Bacillati; phylum Cyanobacteriota; class Cyanophyceae; order Chroococcidiopsidales; family Chroococcidiopsidaceae; genus Chroococcidiopsis; species Chroococcidiopsis sp. [FACHB-1243]. The sequence continues at coordinate 3,931 of NZ_JACJQX010000090.1, read as the reverse complement.
GCTTTCCAAGAGCATCAGTGTCTACAGATGAGAAAGGCAGCATTAGACTGACATGGAGCAAGTTAGAACCTGAATGTGAAGTCAGACTAGTTTGCCCTGCCGATGCCGAGCAACAGGTGTATCTGTACCATGAATTAGGGGATACTTACGCTGTAGAACAGAATGTGACAGCATCTAACTTGGTGCAGTGGTTAGAGTTATCTAATTTAAGCGAAACGTTTCATAAGCCTTTGGCGTAAGGCTCAAGTAGAATTAGAGAACGATCTATAGTAGTAATTCTTCACCTTGAGATTATGACTGAGCTACTCCGACAAGTTATTTCAGAGATCGAAAAACTTCCTGCCGAACAGCAAGATGCGATCGCGTCCCGTTTGATGGCTGAATTAAAGGATGAACAAGCATGGTCAGCTCGATTTGAAGCAACGACTGACGAACAGTGGGATCGATTGGCTCATATGGTGCGGCAAGAGATTGCAAATGGAGAAACAGCTTCACTGGATGAAATTTTTCCAGTTAAACAATGAAATCGAGTGTCACCAAGACATTTCGCAAGCAGCTCAATCAACTTCCTGCATTTGTGCAAGAGCAAGCTGAAAAAGCTTACGAACTCTGGCGCGAAGATCCTTATCACAATAGCCTGCAATTTAAGCGTGTGAGTCAACGCCAACCAATTTATTCTGTTCGTGTCAGTCTAAATTATAGAGCCGTGGGATTGCTAGAACCAGAGAATCGTATTTATTGGTTTTGGATTGGCACGCACGATGAGTATGATGAGCTGTTAAAAAGACTGTAACTTTGGATTATTTATTGAGATCGATAATCTCACAATGCGATTGTGAACTTTGAATCGATGTTACTTATCAGCTCGATAAACTGATTTTCTCAATAGCTCGTTGAGCTTGTATACTAACTTCGCGATCGCAATCGTCTAATGCTTGTTGAAGGGCGCTTATAGCATCGGAACTACTCAAATTACCAAGGGCGATCACCGCTTCTTTTCTCACATCTGAATATTCATCTGCCAACGCTTTAATCAAAGTAGGTAACAACTTAGCATCAGGTATTTTTTGCAAGACCTGTATGGCAGATTTTCGCACTTGCCAGTGTTCGTCTTTGAGTGCTTTTTCGACAGCAAAAATTGCTGATGGTTTAGCATGAATTGCTAATGATTTTGCCGCATTGCGGCGCACCTGCCAGTCTGGATCGGTGGTGAGTGCTTGCGTCAATAACGCGATCGCTGATTCATCAGCAAAATGTCCCAACGTTAAAGCTGTTGCACGTCGTACATTGTCATCAGAATCTTGCATTAACTTTAGGGCTGGCGGACAATGTTGAACTTGGTTTAGATAGGATAAAGTTGTTACCCCTGCTTCTCGCAGTTCGGGATGTTCTGACGTGAAGAAGCCGATTATTACAGGTAGACATTGAGCGTCATGAATTTTGCGTAAAAGAATCAGAATATTGAATTGAAGATGAAAATTTTCTTGTTGTATGGAATCTAGTAAAAGTTGTAAATGTTCGGGAGAAACTAACTCGCCTAACGCCGATAGTGCTTCGCTACGAATTTCTGCTTCAGGTGAAGCAAGGCATGGTATTAAAGCGGGAACTACAATAGGATTGGCAATTTCCCACAGTGCCGTTATCGCAATTTTTTGCACGGCAGTATTTTCGTCTTGCAAGGCAGTTACTAAAGCATCGATCGCATCTTCTTCTCCCAAGTGTTGCAGAGTTTTGACTGCAACTAGGCGATCGTCTAGATTGGGCGATTGCAACATTTCTAACCATTCATTTAACTGGGCATTCATTTTAACTTCTTTATCGCAACAAAAAGGGAATTTGCACCGTAATCGCGTTTGTGGGACACTCTTTTTCACAAGGGAGACAGAACCAACATTCGTCATATTTCATATATGCTTTTCCTGTTTCTGGATTTTTTGCTAATACATCCAGAGGACAAACCTCTATACAAGCCGTGCATTTTTCTAAACACTTAGACTCATCTACAATGACGGGAACATCAACTCTGTGGTTAATTAAAGCCATAAATTCAATCTCCAATAGTGAAGCGATCGCCTGAAATTTTATCGTTTATCGTGCTGCTACGTGATAAACTTCCTTATCTAAATCTACTTCTACAACATAAGGCTCTACAGGACATTTGAATAATATCATTTTTCCCGAATTATTCTTTTTCAAATTCACATGACAGAACCATTCTTCGTTATTCTTCTCTGGAAAATCCAGGTGATAGTGATATAAACCCCAACGACTTTCCCGCCGATATAATGATGCGCGTGCTGCCATTTCTGCACAGTCACGAATAAAATGGACTTCCATACAGCGCATGAGTTCGTGAGGGTCACGCGCTCCCATCTGAGATAAAGTTTCGTGGTAGCGAATAAAATGATTTAATCCAATCTCCATCTTGTAACCCGATTTTGGCGGTTGCAAATAATCATTAACTAGCCGTCGCAACTTATATTCAACCTGAGTATGAGGAATCCCTTGCGGCTGATTCAGAGGTGTATAAATCCGCGCTTTTTCTGCTGCTAAAAAGTCGGCATCTGGTTCTAAATGCTCCAAATCTTGAATGTACTCAACAGCATGAGTTCCAGCCAAACGACCGAAGACAAATGCCCCAATCATATAGTTGTGGGGAACGCTTGCCATATCTCCCGCCGCATACAATCCTGGTACGGTTGTTTCTGCTTTTTCATTCACCCAAACGCCAGAAGCACTATGTCCGCTACACAGCCCAATTTCTGAGATATTCATTTCAATTGGGTGGGTGCGATAGTCTTCGCCTCTACCTGCATGGAAACGTCCTCGGCTAGGGCGCTCGTTTGCCCAAAGAATCGACTCGATTTCAGCAATTGTATTTTCGTCTAAATGAGTCATTTTCAATTGAATTGGACCCTTGCCCGAATTCAATTCCTGCCAAACTTCTAGCATCATTTGACCGCTCCAATAATCGCAACTAATGAAGCGGTGTCCTTCGGCGTTGGCAGTGTATGCCCCAAATGGACTAGCGACGTAAGCACAAGCGGGACCGTTATAGTCTTTGATTAAAGGATTGATCTGGAAGCACTCGATATTGGTCAATTCTGCCCCTGCATGATACGCCATCGAGTAACCATCGCCTGCATTCGTGGGGTTTTCGTAAGTACCGTAGAGGTATCCTGACGCGGGGAGTCCCAACCGTCCGCAAGCCCCCGTACAGAGGATGACAGCCTTTGCCTGGATGACGACAAAATCGCCCTCACGCACGTCAAAACCAACTGCACCGATCGCTCGTCCTTCTGAGACTAAAACGCGAGTTGCCATGACGCGATTCGTGATTTGTACTTTGTGGCGCTTGACCTGTCGGGTGAGAATAGTTTTTAGATCTTTTCCCTCTGGCATGGGTAGCACGTATTTACCCACCCGATGCACTTGCTTGACATCGTAATTACCTTGAGGGTCTTTTTGGAACTTCACGCCCCAACTTTCTAATTCTTGAATCGTTTCGTAGCCGAGTTTTGCTGTTTGATAAACGGCTGGTTGGTGCAGAATGCCATCGTTGGCGATCGTGATTTCGCGAACGTACTGTTCTGGTGTGGAATGTCCAGGGATAACGGCAGTATTCACTCCATCCATTCCCATTGCGATCGCCCCACTGCGGCGAATGTTCGCTTTTTCCAGAATCAACACCTGACAACTAGGGTTTGCTTGCTTTGCCTTAATTGCTGCCATTGTCCCCGCCGTACCACCACCGATGACGAGTACATCCGTTTTCATCCACTCTTGTTTCATGCTGCTCTCCTAAAGTCTGAAACTTGCTAACAGTTGACGGGATTGAGCCGAGATCCGTGTAAAAAAGTGCCACTTCTCTGGAAGCACTTGCTATATATAGCTTTCAATAATTTCAATTGGAAGGAGTATTGCTCCCTCT
>NZ_JACJQX010000009.1:0-160659 GCF_014696895.1 Chroococcidiopsis sp. [FACHB-1243] | reverse complement strand
CAGCAGGTATTGAGCTTGCGTTTTGGTCTAGAAGATGGACGAGCACTTTCACTGAAAAATATAGGCGAGCGGCTTAACTTTAGTCGCGAACGGGTGCGGCAAATTCAACAAGAAGCCTTAGCCAAACTCCGTAAATGCAAAGCCGAGCTAGATAAATAACTGCAATACTTATGCTGTTGTGTTAGCTTTATATAGCTGACAACATAAGTAACTACTGATATGACTTCAGACACATCAATAGGTATGTCTGTAACTCAAATTTATAGATAATGCTAAGCACATACTCTCCAGTCCTTAACATAAACCCAAGGTCTGAATGACTCAGAATCAACTAAATAGAAAATCACTAAAAGCACTTTAACTAATAGGTGTTTTTGCTCTTAGTGATATTTGATAGCTGTATAGTTTAGAGGATATTTCTGTCAGTAAAACTAACCGTTAGAGCCTATTGCAATAGATCTCGATCTACCAGCAGCATAGTGTCTATTTGCAAAGTCGAGAGCTACTGAGTCTGTAAATGTATAGATTGCAGCTCCTGCTGGACCTTCAGCATATGCGTCAGCAGAGCTGGAAGCATAAGAGTGTTTTATAGACATGCCTCCTGTCACACTAGCTTCATTTTCTTCATTGACGATCTCCAAACCCTTTATGTCAGGAACAATCATGCAATAACTCCTTAAGTGCCTTGATTCTTCTTACAGTTACAACGGTTAAGCGTTTAAACTCAACCTTCAAAAGAGAGTAACAAAGTTTTATTGCTATAAAATGTAGTCTTTATATTTTTTTAAAATTACTAAAAAACTCTATTTTTATAAAGGCAAAAAGCAAATATACAGTATTATTTTTTGTTGCTTGCTAAAAAAAATTCATCTTAATTTCATCCTTCTATGATACTCATTAAATACTCAATTTTTTTGAAATTTTTAAGAAATTTCATCCTAATTTCATACTTTTGTGCTGTCTGGTAAGCACTAAAACTTAACAATAACTATTTGCATTAACAGCAATTACTATCTAAAGTATTTTCTCATTAGGTGTACTGCGGGCGTACTGCGGCTGCAACTGTTCAAGCAACTTCTACTATCCGAAAGCAGAGCTTGGGGGCAGGTCTAAGACTGTGCCGAGCAGATGAATCTCATGCAGCACTTTTATAGTGTGAATGCTAGCTACGGCTAAATAGTTTTCTGGTGGAGTTCTTGTTTCGAGTTATTCACTGAGAAGACTACTGAGAGCAGTTCGCAATTCATTGCTACTTTTGATACTGGTTTGAAGTACCTGCTAACAGAAAATATCCAATTAGATGCGGGGAGCGATATTGTTGGCTCAACTGAAGCTGCTGATGACATTCAACCCTTTGTAAACCAAACGACGCGCTTTTAATGTGAATTGGCAAGAAAGCGCGATTGCAAAGTAATTTTAACTCTGGGTGACATTTCATCTGAATTTCATCTTACTCTGTCAATCTAGTTAGCAAGAGATTCATTTTGAGTGAATTTGAAAGCTAGGCGACAGAGTTAATTTTTGAGAATCTTAAATGAAGACAACACTAATTTATGCTACAGCATTAGCATTAGCTACCGTAGCTTTTACTTCTACTAGCTATGCAAGTACAAAAATAAATAGCAATAACAAATCCAATATTGAGAATGAGCTGCAATCTCCAGCTAATCGCTGGCAGCTTGTCAAACACGCTTTCAAACTAAACGTCCCCAAAAATCTTAGTGGACTTTCCCAGCTAATTATTGACACTCCATCTACTGTAGCTGTGAGTAATGACATAGATGTTTTGGCTCAAAACGGTCAGAAAGTTAATATTAATGTTTCTGTTAACGACAAAAAAATTATTATAGATTTTCCCGAAAAAAATATTTCTAACACCAAGCTTATAGTTGAACTCAATAAGGTTAAGCAACTATCTCATGGTCCTGATTCCGTTTATAACCTTTGGGCTAAAGTTGTCGGCAGTAATACAGAAATTCCTATAGGTGTAGTTCAGTTTCGGGCATTTTAATTTCTAGATTTTGACTGCAACCGCAGAATTTTCAGCTCAATGCCATGAAGATTATTTAGAGTTGCTAATAGGTTTACTCTCAGAAAGATTACTAACAGCGCGTTGCAGCGTTGCTAGAGCGCGATTGTAATTCAAAATTGCATTCAGCCGATTCACCTGCGCTCGTGTCAAGTCGTTTTCAGCACTAATCACGTCTAGTTGAGTACCAACTCCTCCCTGAAAGCGCACGCGAGCAGTCTCTAAACCTAATTGAGCTTGTTGCAAAGCGGCAGTGGCAGTTTGAATACTGCGAGCATTTGCTTGAAGATTTTTATATGCTTGCTCGACTTGAAAACGAATTTGGTTGCGAGTTTGAGCAAAGCGAGTTTCAGCAATCGCCCGATTACTTGACTCCTGTGCCGCACCGAATCTAGCAGCTCCGCCACTAAAGAAATTCCAGCGCAGTCTGGCTCCTGCTGCATATCCATCTTGTAAATCAAATTCGTCGCTTAAGTCATCCAATACTTGATAGTTGGCAAACAAACTAATTTGCGGTCTTGCCTCAGCCAAGGCGACTCGACGCTGCTGCTCGGCAATTCTACGTTGTGCCAACTGCTGTTGTAGCTCTACTCTATTTTTATACGCCAGCACGATACTTTCTTCTAGCGATAGTTTCCATTCCCCTGCTTGCCGCACTGGATCGGCAGCACTTACATCTACTGTCTCACTCAAACTCAGCAATTCCACTAATTGGCGACGGGCAATATCTTGCTGGCTTTGAGCGTCGATAAGTTCCTGTTCTGCATTGCCAAGCTGCACCCTAGCTCTAACAATATCAAATTGAGCTACTAACCCACCTTCTTCTAACGCAATGGCATCCTGCAAGCTTCTTTGGGCATTATTGACCGCAGCCTGGGAAATCCGCACCTGTTCGTCTGCTTCTTGCAAATCATAGTAAGTATTTGACACATCTAGACGAGTTTGTTCGTTCAGGCGCTCTACATCCAACCGATCGAAGCGCACCTGCTCCTGGGCAGCCCCGATTCTACCAGATCGCCTACCAGAGGTGAAAATGTCATAACCAACTTCTAAAGTTCCGCCCAAAGGAGTTTCAGGGGAAGACTCTTTACCGTCGTCGAGATCGTCCAGTTTATTGCTAGCACTTTGTTGGCGGGAAAACTCTGCTTCGCCGCTTAAAGTAGGTAATTGAGCTGCCCGCGCTTGTTTTAGGGCAGCTTGACTGCGCTGCAAGGTTTGTCTTGCTACCTGAAGTTCTCGATTGTTCCTTTGTGCCAGCGCGATCGCCTGTTGCAAAGTAATTGGTTGTGCTTGCTGCAATCGGACCTGTTCTGGACGGGTAGGGAGATCGAGCGGATTGGGGCTGGGATTCAGCGAGTCCGGCATTGAGGGAGCGGTTAGGGATACAGGCTTAGTTTGGGCGCTTGTTGATTGAATCTGGCTAAGAAAGACAACAGTACTAACACCCGTTACAGTCATAAGACAAACCATCTGCGTAAATTTTCTACTAGCTTGAAGCTTCTCTCTGATGGGCAACGGAATCATTGTGAAATGCACTTCGATTTTCAAGTTTAGAGGTGACTGGAAAGCACTAAGTCTCAAGTATTTCACACAGATATGAAATCTGGATGAAATTTACCCATCGTCTAATTAATTCTTCAAATTTGTAGATATTTGTGACATAGTATTGAGTCTCGATCGATCGCCCAGCTTTTTTAAATATCGTTTTCAGTCCATAAACTTGCGTTATTTCCAACTTAAATTTTCTTCAGCCATAATTCTGCATATTACTAAATAAATAATTTTCTTTAACAATCAAAAATTTCATCCTGATTTCATAGTCATTGGTTTACCTTAGCATTAGGTTTACACAGCCGAAATGAATCTAAGTATGAATTAATTTAGCCGCTCCTTAGTAAGAGTAGAGTCGAAATGATTAAAACACTAATTTACGCTGCGGCGTTTAGTTTGACAGCCGCAGCGATAGTTCCATCTGTCTATGCAATTCCTGCAACAGATGCGATGAAAGTCCCTCATATTGTTAGCTCCGTCCAATTTCCTCAATCTAAAGCATCAATCGTCAGGCACACTTTTCGATTGCAAATTCCCCCAAATAGCAAATCTCTTTCCCAACTAACGATTGACGTACCTACTGGTTTAAAGGTAAAGAATAAGATCGATGTTTCCGATCGGTCAGGTCGTCAAATTGACACTAATACCTCTGTTGATGGTAATAAAATCACGTTGGCGTTTCCCACACCCATCCCTCCTGGAGACGAACTCAAAATCGCCATAAGAGATGTAAAAATTTCAGGAATTACCAATGCTTGGTTGTACAGAGTTTACGCTAGGCTTGATGGGATTGATACAGATATCCCTATCGGCTTTGCTCGCTTTCGTGTTTATATACGGTAATAGTTGATATTTCACTTCAATTTCATTTGAACCTGTCAAGATAGTAAATACAAGCTCAATCGAGAAATTTTCTTTCATACATAAGGATGTCAAGGGTATGGCTGGCACTTGAGTAACTACTCATTTACAAGTGAAGCGATTCAATAACTTGAACTTGTTCGCAAAAAAATATCTCAGTCTAATCACTTGAAAAAATTAAAGGATTGGTTAGATAAGATTTTTGAGCTGTCTAACTGAAGATTAGTAGTGCAATCGATTTACGTTTTTGATTTGGAGGATTTACCATGAAAACATTTTTGCTCGGTACTGCATTCATCCTAACGCTCGCATCTTTTGGTTCTGCTGCTTATGCAAACCCCAACAATTCCGGCAGCAAAGAAGGCTGTCAAGCGACACCGATCTCAGAACCTTCTGGCGGAGCTAGTAGACAACGACTGGCAAACGAACAAAAGTGCCATGCAGGTGTTGTAGGAGATCGGCAGTCTGAGGGATCTAACGCAAAAGGTTGTAAAGTTCCTATAGCAAGACCATCTGGAGGAGCTACTAGAGAGAGACTTGCAGCTTTGCAGAAGTGCTATTCAGGTGTTCGATAATCGGGGCAACAGTTTAGACAACACGTAGCTGGAGCCACAAATTGCACTGTCGAGGTTGGAATTAAACTTATACAGTACTAGTTTTCCCCTTCACAAAGCTTGAATTGAGGCTCTATCTACTTACTACTTAAGGATAAAAGTAGCTCTGTCTAGAAGCTTACTCAATGCTTAGAAAAAGCTAACTTTTTTGTCAGTACTAGCAAAATGCAAGTACTTGCATCGAGTTGGTGTCATTTCAAATAGCGAAGCAAAATCAATCCAGGAGTCTGTGCTATGAAATTTACAATACTTGGTGGTCTGTCAGTTTTACTGTTTTCTATTGCAAATGTACCTATATTAGGAGTTGAGACAGCAGCAGCGGCAGATCGAGAAAACAGTACTGCTGTTAGATATCAACTGCGTCCCTTTAATCTAGTTTATTTGGCTTATCAAGGTTACTTCCGAGACCAAGGTATTCCTGGCTACAGTGCGTTCCTTGCAGCTTACGAATCGGGGAGAGTCAGTGCTGAAGAACTCGTGCAAAGTGCAGTTAAAAAGAACAAACTTTCCCCTGAAACTGCAAGCGATCGAGGTTACCTCAGAGCTGTAAAATCCTATATAGAAAGTTTGAGAAAAGATTAACAATTGTACTGTCCTTGCTCGTTTCTTTATGAACGGGCAAGGACAAATCTTAGAACCAACTTCTAAAACTTGAAGGTCGTTCGTATAGTGCCAACATAAATGTTGCTGTTGTCATTGTTATGTTCTGGATTGAAAATTACGATTGCGCCAGGAGTGACCTCAATATTATCTGTAATCGGAAAGCGGTAGAGCGCCTCTAGGTGATAAGAATTATCGCGATCGCGACGACCGCCAAAATCATTACTAGCTGCTCTGGGTGGCATACCAAAGATCAGACCGAGTACGCTGCCTTCTTTACCCAAATCTTGTACGGCTAAGGTTGCCGCCCAGTTCCAAATTTCAGCAGACTGAGAAGGGCTATTTTCATTCAAAGCGACAGTGTAACCGCCCCAACCCGAAATTGTGATTCTTTCACCTAGCTTGAGGCTAGCTTGGGCAGCATAGTGATTGGCTGAAGTTGCAGCACTATCGAAGGGATTGTTAGCAAAGTTACTGCCAATACCTCCCGAAACGCTAATACTGTTGCTCGTAGTAACGCTATCTGTTGCCGCATTATCGTAGCTATGAGCGTAGGTCAGTCCTAAATTTAAGGCATCAGAGGGACGAAAAGCTAGTTGAGCGATCGCCGCATAATCCCCGTTGAAAAGTCCAAAACTGTTACCAGGGTTGTTAGAATTCGGTGCTTTATAGCCCAGAGATAGACCGATACGACCTTTAGGGTTAATGTTGACAGTTAAAGCAGAACCCGCAGTCCCCTGCTGGCGATAGATCGGGTTAAAGCGCCCAAAGTTAGAGATGGCTCCATTACCGCTGCTTTCAAATACGGGGTTGAAAGTGTAAATATTGTCAAAGAAGTCAGAGTTGGCAAAGTCAACTTTGACATCAGCAATGTCACCCACGGGGAACTTGTACCAAAAGTCATCGAGGACAACATCATTGCTATCACTGCCATCGAACGATAGGCGTGTCATAGCAGTACCCGTGTCACCTGAAGCGCCAGGAGTTCCAGTTCTCGTAAACGGGGTGATGTTACGAGCTTGCAGCCGAGTTCTCAACTGATCTTTTCCAGTAAAACTGGTGTTGAAATTAAGCCGAACGCGGTCAGCCAAGATAGTATTGATGTCCAAATCTCCTCTAGAACCGTCTGCTTCACCGCTACGAACAGCTCGCTCGTCACCAAAGACATCGGCTACAGCAGCAACTACTTCTCCAGTTAGAGTGGTGGTAGTAGAAAACTGATTGGCTTCTAATTCAGCTGTCTGAGCTTCTAAAGCATCAACTCGTCCGCGTAGCGTAGCAAGTTCGGCAGAGAATTCCTCTTGCAACCGTTGTAAAGTTGCTAGGTCTTCTTTCGTAACTGCATCAGCAGTAGCAGTAGCAATCAGTTCGTTAACTCTATCCAAGCAAGCATTTAAACCAGCAGCAAATTCATATCGAGTCAAAGCGCGGTTACCGCGATAAGTGCCATCAGGATAACCAGCAATACAGCCATAGCGCTCGACTAAGGATTGCAACGCTTGAAACGCCCAATCAGTAGGTTGAACGTCGGATAGCTGAGAAACAGAGGTAACTTGTGCTAGAGCGTCTGTGGTTTGTCTGTTTTGGCTGATTCCATCAATGCTGGTTTCATCTAGCTGTGGAGTAACTGGTTGTAATGTTGAATTAGATTGGCTTAGTTGTGCAATTTTTTGCTCTGAGGGATTTATAATTAACTCCGATACAGGAGCTTCAGCAGCTTGAGTGCGGACTGTCAAGAATAACGCAGTACCTACAAGCGTAACCGGACACAATCCCAAAGCAATCCACAAGAACTTTGTCATAGTTTTCGCTCACACCTATGTTGTTGAGTTGACAGAAATGCCCAACTTATTCAGCAAATAGCGTCATGTTTGTCGCTACTACCTGCTTATTATTTCAGACGGAGATGAAATTCGGATGAAATCCTTTTTAGAACTGAGTACTATGTTGAAGCGAGAAGAAAGCTACAGTTCTATTTCGCACCTTACTACTAGCAAAGCTTTTAGAAGATATTATAAAAATCTTACTCTAAGATAGAAAATTAATTTTTTTAAACCACGTATAAAACTGTTAGCAGAGAAACAGAAATACTTGCATTGCTAGATTATGCAAATTTTCCTTTTGTCGCTTTATATTCTAGTGTATTTGTATCCTAGTGTGACTGTTATAGTAGCCAAATTAAGTTAGTGGTACAGAATTCTACTTTTGTAACGAAACCGATTGAAAAGCTGTTAAAAAGTTCAAGCCATGCAAATAGAAGTAAGTAGAACACTGAAAATTATTAACTGTAAGGCTTTAACTCTCAACTGAAAATGCTATCAAAAGTAAATTTTTAATGGCTAATTCGTAAAAGCGAATGCTTTGTTATTTAACTACTAAATCGATTTTGCTCAGAAAGAGTTGATATTTCATCCTGATTTCATCTATGTCTGTCAATCTATTCTTAGTAGATAATTTAACTGACGGTTAAGCAGAGGAAAGACCTACGCACAATAGCGTAAGGATGAATTTTATGAGAATATTACTAGTTGAGGATGAACCAGACTTAGGAGCTGCAATCAAGCGAACCTTAGACCAAGAAAAGTACGTGGTTGACTTAGTTCTAAATGGTACTGAAGCTTGGGAATATTTAGAAAACCAGCACGCGCACTATAGCATGGCTATCTTGGACTGGTCGTTACCTGGAATGTCAGGTATAGAGCTGTGCAAGCGGTTAAGGAGTCAAAACAGCCCGTTACCAGTGTTAATACTGACAGCTAGAGATAGTATCGAAGATAGAGTGACTGGTTTGGATGCAGGAGCAGATGACTATCTAGTGAAACCGTTTAGCATGGCGGAACTACTAGCAAGGGTGAGGGCGCTCCAACGGCGATCGCCTCAGATTCAACCCCAAAAACTCCAAGCAGGCAATTTTATTTTGGATTACGCAAACCGATGTGTTTATCTGGTCGAACAAAGTGGAGAGCGGCAGTTAGTGCCACTAACGAAAAAGGAATTTCAGCTATTAGAGTATTTTATGACACATCCGAACCGGATTGTTAGCAGCGAGCAAATTCGCAATCAGCTTTGGGAAGTGAATGCGGATACGACTAGTAATGTAGTAGCTGCTCAAATTCGCTTGCTCAGACGACAACTTGCAGTCATAGGCAGCGCTTATGCAATCGAAACAGTTCCTGGCAGGGGCTATCGCCTCAATATTCCCGATGCAGCAAAATAAACTTTTTACTCGGACTCGCTGGCAATTAGTCGCCTGGTATGCAGCCGTGATGGGCTTCACTTTAGGTCTACTTGGTTTTGGAGTGTATCAAGCAATTATTCACGCTCACTGGCGCACTCTAGACCGAGAACTAGAGATTGTGGCTGGAACGCTACATGATTCTATCGAAAAAACTTTGATACAACCTGGGCGCTTGGAACAGACAACCAAGCAACTCTTGCCACAAATGCCGCAATTGGAAAAACGTCACATTCTTGGAGCCATTCACCGAGACGACTACTACATCAGGTTCTTAGACCGTTCTGGGCAGGCGATCGCTCTATTCGGTTCGCAACCAAATGAGTTGCCGCTTACCCCTGGAGAGGCGGCGTGGCAAACTCTTGTCGATGCTAGAGGAAATCGATATCACCAAATATCTTTATCATTACACACTCAAGACAACCGCCCTTGGGGATATATGCAGATGGGGCGAAGTCTTAAGGATGTTGACGATTACCTAGCTAATGTGAAATTAGTTTTGCTAGTGGGATTACCAATCGCTATGGCAATGGTGGCAGTTTCCAGCTGGTGGCTAGCAGGGTTAGCAATGCGACCAATTTACAGATCGTACAGACAAGTTCAACAGTTTACAGCGGATGCGGCTCACGAATTGAGAACGCCTTTAGCCGCACTAGCAGCAACTGTCGAATCAGCTCTGCGATCGCCCGACCTGTCTAAAGCAGAAGCATACGATATTTTACAAACTTTAAACCGCCAGAATCAACGGCTAACAACGTTAGTTGCCGATCTACTTTTACTATCTCGCATGGAGCGGCGACCGTTACCAGCGCGACATCAGCTTTGTTGCTTAAACGATATTATCAGCGATTTAGTAGAAGAATTAACATCCTTAGCTCTTGACGCAGGAGTAACGTTGACATCTGACATCCGCATAAAAGCTTTGTTGCGCGTCTTTGGGGATGAAGAGCAACTGTATCGTCTATTTACAAATTTGATGGTTAATGCCATTCAATACACGCCGTCAGGCGGTCGCGTGGTTGTAATTCTAGATCGTAGCGGTCACTCCGCGCTGATTCGAGTTCGAGATACAGGCATTGGCATTGCACCTGAGCAACAACAACGAATTTTCGATCGCTTTTATCGCGTTAGTAGCGATCGCTCTAGAGCATCGGGTGGATCGGGGTTGGGGTTAGCGATCGCGATGGCGATCGTTCAAGCGCATGATGGTAGTTTAGAGGTGCAGAGCGAATTCGGTAAAGGCAGCACTTTCATCGTTCGATTACCCTTGGAAACTACACCATCTCCAGATACTAGAGTGATTGAAGGATAGTCCTAGTTAAAAAATTTGAATTATTTAGTTGGCAGACTATACTGTGATTTCATCATAATTTCATTGGGTAGAAGTTAAGGTCGTGGCAGTGTTTTGAGAGTGAGGAGTCACGATCGACGTGAAAAAAGCATATTTACTGTCATGCAGCACTAGTCTACTTGTAGCGATCGCCTATTGCCTACCATCTGTTGCTGGAACTGAGTTTTCCCCCTACACCCTATCTTCCAAATCTTCTGACAACCTAATAGCTCAGGAAGCTTCGATTACCTCAGTCTCCCAGCTATCCGACGTACAGCCTAATGACTGGTCATTTCAAGCATTGCAGTCATTAGTAGAACGATACGGCTGCATTGCAGGTTATCCCGACAGTACCTATCGTGGCAATCGGGCATTGACCAGATATGAATTTGCTGCTGGGTTGAATGCATGCCTGGAACGAGTCAACGAGCTGATCTCTACTGCAACGACCGACCTAGTTACCAAAGAAGATTTAACCACTCTGCAAAGGCTCCAAGCTGATTTTGCGACTGAACTTAGTACCCTACGAGGTCGGGTAGATGTACTGGAAGCAGCTACAGCCCAACTGGAAGCGAATCAGTTTTCTACTACGACTAAACTCAACGGGCAAGTCATTTTTGCTCTGAGTGGAGCTGTTGGGAAAGACAAAGCCGTTCCTTCTGGCGTGTCAGCAGGTTCGGCTGGCAAGGTGGATGAAAATTTCACCCTCAGCAATCGGGTACTGTTAGATTTCGAGACCAGTTTTACTGGAAAAGATACGCTGACTGTCTCGCTTTATGCCAACAACTTTCCCGATTTTAGAGACGCAACGGGTACTAACATGGGACGACTCGTTTACGAGCGAGATACCGTTGGCTCTAACGAAAATGACTTAGGAGTGTTTTATCTTGCCTACGAATTTCCTATAGGCGATCGCTTGACGGTTCTTGTCGAACCCTACGGTGGTGTGTTAGGCGATTTTGTCGATCTCATCAATCCCTATTTTGGAGACGTAAAGGATGGTGCTATTTCTGCGTTTGGCTACCGCAGTCCCATCTACTCGCAAGTTGGGTATGGTTCGGGGGCAGGTCTAACCTATGAATTCAGCGATGCAGTTAACCTATCCTTAGCTTACTTAGCAAGTGAAGCCGAAAACCCCACATCTGGGTTGACTGGTGGTCCCTTTGTAGCATTAGCCCAGCTGACTCTAAAGCCTACTAAAACTATCGATCTGGGTCTGACCTACGTGCGTTCCTACAATGGTCTTGATGCAGGCGATGCAGGAGTTGGGAGTACGTACTCCAACGACCCATTCGATGGAGAAAGCTACACGTCAGATTCTTATGGCTTAGCGGTGAATTTCCAAATCAACCCTAAGTTAGCATTGGGCGGTTGGGCTGGCTACACGCGAGCTGAAGCTGTCTCAGGAGTCAACGATGGAGCTAATGCTTCTATCTTTTACTATGCAGTGACCCTGGCTTTTCCAGATCTCTTCCGAGAAGGTAACTTGGGTGGTATTGTGGTTGGCTTACCACCGAAAGTGACTAGTAACGATATTAATGACCGTGAAGACAGAGATTCCTCTTTGCACCTAGAAGCTTTCTATCGCTTTCAAGTTACCAAAAATATTGGCATTACTCCAGGAGTGCTGGTCATTACCAATCCCGAACACAATAAAGATAACGACACCATTTATGTAGGAACAATTAGAACTACGTTTTCTTTCTAAACCCGATCTGAGAGTTTTGTTGCAAAAGAGAATATTCAGTGTTTGAAGAACGACTGAGGTTCGACCGATCCTTCTCCCCTCAGTTGAATCATGCTAAGCTACACCTGTTAAGGTGTTATTTTTGCACTGGATAAAAAGCTAGACACCCGGTCATCTCGGTTCAAAAATAAGCGATCGCTTCAATTTTTGAATCGAGAAAAATGAACTGGACTCGTTTCTAATTAAGCCACCAGTTAAAATCACGCTAATTTGTATTAGTACATACGCTTACCTTAACAGGGGTGGTCATGTTAGGCATAAATATAATAGTCACAAGACTTACACAGAGAAGATTTTTCAACCCCTAAAAAAGAGGACTTCTAAAGTTTATAGCAATTGAAATGGGGTAAGATCCAAAACCATTTCACTCCTTACATAATGCTTTAGCTGCTTATCTTGAAGAACGATAAGGGATAAGCGCTCGTCTTGCTCCTCGCATTATCCCTTAGCCGAGTCTAATGGTTGTAGAGCGTGAAATTTCGGTCGAGCCAAAGCACATGAAATACAGCCCGATCGCGATATCCAACCATCGGAGCCTTGGCGCAGAACCGGAAAGCGATGAAATTCACATCATCAGTAACATGCTTCGGAACAGCAGCCTTCAACGAATCTCTGGCGATCTTCTCATAACCTAAACCATGCCGTCCAGAAGAGTTTATTTCACTCCATGTCAACTGACTAAGCTTGAAAATTGTATCAGCGAAAGCCGACTTCTCATCTTTTGTACACTTAGATAAACAGTAGTCTTTACTTAAAAACCGTAGACAGAAGATAGGGGGTTCTTGCTCAGGATTAGTATCGCTGGCTTTTCTAGCACTAATCGATTTTCCCTTCTCCTGACGATTATTGGCATTAAATCGAGGCGACATTACACCGTGACTGAATGGTTGAGCTGAGTTTTGAAGTATTCTTTCATAGCGCTTTGGGTAATCTCACCACCTGGCACAGAAACATCCTTCCAAGGAGCTTCTTCATGTGTCATATTTCTCAACTTCCATGCAGAAAACTGTCCGAAAACACAATAAACTTCATCTAAAAGACTACGAGTTTTCTCATCATAGATGGAAAAGTCTATGTCATCAGGACACGGAATACCATTAGCTCCAATTTCTTTATAATCACGGTACAGCTCAGGTACAACGGGACCATGCGTCCATGCTTCAATCCGTTCGGAAAATAACGGCTCATCATACAAAGCTAAATGGAAGCCTTGGGCATAGTAAACCAGTTTCTGAAGCTTGAGGTTAGAGATTAAATCGCCAGCATCTTCATCCTCTTGAGCTAGAAAGTATTTCGCTATGTCGCGGCAGGTGAGCATAGTTTTCTCCATCTTTATTGACTACATTATCCGTGTAGTCAGAAAAATTGGCTGCAATTACAGTTTTTTCCTGTCTTGCAACTACTTATCAAGTTAGTTTATATGTACTAGTAACTATCAATACATATTATACACTTTGTACACTTATTGTAAACTACTCTCTTTGTAGAGAAATGATTTTTGCTCGGATCTCGATATATATGGGATCTTACGCGGCTGGAGTACGAAAACTTCTTCTCTATAGGCAGTTTACTCAACAGGGCTTTGAACTGGAAGTGTATCTTGGCGCGAAATGGGTTCGGCTCTCAACCCAAGTCGATTTCTGTAATTCCTTTTGCACAGCAATTTTAACAGGTTTGATGCTTCATTTTTAAAAAATCCTTAAAATTCCTATTGACAAGCGTTTCTAAACTCAAGGCGCGAAATAGTTCCACCTCTCAATCTATTTCGATTTCTAGAGGCATAAAGCTTCTGCTGCGATATAGTGTCCGCCACAGTTAAAGTTATAGTACACTTGAACCATTTTAAATTTAGTCGTAGTTTAGCCAGACAAAAGATAATTGTGACTTATTTTATATAACAAGGGTGATATACTGAATTGAAACCATATAGTTGACCAACTCATAAGTCGATCGACTCGGTTTTCGTCGCTCACCTCGATGAGGCAGATTGCCTTCAGCCGCCATGTCCCATGAAACCGCAATTGGGCAGGAAAAGTATGTGGAAGACTGGTCAGCGCCAGAACCCCCAAGCGATCTCATTTTTGATGATGGAGAACCATTGGAGACTAACCGCCACCGGATTGCGATGAACGTTCTGATTGATTCGGCGCTGTCGGCGCTAGCCGAGCGATCGGACTTTTTTGCTGGGGGCAATATGTTCGTCTACTACAGCCGCAATCAAGCGATGAACCGCGATTTTCGCGGACCGGATTTTTTTGTCGCCTTGGATGTAGACGGTAGCCGCGAGCGCCAAGGCTGGGTGGTGTGGGAAGAAGACGGTCGCTATCCCGATGTCATTGTCGAATTACTTTCAGCAAGTACGGCAAATGTGGATCGTGGGGCGAAAAAAGATTTGTACGAACGGGTGTTCCGCACTCCAGATTACTTTATATACGATCCTTTTGCTGCCGACTCTTTGTCAGGATGGCACTTAGAACTAGGGCGCGGCTACCAGCCCCTGATCCCGAACGAGCGCGGTTGGTTGTGGTGCGAAACTTTAGAATTGTGGCTGGGGACTTGGAATGGTAGTATCCGCCGAGAGCCGCCGACTGGAACTTGTGATTGGCTGCGCTTCTACGACCGCGCTGGAGATTTAGTCTTGCTGCCAGAGGAAGCCGAAAGACAAAAAGCCCAGCGACTGGCACAAAGGCTGAGGGAATTAGGCGAAGACCCCGATTTAATTTAGGCATTAATCATCATGGACGTTAGCGATCGCTTACCACCCATCAAAGTGATTTCCCTTAATTTTGGTA
This sequence comes from Chroococcidiopsis sp. [FACHB-1243], assembly GCF_014696895.1. Taxonomy (NCBI): domain Bacteria; kingdom Bacillati; phylum Cyanobacteriota; class Cyanophyceae; order Chroococcidiopsidales; family Chroococcidiopsidaceae; genus Chroococcidiopsis; species Chroococcidiopsis sp. [FACHB-1243]. The sequence goes on along the minus strand of NZ_JACJQX010000009.1, from coordinate 145,900 downwards.
ACTTGGATGCTACGCCTCCAGCTCAACCCAGACGGGGTAGACCTACCAAAATTGGGACGGCACTAACCGATCTCCGCGTGACTAAAGTTAGAGAATTTCTCGACAGTAACAACTTAGCTCCTAACTCGCGCAAGGTTTACGAACGAGAATTGAGGCGCTTTATCGCCTGGACCGATCTGCTGTGGTCAGAGATCAAACCGCGCCATATCGCCCAGTACAAAGCTTATTTAGTGGAGGAAGTACAATCACAATCGGGCAGATCGCTCTCCAAAAGCAGTATCAACAGCGCGATCGCTACGCTTAAAAGCTTCTTTGGCTGGCTGGTGCTAGCCTATCCTGACATTCTCGCCGTCAATCCGACTGCCAGTGTGAAGCTAGAGAAGATCCCTCTACCCCCTGCCCAGAGTTTGACAGCCGAGGAAGTAGAGCGAATTTGGGCGGCAACCGAGTATCTGGGCGAGACGCAACAACGGGATCTAGCTTTACTACACATTTTGAGCCACGGCTTGCGGGCGGGAGAAATTGTCAGCCTCAACGTTGGTGCGTTCGATGGTAGGCTGATCTTTGTGGCAGATACGAAGACAAACGAGCCGCGATTAGTGCCACTGCGAAAACAGAGCCGCGATGCACTCAAAGAGTATTTGTCATGGCGCGAGTCACAAGGGGAAGAGATCACGAGCGATCGCCCCCTAATTCTTTCCCATCACGCAACTCGTAAAGGAGAACGATTGAGCTACCACGGCATCTACTTTGCCATCGAAAAGATCGGTGAATTGGCAGAAATTCCCCAGCTACACCCACACTCGTTCCGTCATACCTACAGCACCGAGTTATTACTGATGGGTGTCGATCCCACCCACGCCAGAAAACTGACCGGACATCAGAGCGAGAAAGCTTTTCGGCGCTATACTCTACGCGGCGAACAAGAGGCGGCGATCGCTGCTTACTATCGTGCAACTGGGGAAGAAATGGAGCAACAAGATTTAGAATGAAAGCATTCCCATTTAGTAAGCAGCGGGATTTGACAACAAATTGTTGTCAAATCCCGCTGTGCTAGATATCCACCGCTAATCAATATTTCCCCAGCAACACTGTTGTCTCAAACCAGTCAGGAATTCGCCGCCTCCCCTCCTCTACTCCTGAAACTTCAACTTTGCGCTCGCTTCCTTTTTTCTCCTCTCATCTGGCGCATCATTTCCTTGGCTCGACTTCAGATGCCATTACTACTGGGAGCGGGGTATAGTTAACACGTATAGATTCTCCCAAAAGCTGCTTGGAAGACTACTTCACGGAAATAACAGATTGCAAACAGTGTCTACCATAAAGCGCTCTCATCAGTAATTAGACTATCTACTTATTTCCTTCAATAATCTTCCAAATTTGGTAGTAGTCTTGCCCAGTTTCTCCCATTGCTCTTTGCCAAGCTGTAACATCTGCTTGTACTAGTTGATCTCTCAAAACTGCTAAGGAAGAATTTTGAGCGGGCGCATCTAATGGTTGGGGGAGTACAAGCAGGATTAGCGAGAATAGAAGAGGAGATAAAAAAGGTGGATCCAGCAGGATGCACCTGAAACAATAAACTTCTATATTCATGCTAACGCTCAAACAATCCGTCGAACTTGAAACCCCCGAATTGCAACAGTTTTATGAAAAACTGCAAAAGAGCGTTACGCTTGCCAGTCTGGTGCTAACGGCTTGGCAAATTGGACTGTGGTTTGCTAAAAGCTTGGTGGAATACCACCTGAATCAACGAGCCAAGCACCCCCAGAAGTGGGGGAATTGTGCCAAGTGCGGTAGTCGGTTGCACAGCAAAGGTTTTGTGTCTCGTCGCATGCTGACGCTCGTGGGATGGGTGCAATGGCAACGACGGGTGGGGCGATGCCCAAATCGGTGTGCAGGCAGTCAGTGCGCTCCATTCGATTCTCAACTAGGAATGACGCCTTACCAACAAACCTCAACGGAATTGATGCGCTTAGGGTGTTGACTGGCAGTATTGATGCCGTTTGAATTAGCGACATGGGTATTGCAACAGGTAAGTGGAATTCGTTTGAGCAACGATACGTTATGGCAGTGGGTGCAAACGTTTGGTCAGCAATCAATGAAGCAATTGTCAGAGGAACTTCAGCACTTAGCAGGCGGAGTTGAACCAATGCTAGAACCATTAGACTCCACTGCCCTCACCCTACCGTTAATCATTGCTGCTGATGGAGTAACAGTCCCGTTTCGCTCATCCTCAGGCACAACCAGTGGCAAGCTCGTAGCCGCGAGAAATCAAAGTGGCAATTTTGGCAAGGCTTGGTCAGCATCTGACTCGCTCCGGCAAAACTGTCACTCGAGTGCATCAGCGTCGGGTGGTAGCTGTATTAGGTGATATCTCTGCCTTACAACCCCGATTGCAACTCGAAGCATTTCGTCAAGGTATCGTTCACGCCTGCCAGGTCGTTTGGATTAGTGATGGAGCTAGAGGCTTCTGGCGGCTGTTCCGAGAGAGCTTTGCTGATTGTACGATTGGAATTCTCGACTTTTATCACGCTGTGGGACACTTATGGCGTGCAGCTGATGCTTATGGTCAAAACAATGGGCGCACTCCACAGCAGTGGTTTCAACGCTTACGTCATCAACTGCGGCATGGCTACGTGCATCGCATTCTCAAAGAGTTGAGCTATCTGTTGCAGTATCGCTCAACACCTGAGTCTGCTAAAACCGTTTTGTTACAGGTGCGCGATTATCTCCAGACACATTTCGATCATTTACAATATCGCTCCTTCAAACGGATGGGGCTACCTATCGGCAGCGGCATGGTTGAAAGCACCTGCAAGTGGTTGATTCAACAACGCTTCAAAGGTGTGGGCATGCGTTGGAGTGAGGTTGGGTTTAATCATTTGTTGCATCTGCGTCTTGCTTGGGCAAATCATCGATTTGATACTCTGTTTGCTAACCACTCGCTAGCACCGACCTTGTACTCCCCCAACCATTAGATGCGCCCGGCGTACGTTTATCCCGCTCACTATTCCAAGGCCACTTTACGTTGCATGAATCTGCTAATAAGCATTCTGCAAGTGCTTCGCCTACTTCCCACGGCTCTCTGGCTGGTTCCGAAGCTAATAATTTTTCCAAAGTAGCAAATGCCATGCCAGTAGTAGCCAATCCTTGTAAATCCGCAATGCAAGCCTTTCGGTTTTCCTCGTCAATCAAGCGCTCGTAAACTGGACCTTCCAAATAAGTTTCAAATTCTCCTACATTGACAATTAGTTCACCACGCCAGCTCACTTGAGCTTGAGAGTTTGAAAAACAAGAGCTAGTTTGTAGATTCAGCGGCATAACCTGGGTAGACTAACAAATTTTAGCGGACTGACTTATAGCATTCCCAGGAATCTACAACAAATAGCCATTGTGACATGAATTGCATAATCTTCTGTGACATTAGTTATGTCATATACATAGAACATCGACTAGGCAAGAATTTAAAGGTTTTGTCAATTAAGCTGAGGCATAGTTGGTTCAAGTCGAGCTTAGGCTAGATCCTACAGAAATTGCTGCTGTGATAGCTTTCTCAGCCGAAGTCTTAGCCAAAAAGTTACAGCATCCTAGAACTGAAACTGTTAGCCAAAACTTACATTCAACTGGCAACATGGTTCTAGGCTACTTGAGTAGTAGTACTAAGCTGGTAAAGAAGTTTATTCATAAAATCCAGCCCATCTTCTCTAGCATGAAAGATACTGCTTGCATCAAATCTTGCTCCAGCTTGCTAGGTTTATCATATTGACAGTGCCGATGCTGTTGGAAATCGAAAGGCACTAAATCATTGCCTAAATCTTTCCGCTTCTGCTTTACTAGGATTATTTGCTGCGGGCTTTTGCTATGGAGAGCATAGCCTAATTCATAAGATACGTTGGCATTCGGCTGGTACTTCATCCCTACTTCGAGCGCAGAATCGCCGATAATTTGTGCTGTATTAGTAATGTCAAAAACAGCTATCAAGCTCCGATCTATGTTGCGTTTTATTGCTTCAACAATATCTTTTGCTCCATCTTCCGGTCGAGTTGACTCAACCAGTTCCAACTCTCTTCTAGGTTTGCGGCTATTGTTGATGTTGTCGATCGCTTTATCTAAAGCTGTTTTGATGTGACTTCTTGATGGGTTGTGGTCGCTTTGCCAACTGTAGAAGATCCACGGTTTGTAGCCCGTCGCTTGGCGGCTTTTCTCAAAATACATCTCCTTTTGGGTCAAGTCTATATTGACAAGTTGATATACCCCACTACCGTCAATGTAGAATTTGCTCGTTTCTCCTCTAATTAGAGCGCGATACCAGTTGAGTTTTTCGATTTCCTCTCTTGGATTTAGAAAAAATGCTCTATACGACTGCTTGAGTAGGCTTTTTGTTACTAAGTCAATGTCGTGCTGCCGTTGCGTAATTGTCTCCAGATCGCAAGTCATCGGATCGAGCTGCCAACATTTGACCTGATTGAGTTGCATTGCTTCCTGTCTCCTTATCTGCTCCAGTTTCAGTCACTCGCCCTATTATTCCCATGACTGCTATGTTTCTCTCATGCACGAGCAAGCGTATCACAGGCAGATGGCAGTGATTGCTCGAATTGAATTATTTAGTAGGCTGTATTTTTATCGTTAAGCCAGGACCGCTCAATTTTCCAAACATCGTCGTGTGACGCAACAAAGCAATCGCTCAATGACCTCATGCACTCGTTCGAGTCGATGGCAAGAGGAGCGACAGTAACGAATATTTACGACTAAGGCAGTTTTAGATGGCACGATACTGGTACGATCTCTAAAATTTTGAAATTTAACCGCAGATACTGTTAGACAATCGTACACGAGCAGTCGAATTAGAAGGGTACTAATTAGTCCTCAGTAAAAACAGATGTTTTCAAGGAGCTTTTCGGGTGTTGGTATTCAAGCAGGCAAAAAATCTAGAAGAATATGCAGCAATCAGAATCAAAAATTGCTTTGCTAATTGACGCAGACAACGCTCCTGCTGCTAAGATTGACGCGATCGTCTCTGAGATTGCGAAGTACGGTGTTGCTAACGTTAGAAAAGCATACGGTAACTGGAAAAATCCTTCGCTGAAAGCTTGGGAAGATAATTTACACGAATTTGCCATTCGTCCAGTACAGCAGTTTGACTACACCAAGGGAAAGAACGCCACGGACGCAGCATTAATTATCGATGCGATGGATTTGTTGTACACGCAAAATCTAGATGCATTCGCTATTGTGTCCAGCGATTGTGACTTCACTCCCTTGGTAATGCGAATTCTCACGAATGGGTTAAAAGTGTATGGATTTGGCGAAAAAAAGACCCCACTTCCATTCGTTTATGCTTGCTCGACTTTCTTGTATTTGGAAAGTCTCGGTCAAGATGTTGATTCTGAAGGAGTTAAGGAACTGGGAAGTGTAAAGAAGACAAGCAAAGAACTAAAACAGGATACAAAATTAGTCAATTTGCTCAGATTAGCAATTTCGAGTACCCAGGAAGATGATGGATGGTCTAGCTTGGGGACGATCGGCGCACATATAGCTAATCAAGCATCTTTTGACCCACGAAATTACGGCTACGCGAAGTTAAGCACTTTGTTTGAAGCAGTCGATCTATTTGAGATCGAACGTCGGAACAATCTCGTCATGTCAAAGATAAGCGCAAACCTAAAAACTCCGAGAAAAAGCCCTGACAGCCCTAAGAGTTGCCCAAATTACGCTCAAACAACGCTGTTCCCTCGACTAGATGCCCAAACCTCACTCTACATCTCCCACCATCTGCTGCCAGCGTTGCCGCACGTTGGCAACGATTTCTCGTACTTCGTTCTGGGTCAATATTTCAACCAACAAGCACTCTACGTCCAACTCCACTAAAAATGGAAAGTAAACTGCATACGTTTGACTGCCCGTGACATGGTAAATTTCAATTTCTCCCCTCCCTAAGTGCTGTTGTTCTACCAACTCGTATTCTCGTTCGTCTAGCCATCGCAGGTAGCTCCCCTCTCCCATCCTTGGCAGCTCCCACCTCTGTCTGGTTTGCCAATGCACGACTTGAATAAATTCCACTCTTTTTGTATCTATTTGCAATTCCAATCGAATGACTCTCACTCTCATTCCCGTGTTCCCTCAATGTTAGGAATAAGGCAACTCATTCAATCGACTTTTTTTCAAAACAAGATCTCGCATATTATGAAATCGGCAGTTATTGTAGATGTAAGATAAATTTTCTGGTGTTGAGCCAATTTTTTGATGGATTCTTCGCAACAGTTGAAGCAGTTAGTTAGCGCCGATCTACCTAGTTTTGGTAAATATTACCGAGAAATGGCAAGCCAACAGGGAGCAGGGGTGTTGGTAGTCAACTACTACCCAACTGGAAAAATCGCACAAATGGAGGCAAGATTTCTCAAATCGAGTCAAATTCCTCGACTATCCAGACAAATGGGACTGCCCAGCCTCCAAACTCAATTCGAGCAGCACGATCGCGAAAAAGAAATGATAGTGGCGATCGTCACTGCCGAAACTAAAGGCGCGATCGCTGTTGAGTTACAACTTCACGGGATAGTATCCGAGCCGGAAATACCATCATCAAGCAGTCGAGCTAAAGCATCGAAGCCCAAGAGCAAGTCTGATGACACCACAACACAAAAGCGTGCGTCTCCTGCGAAGACAATGACACAGCGTCAAGCCAAGAACAAGCCAAGTGCAGCTGCAACATCAAAACCCAAAGCCGCGCCGAAACAGACTAATCCACCATCTACCGAGCCAAGCACTCAGACAGAACCAACTCCACAGCTAACAGTAGAACCAGAAACTACTACCAACAAATCTGCATCAATTGGTAAGACAACTGCCAAATCTTCAAAGCCAGCAACTCGCGGTAAAACTGCGACTAGAGGAAAGACAAAACAGAAGCCGCAGCCTGAAGTATCATCCCAAACATCCTTTGCGCTGACCGCCCAACCAGAAGCGACTCCACAGCCGACAGTAGAGCCACAAACCATACCCAAATCTACCCCAGCAAAATCCACTTCCAATTCAACCTCAGCCAACCAGCACAAAACTTCTCCCAAATCAACCATAAAACAAAAGTCGCAGCCCGAAGCATCACCCCAAACACTCTCGCCTATACCCGAAGAGCGCTCTGACAAACCAGAGCCAGAAACTACTGCCCAACCACCAGCCAAACGCAAATCTTCTACCACTGCTTCTGCTAGACGCAAATCTTCTGGTGGAGCAACTAGACGCAAGACAACTACACGGGCAGCTAGAGGGAAAAAGCAGAGTTAATTGTTAGGTTTGAAGCTAGAATAAAAGCTAGAACGAGAGTAAGAGTTTTAAGCATAAGGTTTTGGCTACTCAGCAATCTGTGTACCAAGTGCTTTTGAAAATTACCATAGTGACAGTTGCCCAGGTGAAACATTTTTACGTCTGGTTGTTGCGTGCAGTGCCAGATGGCACGGGGTACATAGCGGAATCAAGTTTTCCGGTTGGTTATCTTCTGGAGTGAAATTGGCATGGTGGACTGAGAGAGTGACAAGCGTCCATTCAGAACGAGCAAGCGAGTCAGGTTTTTCTCCAGGGCGCAAACACAGTTGCCTACAATGCCGACAGCGCCAACCAGCTGCTTGTTTGACACTCAGGGCAATTTGGTTCCAGTTTTGGGGGTAGCGTTGTCGATCGAGAGGCATAAGCTGAAGATTGGTTGGACTTGAGTGAGGAACATTACATATAGTACATGTCGAACCTGGGCTACAGTAAGAATAACTCCTCGATCTCTACTTCATCGCTCATTAGATCTTTAATAACCCAGATGCGATCGCAAAACTGCTTCATCTGCCGAGAGCCCGCACCACCGATTAGGACTCCATAAATACTAAATTCTAGTTGTTGCTTCTTGACTTTTAACGGCTCTAAAAATTCCTGTTTCACGTCGCACTTGCCGTCTGTAATCATGACAATATCTGCTCCTTTGAACTGTGGTTTTCCCTCAATACATTCGGTAGCAGATAATAATGCTGGTTCCCAAGCAGTACCGCCACCATTGTAAAAAGCCAGCATCGACTCCAGTAGTCGAGAAAAGTCATGGTGGTGGGGTGGAAAGTCGTCAACTCGACAAACTCTAGTTGCAAAGTGGATGACTCGCAAGTGCCGTCCCTCCCTTAAAGCAATTTGTCCTAACACTGCCGTCACCGCTTTCGCCCAAGTGTCAGGCAATCCATCCATCGAACCAGAGGAATCCAAGCACACCACCAACGGTCCTTTGCATTGCTTCTCCTTCCCTCTCGTCTTGTATTGCAGTAGGGAGCGATCGTAATACAATAGCGCAAACAGAGGAAACAGATCGGGAGCGGAGAGTTTCTGGAGTTCACTCGGCAACAACCGCGACAAGTTATCTCCTAACTCGATCGTTGTTATTTCCCCAAAAGCATCGAGAGCTTGGCTGCGACGCTTACGCTCAGCAGTCTGTTGCAAACGTCCGGTAACAACAGCGATCTGCTTGAGCTTGGCATTAAGAGCTATCTTCTGAGCCAACGCCATTTTTTCTGCGGGAGAAACGCTCCGTTCTCCACCCATTTCATTTCCCCAGCTCAAGCCCAGCATCTCCAACCAAATAGCTGCCTCGCTTAATTTCTCATGGGCGGCGTTCAGGGCAGCCCTGAGCATTTGCCGTACTTGCGTTTCATCAAAACTATTTGCATATTGTTGAGCTTGCCATACAGCTTGTTTTCCTTCCTGTTGTAGGAGTTGGATCAGTTGGGCAGAGCGATCTCCACTATCTTCAATTATCTGCCTCAACCACAGAGATCGTTCCCGTTGCTGTCGGGTTTTGGGTAGCGGTAAACCAGTTGGGGAAGTTGTTTGAGGAGAAGTCAATATCTGCTCAAACACCTCAGATGGTGGAACTTCAGGGTGATGCTTCAGTTGCTTAATCAAATCCCGATACTGTTGCGGATTGGGAAATCGGGGTATGGGCGGCGGCAGTCGATTGTACACTTGACGGCAATACTCGTGGGTTGCCAGTCCTGCTGCTAGTTGGTTGCCTTGACACTGCTCCACCAGCTCGTCAAAGCCAACCAGTTGCTGAAACTCCCGATGCAATCTTGTTGCCCAAGCACTTTCGGGTGGCAGTGGGTCTAGTTGCTCTGGTTCGCTCTCGTAGTAAAGTCGATGGAAAACTTCTAGAGTGAAACTGGGAAAGGCAAACAGCTTGCTAGTTCCTACTTTCACCATCGACCGAGCATCTTCAAAATAGTTAAGGTATTCCTGCCAAAAGAGTTTGGAGATGCTGGCAACTCGATACACGAGTGGCTCAAAGTCATACAGCATAGAATTTAAAGTCTATCAAGCATCAACAATACCAAAACTGGCAAGTAGCAATCAAAACTAGCAACCTTTAGTTTAATTTAGCATAATATCCGTGTTATTATGTTAAAACTCAGCGATCGCGCTCATGATTGTTTCATTCAAAGATCGAGGAACGAATGGCACTAAGATAAGCCGAAACATTTGTATTCTAAGCAGTTTGCAGTTGTTGTCGTAATTCGGGTCGAGGTTTGGTCATGGAAGGATAAGCTTTCGGGCGACGTTTACGGACTCGTGGTTCACTGCGACCTGGACGTTCTGGAACAGCTTTGTGAACAATAACTTTGAGTAAAATGCGATAAATTTGCTCTACTTTTGTTGAAGAAGTAGCTAATAGTTGAGTCAGAAAGTTAATTAAATGATGACGAGTACCCTGTAACGACAGGCGTAACGGTGGAGTACCAGAAGTATTACCAGCCAACCACATCAAACTACGAAGTAGATTGTAAACTAGCAAATAGGCATAAATTTCTTTGCGTACCATTGAGGGAGTTTTACATCGTAAAACATCCAGACCCAAAGTATTTTTGAGATGTTTTAAATTTAGCTCAACATCCCACCGTTGACCGTAAAGCCTGACAATTTCCAGAGTAGAATAAGTATTTGTATCTAAGAGAGTAGTGATTAAACTGACTTGCCGAGTGCGAAAACCAGGAATCACAATGTAGTAGAAGATTTCTCGCACAATTATGGTTTGAGGCAGAGCAACCCATTCATCTTTATTTAATCCTTTTGGGCAGATTTTAGGTTTGTACCAAGTTACCAATTTGTCACAATCTCCGACAATTTTCCCTTGTCGCATTGATGTTGTTCGAGCTTGATGTTTCCGGAATACTACATCACAATTTAGGTTTCTGATAGCGACAATGTCGGCGTAAGCGCAAAAAGCTCTATCTCCTATCAGGATATCCAATGGTTTAAGAAACTGGTAGAGACGGGCGTGCAAGTTTGATATCATGTGTATTGAGCACATCAATTACTACAGCAACAGCAGCGCCTGTTACTAAACTAAATATCACACCGATTTTGGCAATCGGAAATCCGCATCCAGCTTTCTGAGTTTTTGGTTGAGGGTATGCTTTCTGGTTCTCTACAGTATCAGGCATGGAGACGGTTGAACCATCTATTACCTTGAGATTTCGACCATGCCACAGATGTTCTGTTGTCACTTTCTCATCTATGTTTTGTGCCGCCTGACTAAAAAGGTTTTCTAATAATTTTTCCGGCAATCTCGCTCTAGCTTGGCAGTAAGCACTTGTATCTGTTGAAGGGATTTCCACTCCTTCACCCACCAAATAAGCAATCACCCTACTCACAGTGTTATGACAGCTTTTATCTACATCTAGAACCTGAGATAAAAATGCCCATAGCGTCACAAATGGATCGAAAAGTCGGCGACGATATTTAATGTGTAACTCATCCATAGCCTGTTGAATTGTAGCCTCACTTAACAAGTCTCGGAAAGGTAAGCCTAGGCTTTGTGTAAATTTATCCTTGAGAATTTCTACTCGATTAGGCACAGTAGTAATAGTGTTAACGGCTTCCAAGATCAAACAAAGTATTTTAAGATCTTGGAAGCTTTTCCTCTACAGTATTTTTTGATTAACTACTGCATGACAAACTGCATTACAGATTCGTCCTTGCTGAGCGTGCGATATCTTCACCTGTTTGCCTGCTGCGCTATGAGGCAGAAAGCTGTAACCCTTATTATCTAAACTTTTCACCTTATCTTAGTGCCATTCGATCGAGGAACAGAAGAGATTTTTGATGGTAGTGACTCAAAAGCAGCACGAAAAACTTGTCCGATTAACCTGTGGGCTGTAGCACGTAGAAAGTTAGACCAGATGAATGCTGCCGTATCTTTAAACGACTTGAGAGTTCCACCAGGTAACAAGTTAGAAGCCCTGCAAGGCGACCGCCAGGGTCAGCATAGTATTCGCATCAACGACCGAGCCTCGGATCTGTTTTGTCTGGTTGGAGCAAGGAGCATCTGCGGTTGAGATTGTCGATTATCACTAATATTTGGTTCATGGCAGCTTTTGGTGATCTGGGTAGAGCATCCGCGTTGGAAAACCTGAAGTAAATCAACTGGCGAACAAAAGTCTTCGTTGCAGCAGGTCAAACCCAGCGCGACCATACATCTGTCGTTTGAGCATCTTCAAGCGATTGATTTGTCCTTCCACTTGTCCATTGCTAAGAGCTAATGTCACCCCAGCTTTGACTGCCGCATAATCTGATTGTAAGCTTTTGGCAAATCGTTGAAATTGTGTCAAGGAGCTACTACTAGCTTGCTCAAGCCAAAGATCTAGTTGCTTGGGGTCGCGTTGCCGCACCAGGTCTGCAAATTCCTGAGCGAGATCGATCGCGACGGTGAGAGCGGGGTGCTGCTTCAAGTGAGCGAGCAAAGTTTCATCCTCAACGGAGCGCTGCTTCAAGGGCTTCAACACCAACCAAGCCGCTCGACGAGCGCTCAGGGGCGGCTGCTTCAAGTCTGTAACCAAAGGAGCATGTCCTCGTCCCTCTAGAGTGCTCAACTGTTGGCGTTGGGCTTGGCGCAACTGATGTGTGTAGCGTGTTACCGTCATGTAACTCCCTTTGTATCCCTGCTGTTGAATTTCGGCAAATAACCGCTTGGTCTGACGCTGCCCCGCATTCCATTGCGCTAGCAGATACGGCTTGTAGGGAGTAAGCAGGCTCTTACCTGGACGGCAGGGATGGGGTTGCCATTCTGGGAAACTGGGAGCCGCCAGATAGGTAAAAACTGTCCGCTCCCCCATCCCTAAATGGTGTGCAATATCAAGCACCTTCAAGCCTTGTTGCCGTAGTTTGTGTACCTGCTCGTAGTTAGTCAGCCGCCTTTCAGGACGCTGTTGCGCTTGTTGAGTTGTAAATGGCTTGGATGGTGCAACAATCATCGCACCGAGGCTACGGTGATAAGCGAGGTCTACCGCTTTTAATGTCTGAGTGCATGTGGCAAAAAAACGCTCCAATACCTCAGCTAAATTTTGCAGCAGATGGAATCGGTCGGCAACCTGAATCGCATCGGGTGCCCCTTGCTCCATGCCCTGTTTGTATGCCTTGGAGCGATCGCGCGACAACACTTGCACTCCTGGATGCTGCTGCAGCCACTCGGCGAGGGTTCCAGCTTCACGGTCCTTCAACAGAGCAATCGGACGATGCCGATCCAAATCCACCAAAATCGTGCCGTAGCGTTGTCCCTTGCGAAATGCAAAGTCATCTACACCTAGAGTCTGGGGCGGAATAATCTTTGGTAGGGGCAGTTGGGAGATGAGTTTTAGCAGTGTATTCCGACTCAGGCGATAGCCCAATTGGTCACTCAAGCAAACGCCTGCTGCACCACCAAGTGCTAGTGCAATGGCGCTCAACAATTGGGCAAGACGGTTGGTCCGACGTGCCCAGGCAATGGTGACCGCGGGCAGTCGTTCTGTGAAAATGCGACGTTGGCAGGTTGGGTTGACACAGAAGAATTTGCGAACGTGCATATGAAGGGTCATTCCATACTGAGCCACGGTCAGATCCTCAAGGGTTCGCTGATAGCGGCTATGCACCCGACGATTCAATTCCTGGCACAGCGGGCATTGAGCAAGAGTCTGCGTGGAAGAAACAGTCACACTCAAGTGCCTATTGGTTTGGTCAAAGTTCCAATGCTCTAATCGAAGTTGCTGGGAATCAGGCAATAACTGTTGAAGGAATTCCAAAACCTTGAAATGGTAAAGAGTTATCTCGATCCTGACGTAGGATCACCAAAAGCTGCCATGAACCATATTTGCAGTTGAGGTATCAATAGATGAAAATTCCCAAATATCGCCCTCCCACACACCCAGGAGAAATCTTGCTGCTAGATTTTCTAGAACCACTAGGACTAACGCAGCAGGATTTAGCTAACAACATCCACGTTCCTTACCAGCGAGTCAACGAGTTAGTGAATGGCAAGCGCGGCGTAACACCAAGTACGGCATTACGGCTGTCAAAATTCTTTGGTAACAGTCCAGAGTTTTGGCTGAATCTGCAACAAAATTGGCAGCTATACCAAACACTGAAAGAAGAAGAAGAGGAGATAAATGCGATTGTCACTTTCGCCTTGCGAGAAGAAGAAAGAAGTGCTTAAAGCATAAGGCTTATCTAGAAGATTTCCAGTAAATCGATTCAGTATGGATCGCACAGAAAAAATTCAAGTCCGCTCCCCAAAATTTCAGCTGTATCAGTCAGTTATTCTCTACTGGAATGGTGAAGAACGCTCAACTCACATCGTGCGCCGTTGGTTCGATCTGGACGACTCCAGTGACGGTTACTGGTGGTACAAAGTAACAAATGACGAGCAACTTTATCCCGAACAAGCAATTGAGTCACATAGCGAATAGAAGCTACCATTCAACTCATTTAACTATTGATAAACTTTGTTTTTATAACCGCCAACTTCTACTAGCAATTCTTCGCGAATATCGGTCAGTATTCTCTGCGCTCGTCGGGCATTGCGGCTCTTGTTATCGACGATTAATTTCTCAATCTTGCGAGCAATATCCTCTAAGCGACTCGCGGCATTGTCGGCTGCTTCGATCAATTTTTGTTCGGACGAATTGTTCGGACGCAAATCGTATTCTCTAGCTGCCCTCACCACAGTACTGACCTCTTCCTTTGCCGCGTCGTACCAAGATACGGCTTGTTGGTTGAGATCGGGAATGCAAGCATTCAAAATTTGACCGATCTTCTGCCGTTCTTTGGGATCTCTTTGCCACAGGCAGTCTGGCAGCAATTCGTGAAAGGATTCTGGGTACACTTGCTCATCGCCCTGCACCAGTGCGTGAGCTTGCAGCAGTTTCACTAGCTGTTGCAACTTGCGATCGCTAATGAAAAATCCTTCCTTCTCCAGCGCCAGTTGACATTTAATTAAATCTTCTGCCAGTTCGTCGGAAAAAGGTACGATCGCTGCTTGCTGCTGCAAAGTTTTAATTTCTGCCAAACTCAGGCGCACCAGCACCTCCGGTTTGATGTTATGTCTGGCGCGGTGGATTAATTCCCGCTTGGAACCCAATTTGCGGACGTACTGCAACCAAGGACGATAGACGAAGCGATCGACAAAAGCATCCAAGTCTCCATCAGTGGGAACGTTGTTGGCAGCACCGCACAGGAACAGTAGTGGGACTGGCTGCGGCTCTGGATTCTCGAAGACTCGTTCGTTCATCAATCGCAACAAGGCGTTGAGACTAGTAGAGTTGCCGCGAAACACTTCATCTAAAAAGGCAATGTGCGCTTCCGGCAGTCGGCGTTTGGTGTTGCGGATCAGCTCGTCTTGCTGCTGTAATGCTCGCAGCGACAGTTGCCCTAGTAACTCGTCTGGTGTAATGGTCGGTTGCAACAGGCGATCGAAGAATACAGCTTCAGAGATCGCTCGGCACAGCTGCTGTAACATCCAGCTTTTAGCACAACCAGGCGGACCAAATAAAACCACATTTCCACCACTGAGCAATACGGCTAGCACTCCATCGATCGCACTAGAACGCTCCAAGAAAATCTGATTCAACTCTCGCCGTAACTGCTGCAACCGCTCTGGAGCAGAGCCAGCCTTGGCATTGTTGGAGACTTGAGCAGCTAACTTTTTGGTGTTTTTAGCGATTGCCATGATTTAATCATGATGATTTAATTTTGTTTTCTAACTAGAATCTGAATTCTGTATTCCAACTAGAAAGTGAGTTCTCCTAAAATCCAGCCTCTGGGTCGTAAGGTCGGTCGATCGAGTCATGTCGCTCGCGCTCGTCGCTATCGACGGTATCTGGAGCGGTAACGAGATCCTTTGTCTTGGCTGTTGCTTCTAGCCCCAAGGACTGGCGCACGGCTGCCTCAGCAATCTCCCAGCGCTTGAGCAAGTCTTTGGTACGGAATTTAAACAAATTCTCCATCGATGCCAACTTGCCCTTGAGTTGCCGTAACTGCTCCGGATCTGGTTGCTGTGCGATCGCCTCTAACTGCCGAAGTAACTCGGAGTAACCCGCATCCAGCGCCAACGCCTTCGTCAGGTTAGTAAGTCCCTCCCCAGTCGAATTTTGTTGCTGCACGCGCTGCTTCAGCATGGCTCTGAAATCTTCCAAATGCTGCTGTACTCGCTCTAAGTCGGGATTGTCGCTTCTGTAGAGTTGCCCCAGCTGCCTCGCCCTCTCCACCACAGGCTCTAAATCGCAATCGTATTGCATCAGGACTTGCAAGCGAGCAATTAAGGTGTCCCACTTCTGCCCCGTTCTTGATGTCGCATCCGCTCCCGACAAATTGAAGCTTTCTAGCAATTGTGCTAGCTTTGCGTCTGCTTCGTCCCGACTTCTGATTTGCGCGTCATATAAAGTTGAAATCAACGTCTGCTGTAGCGTTTGTTGCGATCGCTCGATTAACTTGAGTTTTTGCCGTTCGACAGAGGCTACCTCTGCTTCTGCTTGCTGCCTTTGCACTTCTGCTTCGCGCTCCGAACGCTCTAGCAGGGAAGGAATTTTTATCGGTCCTTCCACTAGAATTTGCAATGAATTTACTTGTAGTTCCTTTTGAGTCGGATAAGCACCAGCATACTGCCGTAACGCTAGCTCAATTGCTTTTGGTTCTAATGCTGCGGCTTTTAGTACTTGCTCCACCCACGACAAGAAGCCAGCGTATTCTGATTCGTATGTTGCTAAAATTCCTTGCCGCAAAGAGTCAGCTTCCGCCATCATTCCTTCAATTGCTTCTAGGGCATCGGGCAGTACCGATTCGTGGACGAAGCGGAACGGTTCGCTCAAAAGGGTGTAGCGGTTGTAGATGATTTTCTGTCGTGCTTGGAGTTTGGTTGCAGCATCTTTGAGGCGGTGGTTGATCTTGGCGGCGTAACCCCCCTTTGCCTCACTTTCCAACAATCTCAAGACATCATCCCCAATCCCTAAGTGGGAGCCGTCCAACTTCAACGATTGCACTCCCACTTTGACTGTCAGCTTGAGTAAATAGATTGGCTCTTTTTCCAGATGCCGCCACTCATGCCCAGAAAGTTGTCTCAAACGGGGAGTTGCTGCCGCAGAATGCTGTTGCGTTTCGCTCATCTGAGTTTGAGAGCGTTCTTGCACGAGTTGGGCTACGAGCTGGTCAACTGGTGGCATACGATGTCTGTATTTTGCAATCTTCTATTTGATATTCTATTTAGAATATCAGTTTTATTTTCCAGTTAGAATCTGAATATTCAACGCTCACCCCTTTAAGTTGGGGCGAAGCGCGGAGCACTCGTCGTAGTTCTCGTTATCGCCTTCACAGTGACAAATCGTGTGGCACGATAAGATCGCGGACTTTGCCGAAAAATTTATTTGTTTCATGCCCAGGACACCGCCACCACTCAAAACTGTATTCCAACAACGCCGCGAACGCGAATTTCTTTACCTTCATGAAGTTGATGCCGTCATCGCCGCGATGGAGCAGACTCGTTACCCCACCAGGAACAAGGCGATCGCGATGACTTTATTTTGCCAATGTCTACAGCCATCTGAGCTGTGTTGGCTGCGCCGAGCGGACCTAGACTTGACTGGAAAAACGCTCTACCTCATCCGCAATCGCGAACTCAAAAGTGGCGCTCGTCTCCACAAACAAATCAATCTTCAACTCCTCTGCGCCGCCGAAGTCGAGATCCTGCGACAACTGGCGCTTGAGCGTCGATGCGATTGGTTGTTTGCCACAGAACGGCAAACGCGCCTGGGCGAGCGATCGCTACACTATTTAATTGCTCAAGCAGGCAAGATTGCCAACCTGACTTTTCCAATTCACCCCTATATGCTGAGGCGCTCTGGACTCTTCTATCGTGCCGCATTGCTACTGCAACCGCTTCATCTATCCCTACAGCAGTGCTGCTTACTGTGGAATTGGCACGGTACGAAAGTCGAGTTTAATCAGCAGCAAGAACGAGAGATGATGATGATGGGAGTGGAAACGTCTGAAGCATTCTTGGCGGTACTAAGACAACTGCAATCTTTCACCCGCATCCAGAGCTACGACAAATTGATCGATTACCTCCTGGGTGCGTTCTTGCTGTTTCCTCAACTCCAGAAAATGCCTCACGGCTACTGGCTTACCCCTACCCGATGGCAGCGCCAACTTTACCAAAAAATCTAGCCACAATACCCGCCTCGTCCACTCTCTCCTCAAGTGCTAAGTTGTAAACTAAACCAATAGTGCGATCGCTGACTCTACTTGGTCTGGCTTCACCTCTAGATAGCGCTGGAGATCTGTGAGCGATTTATGCCCTGATATTTCCTGAATCACGCGGATCGGCACGTTGGCATTAGACATATTCGTCAGCGCCGTGCGACGAAATGAATGAGTCGAAGCTCCCCTAATCCTCGCTCTTCTACAAGCAGCTCTGAGGATCAGATCGGCAGCTGCTCTGGTGAGTGGCTTGTCTCCACTGCGTCCTGGAAATAACAGACCAGACGGTGGATCGTAAGCTGCTAAATATCCCTGTAGCTTCGGGTGCGAAGGCAGCGTGCGCGTCGCCATCTTGCCTTTAGTGGTACATTTACGCAGCGTCACTACACTACCCGCTAAATCTTCCACGGTCAGCGCCAGCACTTCACTGACGCGACAGGCACAGTAGTAAGCGATCGCGAATAGCAGCTTGTCCCTAGAGCTAAGAAATCCGCGTGTAAATAGGCGCTCTAGTTCAGCTTGAGTTAGTATCTTGGCGCGTCCGTTGCCTTTGATCTTCACTTGTGAGATTGGGTTTAGATTTACTTCACAATTCCTATCCTACGGCAAAGAGCGACTTGATGTTTTGGGGATTTCGTCAAGTCAGGAAAAATCGCTCAAACTTAAACCCGACAACACGTTGACTCGGACTTTTGCAACTACTAGCAATAAGGCTTTCTGGGTTTATTGAGAGTCTTTTTCAATTGATTTGGATCGTCCCGAATCACGTACAGTTTGGAGATCGCGTCGATCAGTTCCCAACGGGTGACTGGTGGCTGAGAGTTTTGTGGTGGGGGATTTTGTGGTGTTGTGTCCTTCAAATCGATTGCCTCCTAAGTAGTCAGCAGCTGCTTTGCTTTTGGCGTTGGTGCCCAGTAGCATCTAGTTGAGATCCGATCGCACGCTCGCGACTTGGATGCGAAGGTCGCTTCGCGAATGCGTGTGCATGGTCGAAGAGCATACCGCACGTATCGCATCGCGCTTCAAACGGCAACAGATGAAGCTACTTGTGGCTGTTTGGTAACGAATCCTCGCCATAAAGCGGCGAGTTTTTGTGCCTCATCAAGCCATTGGGGGCTGACCGAATACATCCGCCTCGGACGACCGCGCCCATCTACTTTTTGAGGGCGCGAAGCGATAACTTCGTTCAGCTGCGCTAACGCTCTTTCAGTTTCCAAAAAATTCAGTGCTGCGTAGAGGACAGTATCAGACAGTCGATACGGCGGGTAGTCGCTTTCCAGTTTTTGGATCAGTCGGGTGCCGTAGGATTCCTCTATAAGCAAAACCGACAGCACATAGCAAACTGCCTGTTCGCTGCTTAAATAAATCGGTGGCTGGGTCGCAAAAAACTGATAGATCTCCTCAATTGTCATAGCCTCAATTATCATGGACTAATATTTTTTCTAGCCAGTAAATAATTTGTGTCGCTCCTACTATAAACGCTGTCTCAACTTTCGCTGTCTAACTAATTCTTGCTATTGTTGGTTTTTCTGACTGGATTCGTAGTTGGATCTCTGCAGCTGTTGACCACCAATCGAATACTTGTTCTAGTTGTTCTAAACTCAACAAATTCTCTTGCCACAGGACGATTGGTAACAAATGTGTCGTTTGAGATTGAGCCAGTGCTAGCTAGAGTTGAAGCAGCCCAAATTCCGAGCCTGCTGCTGCAAAAAATCGACCAATTGAGTTTCAATCGTTGTTGGCATAAAATTGACGAGCGTTAACTGCCAAGAGGGTATCTGATAGTCAAAAACTGGAGCAGCTCTTTTAGCAATAATTAATATTTTCTCTGTGATAGATTTGAGTGCAAAACTTTAGTTTCGCGCTCGAGTGAGACGCGGTTAACTTCGTTTGGGCTGGGAAGAGCGAACGATGGTGCGTCCAGGGGCGGGGTGGAAGAGCGAACGATGGTGCGTCCAGGGGCGGGGTGGAAGAGCGATCGTTCGCGAACGATCGCGCGGTTACCAACTCTAGATTGGCTAATTGTGGTTGAGGGCTAAATTTTCCGCTCCATTGCTAGGGGCTGGTGAATTGCAACTACGGACGGCAATGAAATTTTGGTAGTAGGTTTCTAAAATTGCTAGCAATCTAGGGAATTAGGTTACCCAACCATGCCATGACTGAATACGTGAAAATAGCTAGGAACCAGTGTTATGCGATCGGTTGTTGGCGAGCGCGCGATCGCATGGAGCGCGGTGAGCAATCGGGCAACACGGCGTTTCGCTGACGCTCGATTGCCTGAAGGTAAGAGTTATCGGCGATTACACAACAGAGCGTCGTTCGAGTCAACAGAAAAATAATCTACTGAGGCTGTATAACCCTGCCGTCCGACTCCAGTGAACTGTTAGGCATTGAACCACCAAGTTCCCCTACCGCCAGCAATAACATCATCAAGCCACTTCTCATACCACTCTAAGAAGCTCACCCCAAGAGGGTAGTATCCTTGCTCGCTGACTTCACCATCAAGCCACATTTGTCCACGGGTTGGTCCACTCACAACCAATCTATGCAGATAACCACAGCCTTCGTGACATAAAGCGAGCGTGCCCGCACTTAGGTAAAGTAGGTAAAGTTGGTACTTATCAAGTTCATCTAGAGTAATTTCCCCCGGATCGGCTTGCTCGAACATAGCAATGACTTCATCATCCCGAGCGGGATTGTCAGCTGAAGTATGCTGGAAGGGGAATTTTAGGATGTCATCTGGAACAACGTCAATAGGGGACTCCGTTAAGCGACACCTTAAAGCACACTCAAGGGAAAACATTCCATAGGCTGGTCCTGCACCACCGTTCGCAACTTGAGTGATAAAGGCGCGATAACCGACGGGAAGTTTTACTTGGTATTTGGCTTCAAATCTTTCTACGTCAGGGACTTCCAGTGGCTGATGGAGGAGAAATCTATGTCCTTCTACTCCAAAAACATTACTAGGCGTGCACGTAGCAACTCTCCCTAGTTTCTCCGAGATGCGCGTGATTTGTTCGTTGATGGATTCCATAGAATGCTTGTCAAGCCTAACGGCAAAATGTAGCGACGGCATATAACCTTTGCAACTCAACCGACCGTATTGCTACGTTCCGGTGCAGCGCGGTTGTGATGCGACACCCCGATCGATCTCCTGGAATCGGCTGTTTCCAACCAGAATCGGTCTTTAGACCAGCTTGCGAAAGCTAGTTGTCTGATTCTAAAAGCTTACCAAGGGCTTCAACTGACTGCCGCCAGCCGCTTTCCATTCCGCTTGCCACCATGCCATCACGGTCTTCTTGGTTCATGGCGGTGCTGTGCGTCCGAATCTCAGTTGTACGATCGTTAATCGATACAAACTCAGCTTTTTCCAGCATGACGTGTCCGCGTTCTGGCATCCCCAAAAATTCAAACGTCTGCACAATACGTTGATTTTGAGCGACTTCGTGAAAACAACCAGTAAATTCATACTCATTACCATCTTCCGATTGCTCGGCAATATGCCAGCTGCCGCCATCTCGACAATCAAAGCGATACACTTTCATTGGATTACCACGACACCACCATTGAGCGAAGAGTTCCTCTTTAACATATGCCTCGAATACCTTTTCTAAAGAAGCATCGATCGTGACGATGCCCAAGATATTTTGTGAATTTTCTGGGACTGTGACTTTTAGATCTGCCATACAGTTATGTTCCTACTTGTCAATTTTCTTCGACTAATTTTTCCAAGGCATCGAAGCGGGCAGCCCAGACTTTTTCATACTGACTCAGATGCGCTGCGGCGACTTCGATCGCCTTTGGTTCAATCCGAATCACTTTCTCCTTGCCACTTCGACACTTAGTCACTAGTCCTGCTTTCTCAAGCACGCTGACGTGCTTCGCCACCGCTGCTAAAGACATGGCATACGATCGGGCTAATTCGCTAATGGTGTGTTTTCCTCTCGATACACGCCCAAGGATGTCTCTGCGTGTCGCATCGGCGAGAGCAGCAAAAATCAGATCGAGAGCCGCATTTAATTCAACCATATGGTTGAATGATAGCTGGCGATAAATGCCGTGTCAAGTATTCCCAGCAGCGGATGTTGGCGATCGAGGCGGCAATATCACCATAGGTATACGGCTGCGCTGATGCAGCAACATAGAATGAAGAGAATTTCACTGTTGGCCTGAGTTTCACCAGCAACGTTAAACGACTGTGTCTCAAGCTTTTGATGCAACCCAAGCTGGATAACTTACAGCCATTGCTCTAGCTCAAAAACCTGGGATTGGTTCCAAGCCAACTTTTCCAGCCATCTAGAAGCCTCTTGATAAAACTTAAACTGCTGCTCGTCTCGGCGAAACTCACGAGTGTGAACCATACGCCTGCCATTTACTAATTTTGCCCCATGATATTTGTGTAGGAGTTCGTGATACAAGACAAACTCAGCCACAAACTGGGGAATTCTGGCATCATCCAGAGTTGAGCTGATAACCACTCGGTCTTTAGCTGGGTGATAGTAGCCAAACTTGCGGTAAGTTTGGAGTTGGCTCCAATCCAGACGTGGTTTGACCAAAGTTGAAGCAAAATACTCGCGATTGAGTCGATCGAATAACTCTTCCAAGTCGTAGCACTTGCCTTGAGCTTTGTCTCGATTTGCACGGGCAAACGAGTCCAACTCCAATAGTACTTGACTATATTCTGGCGAACCAGCAAAATCATTGATGAGCCGCGATCGCTCTTGGCTCTTGCCCAGCAATGCGTCTGTCACCAGTGCTGTCAAAACTTCCCCGTTGGCATGGATAAATCCTTCGCTGATAGTGAGAGTAGCAACGTTTCCTTGCCGCTTGTATTTGTACAATCCTGCCTGGTACGTCACCTCAACTGTTACATTTCCTAACTCCTGACAATGCTTTCTAGAAACTGCTTGAGCAATTTGCCAGGTAGAACGAGTCGCCTGAAGGTGCAATTGTAGATGGGATCGATCGCTCAAAAACTTCATCCAAGCATAAATTGAGCTAGAGGAATTACTTAAGTCGGCTGGTGCTGCCTGTTGTTGGCAGCAAATGTTTTCAATTTCTGCAACAGCTTGTGTTAATGAGTCAAGCAGCTTTTGGAATAGATCGGGTTTTGGGGTGGGACTAGCAGCCAAAGATGAGAGTTGCTGCAATATACTACGTTGCTTTCCTTTAATGTTCTTGACACCAATCGGCGCTTTTTTTGGAGAGACAATACGGCTTTCCAACATCGGCAGATTGTCCAGATCGATCCCTTTGAGAAAAGAGTAAGCCAAACGCGATCTACTTGGCAATTGCTCTGGTGTCATCCGCCCTCGATCGCATAACCGCTCGATCAATTCAAGCGAGCTAGTGACAAATGCTTTAAAAGCAGCAACCTCCTGGGAGGGGATGCCACTATTTAAGCTATCTTGCGCCTTTTGAGCCGCTTTGACGACTCCACGAATTCGGAGCGTCATTTCTTCTTACGGCTAGTTCTCTTGCGAGAAGTCTTGTTCGCGGGCGGAGTCTTTTGCATTCCCATTCCTTTCGGTTTGGACGGGGATGGAGTCGATCGCTCGGAGTCCGGCAGAGCTAATCCCCCCTGAATCAAATTTTTCAGCGCATTGGTAGTCAGGTCGGGAGTGTCGGATTTGAGGCTGGCGTTGTGTTGTACTGTTGTTGAAATGCTTGAACGCCTTCGGGAGCGGTCATATCAAATCCAGCTTGATGACCCATCATCATAAATGCTTTAGCAATACCACCTCTAGAGGGATCGCTCATCATGTTGGGAAATTCGGATGCCAGCGATTCCAGATATTTGACGATCGCCTTGGCGCTGCGAAGGTTGTATTCCCGTTGGAGAAACTGCCAGAAGGCAACCAGTTCGGGAATGGCATCTTCGGCTTCAGCCGGAGCGAAAATGGTGACTTTGCGCGGCAGAGTATATTCCATCAGGGTTTGTACGTCCCCTTTCGTCATTTTGGGCAGCGTCGTCTCGCCGTAGTTGTAGCCCATTTCAATGAATGTGCCAATCCAGCCGCCGCCTTCTGGGTAGTTTTTGAGGTGGGCTTCTCCTTCAGGAGAGTTGACAAATTGTTCGAGCGCACCATTGATGTAGTCATCGAGGATCGGTTCAACATCATCGTAGGAGAGATTATCTAGCTGACGGATGTTAAAAGGCATATTCATCGATCTTCAAGTCTAATGCTTTTCATTCTGCCACTAGACACACGCGCTTTGTTGACCACTGCCACTATCCGGTGAAGATACTTAACGTAGCAGCCAGGAAGATATGCGAATAGATATATTGCTCAAGTAATTCATTTGTTCGAGGTTGAAAGTTGTATTCAGGATCGAGCAGTGATTGAGTGATTTCATGACGAGTGGGTTTTGGTCATACTCATTTGAATCCGTTTGATAAAATTTTGGATGCGGCTAAAGTGTGCGCCTTGCCAGTAAATTTGGGCGCATTCCTGACAGATTGAGAATTTATCGGAAAATTCTTTCGTTTTAGGTGGGAGGCGATCGCCAATTTCTTTTTTACTCACCGATTGCAACAAACCATTGCAGCGCAAACACCTTTGTAAAGGGGCGATCGCGTTAAATAAATCGAAGCGTCGCAAGACTTCCACTACTTGCTTAAACGGGTCTTGTTCCCGCACGCAGTAGCCGTAGATGACAATACTGCGCTTCAACAAACCCCGCTCTTTGGTTAATAAAATTCTGCGATCGCGACTAGAAATTTTAGCTAACTCTTCATCCTCGTAATCATTTTGATACAAGGTGTCGAAGCCCAACAAACGCAAGTAGGTAGCAAGTTTGCCCAAATGGATATCCAGGACAAACTGGATCTGAGCTAGCTGTGGTGGTCGCACGCGAGAGGAAGGACTTGCCTCAACTCTTACTGAAATAGGATAAACGCTAACGCGATCGCCATCGCCAATTAAATAGAAAAAATCAACTGATTCGCCATTAACTAAAATTAAGTCAACTTCTGGGTGCGGTACGCCCAAAGCTTCAATCGCGTCTTTGACGGCTGCCTTTTCCTGCAATTGGCGCACGAACCAAACCTGTCTTTTCACTGGAGGCAAAAAGTCATTTAGTTCGGCATGAAATTGAAAATAAACTCGCTCCATCAGCATCTGGTTGGGTTTACTCAACAGGAAGGCAAGATAACAACTGCCTTTCCCAAGCTCTTTCCTACTTCGCTCTTCATTGGCTCAGGTCATAACCTCACGTAATAGAAACAGGTCATAACCTCACGTAATAGAAACCTGTGATATTCTAAGCCTTCACTAGCGATCTGAACATACTGCTTGAGGTCAAATTATCTGCACTTCCCCCACTTACGAACGAGTTTTCGCTACCAAAAACTGCTGCTCGTGTTGCTTTGTCCAGTCAATAAAAGCTACACAACGTCAGTGTACGGACAACATTTAAAACTGCCGTTGTTTATTCATACCTATTATATATTTGCGGAATTTACGCAAGACATTTCTACTAAATAAAGTTTTTGTATAGGTAGTGCTAAAAAAGCTTGCCGATCGCAAATAAATTAGCTATTGCCTTCAGTAAATCTTTTGAATAAGGAAAGCTAATCATTTGTCTAATTCCATTTAATTACTGTAGTTCGTTGCCGACCGAAGATCGTGATTTTCTCTGGTTACGCTAAATCTCTACAGCAAATAGGATGTGGGATGTGATGCGACAAGTGTTAACCCATATAGCGCCCGAACTGGAGTTTAGAAGTCAGATGTCAGTCAAAAGACCTTTAGTAATGAATCAGCCACAAATCGGTCAGCTCGTTCGCGAATTACGGTTGTTGGTTGGGCTGACACAAGAACAATTCGCAGCTCATTTGGGAGTTACCTGCGGTTCGATTAATCGGTGGGAAAACGGGCGTAGCGAACCTTTACCGCTAGCGCAGCAGCAGATTTGGCAATGTATAGAACAAATGGGCGATCGCGGCGAGGAATTGTTGCAGAAGTATTTAGCTAATTAGTTTTCAAATGAAAAAGCGGCTTTCGTCTAACGGCACTTTTGCGGCGATCGCCACTTACTAAACAAACACTTTTAGAGAGCGGGGGTTGGTGGCATATGGCTTTCATCAAGGAATATCTGCGTGCCTTATTTACAGGAACGCAAGCAGCTCGCGCTCAAAGGACACAGTGATGGAAAAACTAAATCCTACACCAGGTTCTATAGTTACTTGTCGCCGTCGGCAGTGGGTTGTGCTGCCGTCCAAACTTGAGGACGTTATCCGCTTGCGTCCGTTGAGTGGGAATGAAGACGAAATCGCTGGGATCTATCGAGAGCTAGGGCTGGAAGCTATTGAATCAGCCACTTTTCCCTTACCTCAAGGCGATCGAGTACAAGATCATTGTGCTGCGCTCTTGCTGATGGATGCAGCACGTCTGTTGCTGCGGAGTGGTGCGGGACCGTTTCGCTGCTTGGGACGTTTATCGTTGCGTCCCCGTCCTTATCAAGTCGTTCCCCTGTTGATGGCGCTGAGATTAGAGACGGTACGGCTGCTGATTGCGGATGATGTCGGGATTGGTAAAACCATCGAATCTGGATTAATTGCCCGCGAATTGTTGGATCGGGGCGAGGCAAAGCGATTAGTCGTTCTATGCCCTCCGCATTTGTGCGACCAGTGGCAGCAGGAATTACGAGAAAAGTTTCATATTGATGCAATCGTAGTACGTTCCGGTACGGCTTCCAAGTTGGAGCGAGGAGTGCCGAACGGTTCCCATATTTTTAGTTACTATCGTCACCTGATTGTCAGTTTGGACTATGCCAAGGCAGAGCGTCGTCGTGCTAGCTTTATCACTCACTGTCCAGATTTGGTAATCGTGGATGAGGCGCATACTTGTACTCGTCCAGGCAGCAAGAGTACGTCCCAACAACAACGCCATCAATTAATCGAGCAGATTGCCAAGAAACAAGACCGCCATGTATTGTTGCTGACTGCCACTCCCCACAGCGGCATTGAAGAATCTTTTTTGTCGCTGCTAGGGTTGCTCCAGTCAGAGTTCGAGCATTTGAGTCTCGATCGCCTGACGAAAGAGGAGCGAGACAAATTAGCCAGCCATTTCGTCCAGCGGCGGCGGGCGGATGTCAAGCTGTGGTTGGGGAATGAGACACCTTTTCCAGAAAGAGAGTCGCAAGAACAGCCCTACAAGCTATCGAAAGAGTATCGAGAGCTATTCGAGGATGTCTACAACTTCGCTCGCGGTTTAGTAAAAACTACGACACAGGAGATGAGCTATGCCCAACGTCGGGGACGATACTGGTCGGCGTTGGCTTTAATTCGTTGCGTCATGTCTTCGCCAGCAGCGGCAGTGGCAACGTTGAGCAAGCAAATTGGGAGTCGGGGAGCGGGAGTTGGAAGCAGGGAAATTGAAGACTCGCCTTTGGACGAGGAACTGATGAGTTCCTACGTCTACGACCCTACAGAACAAGAACAATCTGTAGATGCTCAACCTACAGTGGCTGTGGAACAGGGACAGCAAACCTACAGGGATGCGGACAGAAGGCAGTTGAAAGCTTTTATCCAAGCCGCAGAGAAACTGCGGGGCGATCGCGATCTGAAGTTGCAATCGTGTATCGCCATTGTTGAATCTTTGCTCAAAGAAGGGATGAACCCCATTCTCTGGTGTCGCTATATTGCCACTGCTAACTATGTTGCCGATGCTCTCAAACAAAAACTAGAGAAAAAAGGTAGCCAAATTCGAGTCATTGCAATTACTGGAGAACTATCGGAAGACGAGCGGGAAATTCGCCTAGAAGAGTTGAAGTCTTATCCTCAACGAGTTCTGGTGGCTACGGATTGTTTGAGCGAAGGGGTAAACCTGCAATCGCATTTTAGTGCTGTTTTACATTATGACTTGCCCTGGAACCCAAATCGCTTGGAGCAAAGGGAAGGGCGGATCGATCGCTACGGTCAACCTGTCTCGAAAGTTAAAAGCTGCCTGCTTTACGGTCAGGATAATCCCGTAGATGGTGCAGTGCTAGAAGTCTTGATTCGCAAAGCCGTGCAGATCCACAAAACCTTGGGGATTACCGTTCCCGTGCCGATGGACAGCACTACCGTATCGGAAGCGGTGTTTAAATCTCTGTTCGATCGCGCTACCGATGCCGTGCAGCTGTCGCTGCTGGATTTGTTAGAGGATGAAGATTCTGCCGTCGAGCAAGTCCACAAGAGTTGGGATAAAGCAGTAGAACGAGAAAAAGCCAGCCGCACCCGCTTTGCTCAGCGCACTATCAAGCCAGAGGATGTAGAACGGGAATTGATTGACTCTGACGAGATTTTAGGCAACGAGCGAGATGTGGAGCGGTTCGTGCAATCTGCTTGCTCAAGCTTGAACTTGGGGCTAATCGAGAAAAAGCAGGGATGGCTGTTGCCAACACCACCGGAATTTCTCCAGCCATTGCTAAGCAACGGGCGGGCGGGTGTCCCGCCCGACATTAGTTGCGTAGGAAATAAGTCGCGGTTGCTAACGTTTACAACCCCTGCACTAGAAGGGGTGGAATACGTGGGACGAAATCACCCCCTAGTTGAAGCTTTAGCGCGTTACATCCTCGAAGATGCACTAGAAAACGCTAAAGATCCCAAAGCAGCGCGGTGCGGCTTTACCACGACGGATGCTGTCCTGAAGCGCACGACTTTGCTGTTGTTACGGCTGCGACACTTGTTAGATAGTCACAAACATCAAACATTGCTGGCGGAAGAGTGTGCCGTAGTTGGATTTACTGGTTCTCCGTCCGATCCGATTTGGCTTTCGCCCCAAGAGGCAATGTCCCTGCTGCAACAAGCTACTCCGGTAAGCGACGTTCCACAAGCCATGAAACAAATGGAATTACAGGAGTTGCTCAACAGAATCACCGAACTAGAGCCAGATTTGGAACTGTTTGCTAGAGAGCGATCGCACGAACTTTCTCAATCGCATCGGCGCGTCAGAGCAATTACCAAAGAAGGGCAGATCCAGGTTAAACCTCAGCTACCGATGGACATTCTGGGCGTTTACATTCTCCAACCAGGGCAGCGCAAAAGGACTTAGGAATTACAACTTTCGTCCAGGTGCAATCGCTTCTGTCTGGAATTATTGAATTTTTAATTTTGAGTTTTATGAAATCAGTAGCATCTACAATTACAGCCGTCCAAATTGAAGGCAACTTAATCGCTCCAGATCTGACTTCTCTGGTGCTGACGGGCAGTATCAAAGGACAAGCACCGGAGGATTTTGGTTTTGCCAAAACGGACAAGCTAGCAGACGAGATTGCTACTGCTTGGGGAGATGCCAAAGCTTACTGGGCGGCGTTTCAACGAGCGTTATTAAGGTTGGACGCGGACGATCCAGCGACAACGATTACCCGCGAATGGGCAGTGCCGCTGTTACGAAGCCTCGGCTACGACCCCGTTTACACTGCCAAAGCTGAAGTGGTGGAGGGACAAACTTATGCAATTTCTCATCGCGCCGAACCAGGAGAAAACAAGCCACCCATCCACATTATCGGTTGTCGGGTAAAGGTGGATCGGCGTCCCCCTAGCGGTACTCCCAGGTTATCAGCCCATGCACTGGTGCAGGAATATCTCAACAAGACGGAACACTTGTGGGCGATCGCAACTAACGGTTTGCGCTGGCGGTTACTGCGCGACTCTTCCTTGATGACTCGCCTTACCTATATTGAATTTGACCTAGAGCAAATTCTCAACGGCGAGAATTTTGCCGAGTTTGGACTGTTTTATCGCCTGTTCCACCGTTCCCGCTTGCCTCAAGGAATGGACGATGCGGATAAGTGCTTGCTGGAATATTACCATCAGCAGGCATTGCAACAGGGAGGACGAGTCCGCGATCGCCTGCGGGACGGTGTAGAAAAAGCTTTGATCCAGTTAGGTACGGGTTTTCTGCAACACCCAAATAACGAACACTTGCGACAAAAGTTTTCTAATAATTACGAATTACGAACTACGAATTACGAATTAAATTATTATCGTCAATTATTGCGGCTAATCTATCGTCTGCTGTTTTTAATGGTGGCAGAGTCGCGGAATTTATTGTTAATCGGAGAAGATAGAGAGAAAGAGCGAATCTACCGCGAATACTACAGCATTGAGCGACTGCGAGAGTTAGCGGAACGTCCTAGTTGGCGGCGGGAAGGTTTTCAAGATTTGTGGCAGGGATTGTGGGTCACTTTTCTGTTGTTTGATGAAAACTGGCGGGGAAGATTATTAGGATTGTCGCCTTTAAATGGCGATCTATTTGGCTCCGATACGCTGCCAGATTTAGGCGATCTTGCGATTGATAACTACGATTTACTAGTAGCAATTCGCCACCTGTCGCTGTATCAAGATAAAGAACAATTGCGGCGGGTGAATTATGGGGCGTTAGATGTGGAAGAATTGGGGAGCGTTTACGAGAGTTTGTTAGACTTTCATCCCCAAGTAACCCGTGACTCAGACTTCGTAACTCGTAATTCAACATTTAATTACGAATTACGAATTACGAATTACGAATTTAAATTGGTATTTGGGAGCGATCGCAAAACCACGGGGTCTTACTATACCCCACCCCAACTCGTACAACAACTGATAAAAACGGCATTAGAACCTGTAATTGAAGAAAAAATTCGTACTACAAAAGCTAATTACGAATTACGAATTACGAATTAGAAAAAGCATTATTAAGTCTAAAAATAGTCGATCCAGCTTGTGGTTCGGGACATTTTCTTTTAGCCGCAGCACGTCGTATCGGTAAAGAATTAGCCAAAGTCCGCACCCAAGAAGCAGAGCCAGGCAGCGAACCTTTAAAGCTAGCGATTCGAGATGTAATTCAAAATTGCATCTATGGGGTGGATTTAAATCCCTTAGCAGTGGATTTGTGCAAAGTGGCATTATGGATTGAAGGCTTTCCTGGCAAGTTACCACTCAATTTTTTAGACCACAGAATTAAATGTGGAAATTCCCTAGTAGGAGTGTTGGATTTGGATTGCTTGCAAGAGGGAATTCCCGATGAAGCTTATAAAGCGGTAACTGGTGATGATAAGAAGTTATCCACACAGCTTAAAAAGCAGAATAAGAAAGAACGGGAGAATAAGGATCAATTATCGCTGTTTGGGGATTTAGAACCCGAACGCACCCAGTATGCAGAAAGCTGGCGGGAGTTGGGGGAAATTGCTGAAACCACACCGCAGGAAGTGAAGGACAAGGAAAAGCGATATCAAGAGACTCGTAAAAATCAGAGGTGGTGGCAAGACTATTCTGCTTGCAATTTGTGGACGGCTGCATTTTTTACGCCGCTAACCGAACAGAATTTGCAATTGTTACCGACAACAGCAGTGTTAACTCAGCTATTGCGGGGGAATACGTCTACACAAGAGATAGTGGAAGCAGCGAATAAGCTGGCACAGGAAAAGCACTTTTTTCATTGGTGTTTGGAGTTTCCTGAAGTGTTTGAGGTTGGTGGATTTGATTGCGTGTTGGGTAATCCACCTTGGGAACGAATTAAGTTACAGGAGAAAGAGTTTTTCGCTTCTCGTAGTGCTGAGATTGCGAATGCTGAGAATAAGGCTGCGCGGGAGAAGTTAATCAAGGAATTACCGAAGAAAAACCTAGATTTAGCGCAAGCATTTGAAGAGGCGAAACATGATGCTGAAGCGCAAAGTAAGTTCATCCGCGAGTCAATGAGATTTCCCTTAACTGCTGTAGGTGATATCAATACTTATGCTGTATTCGCTGAAACAACTAGAAAGTTGATTTCTCCTGATGGCAGAGTTGGCGTTATTGTTCCTACAGGAATTGCTACTGATGACACTTGTAAAAAGTTTTTTGGAGATTTGACGCAAAAGCAGGCTTTAGCAAGTCTGTATGATTTTGAGAATCGAGATAAGTTATTTTCTGCTGTAGATAGCCGCATGAAGTTCTCGCTAGTCGCTATTAGTGGTAAGCCAATAAAACAAGGGAACTTTGCCTTCTTCCTCACTCAACCCAGACAGTCAGACAATCCAGCACGTCTATTTCAACTTTCTCCTCAAGATATTGCCTTACTAAATCCTAATACCCTTACTTGTCCAGTTTTTAGAAGCTGCACTGATGCCGAATTAACTAAAAGAATTTATCAAAACAATGAAATACTTTTACCCGAATCTCAAAAAGGTAGCCATACGGCAAGAATAACTAGAATGTTTGACATGAATAAACAAAGTGATTTATTTAAATCATCACAAGACTTAAAAATAGGATTTAAAGATCGATATGGATATATTTGTGTTAACAAATTAAGATATTTGCCCTTAGTAAATGGTAAAAGTTTTGATGCTTACGATCACAGATATGCAACACAAAAAATTAATAAAAATGCTCAAATTAGAACAGGCACTGCCGAAAATATAGCACTTGAGGAACATCAAAATATTAATTTTTTACCAGATAAATTATTATATATTAGCGAGGATCTAGTTGATCGATGGTCAAATGGACGTTTAAATCGAAAGTGGATTCTTGCTTTAATGAATGTCACAAGTAGTACAAACCATAGAACCGTAATCGCTTCATTACTTCCTGATGTCGCTACAGATTATTCTGTTCGTATTGTAATTTTTGAGCAACATCATGCTGTTTATGCAGCTTGTTTATTAGGATTGTTTAACTCTATAAGTTTTGATTATATTACTCGTCAAAAAATACAAGGACTTAATTTATCAGATTATATTACTTATCAATTAGCCGTTCCTTCCAAAGAAAAATTGTTAAATAATCAAAACTTTATTATTCCAAGAGTTCTGGAGTTAGTTTACACTGCCTGGGATATGCAACCCTTCGCCCAAGATATGGAATACGACGGCGAACCCTTCATTTGGAATCCTAACAGACGCGCACTATTAAGAGCAGAATTAGACGCATATTACGCCAAACTCTACGGACTCACCCGCGACGAACTCCGATATATTTTAGACCCTACTGATGTCTACGGTTCCGACTTCCCCAGCGAAACATTCCGCGTTTTGAAGAACAACGAAATCAAACAATTTGGCGAATATCGTACCCAAAGGTTAGTGCTAGAGGCATGGGATAGAATGTTTGGATAATTCGTAATTTGTAATTCGTAATTTGTAATTGAAGAGTCGCCGATTTCTAGCTATTTTTCTAGCACAGTGCGTTTAATGTTGCGAATTGTAGTAATTTAGTAAGTAGATGTAGAGCGTGGTCAACCTCTGTGAAAACTGATGCAATCTTTTATGAAATATTTAAAGCAATACCTAACATTTTCTTTGAACTCATTGGGCAATCTAATATCAACTCTAACGCTTATGAATTCACTGCACCAGAACTTAAACAAACAAGTCTGCGCTTAGACGGAGTATTTTTAACTCGCCAAGAGTTTTCCAATGAGCCACTTTACTTCGTCGAAACTCAGTTTTATAAAGACGAAGAATTTTATGACAGATTGTTTACAGGTATTTTTCTTTATTTCAGTCAATATCGCCCTCCCAATGCAGACTGGTTTGCAGTTGTTATCTACGATCGCCGCAGCAATGAAGCTACGCTTCCCCCACGTTATCGCGCTTTAGTAGAACCACATCTACGTCGCTTCTACCTAAACGAAACTGAAGAAGCAACAGAAGAGACTCTAGGTGTAAAAATCGTGCGCCTA
Source organism: Chroococcidiopsis sp. [FACHB-1243] (assembly GCF_014696895.1). Taxonomy (NCBI): domain Bacteria; kingdom Bacillati; phylum Cyanobacteriota; class Cyanophyceae; order Chroococcidiopsidales; family Chroococcidiopsidaceae; genus Chroococcidiopsis; species Chroococcidiopsis sp. [FACHB-1243]. Next base: position 112,748 of record NZ_JACJQX010000009.1, on the reverse strand, counting down.
GTAGTAGCAAGCCAGCAAAAAACCGGAGAACTAGCCAAACAGCTTGTTAACCGCGCTAGGGAGGAACTGACAGATCCCCTAATTCAGCAAAAAGTTATAGAATTTATAGAGATCGTCGTTGTCTACAAGTTTCCTAATATGAGCAGAGAGGAAATTGAAGCCATGTTAAATATAAACTTATTAAAAGAAACCAGAGTTTATCAAGAAGCTAAACAAGAAGGAAAATTAGAAGGAAGATTAGAGAAAGAAGTTGAATTAGTAACGAAACTCCTGCGAAAAGGACTTAGCATTCAAGAAGTTGCAGACTTATTAGAGTTAGATGTGGCAGAAGTCAGGAAAGCAGCACGAGAGTAGTAAACGTCTATTGTTTCGCTCCCAAATGTTAAACGCGAAAAAAATGAAGCTATGTTGAACGTAAACTTTATAAGAGGAACCAAGGTTTATCAAGAAGCCGCAGAAGAAGGAGAGCTGAAGGCTAAAGTTAAACTAGTGCCGAAACTACTGCAAAAAGGACTTAGCATTCAAGAAGTTGCAGAGATACTAGAGTTAGATGTAGAAGAAGTCAGGAAAGCAGCGCGAGAGCAGTAAAAATCTACTGTAGGCTAGCAATCGCATTTTATGAGATCGGACAGTAGGAATTTCATCGCCTAATTTGGGCATTATTAAGACAAGAATATCAGCCATTAGATTTGTTTCTAGGCTGACTCTTGAAACGAGTATGCCACAAGTTAAAATTTATGAAAATCCCTATTAAACTTCAGGATTTATTACAGCAAAATGAAAGTGCAATCGCAGCCACTAGCACGTTACTGAGTCAAAAGCTAGCGTTGCTAGATTGTACGGGAGTTGTCTCAGTCATCCCAGAACAGTTAGCACTTTTATTTACAGATATTCCTGAAAATTGGGATTTACAACAACTTGAAGAAATCATTGACTTTTCAACCCTGACTGAAACCTTTTCCCACCAACTTCAAGAGTGGGTTAACCAACGCTTAGGACGAACAACTACCATCCCTCCACAATCAGCAATTACGTTAGCGAAGCGGGGCGTAGCCCATTACGAATTACAAACTACAAATTATCTTGATATTTTTAATTTTCGCAACGAAGTTATTGACGACTACCGCCGCTATATTGAAAGTTTTCTAAGAATTCGCGACCCTAAAGTTAAAGAATTTGTCGATCGAGAATTAGAAAGGGGACAGCTTTGGAGCGATCCCTTGGTGCAACTAAACCCTACATACAAAAAAGGTGCAACCGTTACCGAATTAGTGCAACAGGGAGTTCTTCATAGGGAGTGCGATCGCTACTTTTCAAAAGACAACAAACCCTTTCAGTTTCACTACCACCAGCAGCAAGCATTCCTTACAGCACAACGTCAAGAACCCTACGTCCTCACAACAGGTACGGGTTCCGGTAAAAGCATGACTTATGTCGTGCCGATTTTTGACGATCTACTGCGCCATCCTGAAATTAAAGGAGTTAGGGCAATCTTGGTTTATCCCATGAATGCCTTAATTAACTCCCAAAAAGAAGAACTCGACAAGTTTCTGCGCCAGGTTGCCAATACCCACATTCGCGTCGAACAATACACCGGACAAGAAAGTTCAGCTAAGAAAAACGAAATTCAAGAAAACCCGCCCCAAATTTTGCTCACCAACTACGTGATGCTAGAGCTAATGCTCTCCCGCACTCACGAAGATAAACTCGTAGAATCTCCCAATTTAAAATTTCTGGTACTCGATGAATTACATACATACCGAGGAAGGCAGGGCGCAGATGTGGCGATTTTGATCCGCAAACTGCGGCAACGCTGCGGTCAGAATCTCCTGTGTATTGGCACTAGTGCCACCATGTCAACAGAAGGCTCCCGCGAACAACGCCGTCAGGTCGTGGCGAATGTTGCCAGCAAATTATTCGGCGTGGAAATCAAACCCAGCAACGTCATCGATGAAACTCTAGAGCGTTCTATTGGGCGTGCTGCACCGATCGCTGACGAACTGCGATCGAGCATCCTAGCAGGTTTACCGCCAGAGTCAGAACAAACTTTAGATGCATTCAGAACGCATCCCCTCAGCCACTGGATTGAGATGAACTTTGGTTTAGCAGAACAAGAAGGGCATCTGGTGCGCCGCACGCCCATTACATTAGAGTCGGGAGCAGCAACCCTAGCGGCACAAACCCAACTGCCGCCAGAAACCTGTTTAGCCGTCTTCAAACAGATGTTTCTCTGGGGCAGCAAAACAGGAGGACTTGCCTTTCGCCTGCATCAATTCATTTCTCAGGGTGGTAGCGTTTACTCCACAATTGAAAGTCGGGAGAAACGCATTCTCACTCTCGAAGGTCAATATACTACTACCGAAAACCGCCTACTTTATCCCCTCGTCTTTTGCCGAGAATGCGGACAGGATTACTACGTGGTGCGCTACGATGCCGATAAACAAAATATCCTACCGCAATTACCTACCGCCTTGGACATCAGTGCCGACGATGCCGATATTAGCGAAGGCTACCTGACCCTGGACGATCCAGGACTTTGGGATTCTAGCGATGAAGAAAGGCTGCCCGATTCCTGGTTTACCGAAACCAAAAGGAAAGGGCGCGTTCCCAAAAAGGACTATACCAAGTTTATTCCCCAACAGCTGCAAGTGCTGTCTAACGGTAAAGTCACAACTTCTCTGTTACAAGGAACTACCTGTTGGTTTATCCGCAAACCATTTCTCGTGTGTCTCAACTGCGGCGTAGTGCATGACGGACGCAAAAACGAATTTAGCAAACTATCGCGTCTTAGTAGCGAAGGGCGCAGTACCGCAACGACTTTGCTATGTCTATCTACCACCAGCCGCTTAAAACAAGTCTTCACGGGTGAGAAAGCTAAAGCCGCTAAAATTCTCAGCTTTACCGATAACCGTCAGGATGCCTCCTTACAAGCGGGGCATTTCAACGACTTCGTGCAAACCAGTTTCTTGCGGGCAGCACTTTTGGGCGCACTAGGGGCAAAGGGGCAACTCACCCACAGCGAGCTAGTCAGCGAAGTTGTCAAATACATGGGACTGTCTCAAACTGACTACGCCAAGCAACCAGCCGAGTTTGGCGTTGGTAAGCGGCGTAACGAAGAAGCCTTTCGCAAACTGATCGAATACCGCCTTTACGAAGACTTGCGGCGGGGATGGCGCATTGTCCAACCCAACCTGGAACAGTGCGGACTGCTGGCAATTGAGTATAACGGTTTGGAAGCAGAATGTGCGAATGAGGCACTTTGGCAAAAACACCGCCATCCCATCCTGTTGCAAGCTACTCCCCAGGAGCGTTTCATTGCCTCTCTTGCCTTTCTCAACCAACTGCGGCGGGAATTGGCAATTGATGCCAAACTTTTACAACCAGAACAACAAGACCAACTCAAAAGCGATATTTTTCAGGCAATTAAAGAACCTTGGGTGTTTGACGAAAACGAACAATTGCATAAAGCAACCTGGGCAAGCACCAGCTGCGGCAGCAACGAAAAAGCTAAAGTCAAGCTCACACCCAGAAGTAAAATTGGTCGATTTTTGCGCTCGCCCAAAGCTTGGTCGCTGCGAAGCCAACCCTTAACTGATGAGGAGTATACCAGTTTAATTGCTACCTTAGTTAACGCCCTGTGCGATGCTGGTTATTTGGTGAAAGAAAAATCTGAGGTACAGCTACGCATCGATTCTCTGTTGTGGAAAGCCAAGCTCCTGAGCGAAATCCCTCCCGATCCTTTAACAACTCGGCGCTTGCAGGGAAATGAAGACGCTAAAATTCCCGTTAACAGCTTCTTCCAAGAATTTTACCAAACCAATGCCTTTCAAATCCAAACGATGGAAGGGCGCGAACATACCGGACAAGTGAAGAACAAAGATCGGCAGGAGCGGGAAGAAAAATTCCGCAATGGTGAATTAGCCGCTTTGTTCTGCTCTCCTACAATGGAATTGGGAATTGACATTTCCGATCTGAGCGTCGTGCATTTGCGTAACGTTCCCCCCAGTCCCGCTAACTACGCCCAACGTAGCGGTAGAGCGGGCAGAAGCGGGCAGGAAGCCCTAGTGATTACTTATGCCGCGATCGGTAGCGGTCACGACCAATACTTCTTCAAACGTCAAAATCAAATGGTTGCTGGGGTTGTTGCCCCACCTAAGCTGGAACTAGCTAACCAAGATTTGGTGCAATCCCACGTCTACTCGATTTGGCTTGCCCACACTGGGGTTTATCTAGATGATTCGATGAACAAAATTCTGGAACTCGATCTCGATGGCTATCCTCTCAAAGAGAGCGTGCGTCGAGATTTAGCTTTAAGCCAGAACAAATTAGCAAACTGTCTGCAAGCTACCCAATCCATCCTCTCCGATCTCTTCTGCCAAGAAGACCTGCAAAAGGCTGACTGGTATTCTGTGAATTGGTTGCAGTTCACGTTAGAAAATGCACTTCATGTCTTCGATCGAGTGGCGTGCCGTCACTGGCGCAATCTCTATAGCGACGCAGTGATCCAATTAGACAAAGCCCGCGAAACGATCGACCGTTATGCTAGAGGCTATGCTTCCCAGGAAGAACACGATATCGCCAAAGCTCAGGAGAAAGAAGCATTACGGCAAAGAAGCTTATTAGTGGGATTAACCGAAAGCAAAAGCAATAGCGAGTTTGAATTTTATCCCTACCGCTACTTTGCCGCTGAGGGATTTCTACCAGGATTTAACTTTCCCCGCCTACCTGTTAGGGCATACATTCCCACAGGGGATGGTGGTGAATTCATTTCCCGCCCCCGCACCGTTGCTTTACGGGAATTCGCGCCCAGCAACATTGTTTACTACGAGGGTAGTAAATTTATGGTGGCAAAGACTAAAGTTCCCGTTAGCGGTATTGACAGCCAGTATAAACGGGCGAGCGTCTGCTTTAACTGCGGTTATTTCCACGAAGGCGATTCTCGCGATACCTGCGAAAATTGCGGTGCAAGAATTAAAGACGATCGCTACCAGAATATCGCTAAATTGACTCGCGTACTGCCAATGGAAACTGCGATCGCTCGCCGACGAGAACGCATTACCTGCGACGAAGAAGAACGGCTCAAGTACGGCTACAACGTCACCACCCACTTCCGCTACGCTAGTCAAAAACAAGAATCGGCAACCGTCCAAACTACCGAAGGCACGCCACTGTTGCGCTTAACCTTTGGAGCCACAGCGAAAATCTGGCGGATTAATCGCGGACTGAAGAAGAATATCGACGAGCGGGGATTTAAACTCGATACCAAAACAGGGTTCTGGGGCGATCCCAGAAACGATCGAGCGACTGACAGCTTGCATACGGAAGTCAATTTAATGGTAGACGACACTTGTAATATTCTAGTTGTCGAGCCTTTAAGCGTTCCGGCTGAGAACAGAGAAGCTTTTATTGCCACGCTGCAATATACCCTGGAAACAGCCATCCAAGCAGTATACAAATTAGAAGCCGACGAACTCGACTCCGAACGACTGGGGGAAGGTAAGTATTTGCTTTTTTGGGAAGCAGCAGAAGGGGGAGCGGGCGTTCTTTCGCAGCTGTTGGAAAAACCAGAGGCTTTTCAAAAAATCGCCGATGCCGCTCTAGATATTTGCCATTTCAAGCAACCCAAAGAAAGCTGCGTCCAAGCTTGCTATGAATGCTTGCTATCCTACAGCAACCAATTCGACCACGCATTAATCAATCGCCATTTAATTAAACCCTTGCTCGACCAATTGCTAGTAAGTACCGTTGTTGGCAATTTTGAGGGGATATCTCGCGAGGAGCGATATCAGCAATTAATGCAACAAACAGATCCTAATTCTAATTTCGAGCGAGTCGTTTTACAGGAGATTTATCATCGGGGATATAAGCTACCGGACGCTGCACAAGAATCAATTGCTGAAGCTGACTGCAAGCCAGACTTTCTCTATAAAACTGATGCCGCGATCGCTATTTTCTGTGACGGTTCGGTTCATGACAGTCCAGACAAGCGCAGACAAGACCAAATCGAGCGAGATAATCTCAGGTACAACACTGGTTATACTGTTCTAACATTGCGGCATGATGAGGATTGGGAAGCGAAGTTAGGAATTTTAGGAAGTCTCTAAAAAAACTCCCCCAGACAGGAGTTTCAAAGTCTGAGGGAGATTTGAGAAATTACAGAATTTGTTGTTAACCTGGCAACTAAAGATAGGGCAGGTCTTCTCGCCCTTGTCGCTCGATTGTTCGGTCTAGTAGTGTAATCTATAGCGGGCGGTTGCGCCGTCGCACGGCGCAATTAAGCCGCGTAAAAAGACCAGCCCTATCTTTAAAAGCCGCCTTAATAAGCAGGTGCTTGTACTCGTTTTTGCAACCAGCTCAGAACCGCAGCTTTCTCTAAAAGTCCGACTAGTACGCCATTCTCCCCAATTACAGGTAGCGCCGAGCGCTGCTGTTGTTCTAGGATTTTTACTGCTTCTAGTAGCGATTGCTCGGATTGAATTATCGCCGATGCTTCGATCGGTTGCATCAATTCTCGAACTTGGGTTTCTGCCCAACGTGAAGTAGGAACCACTCTTAAAGCATCTAGAGGCATCGTACCAACTAGTTGCCCTTCAAGATCGGTGACTAAAAACCTCTCCCACTTACCATGATCGAGAATAGCTTCATCAGCAAATTCTCGTAAAGAAAGATCGGCTGATACTATTGGGCTGTCAAAATTTACTACGTCTGCTACCTTAATCTTCTTTAGTGTTGACTGCAATGTAGCAGATTGGGCAGTCCTGGTAGCATTTTGAAGTAAAAACCAACCTAATATGAGGTTCCAGAAGTTACCAAAAGTACCAAACAATAGTAGGGGGATTAAGCCAGAGGCGATCGCCAACCAGCCAATGAATTGCCCTGCTCTACTGGCAAAGACAACACCTTTTTCAGGATTACCCGTAATTTTCCAAACTAGTGCTTTGAGGATGTTACCCCCATCCAAAGGTAAGCCAGGAATTAAGTTGAACAGCGCCAGCGCCAAATTCACGTAAGCTAGCGTTCCTACAACTGCGGCGAAAGGTGCTAGTAATGGCACGCTGGCGTTAATTGCTGTCAATAGCCCAAACAACAATAAACTGACTAAAGGACCAGCGATCGCTACCCAAAATGCTTCACTCGGAGTTTTTGATTCTTTCTCTAGGCTAGCAAGACCGCCAAACAGAAATAAAGTTATCGATTTAACTTCAATTCCCTGCCCGATCGCAACGAAACTGTGTCCTAATTCGTGCGCTAAGACTGAAGTAAATAGCAATAGAGCGGTAGTTAATCCCAACAACAAGGGTAGCAAACTACCCCCAGCCGGGAATTGCGTTGCTAACCCACTGGTATAACTCCAACTCACCAAGCCCAAAACCAAAAACCAGGACGGGGCAATATAGAAGGGAATACCAAATAGATTACCAACGCGAATAGTGCCGTTCATATAAAGCACCTCTAAACTTGAACTTTGAAAATTTGAGCAGTTTGGGATCGGCGTGACACGGCTTGTCGGCAGACCTTTTCTCTCTTTCTCCATCTAGTGTAATGAATTGTAAACAAGCTTTAAACTACTTAACTGTAGTAGTATCCGTCCGCCCAAGTGCGGTTAACGGCATCGTCAGGAAAACGATCGCGCCTTCGAGATCGCAGAGGGCGATCGCTGCGGTTGCATCGAGGCTAGTTATGATAGCGGTTTTCAATTGGATGAAATACGCGCCTAGTAGGGGCGCACAGCTGTGCGCCCCTACAAATGTCATCCGCACAATCGAGAATTGCTATGAGTGTCGCACCGTGGAATGAGAATGCCGCGCTCGATGACGTCCATCGTAGCTTGGACTTTAGCTATTACTAATGAGAGCGGAGTATGGTGAATATTTTTGTTCAATTGTCATTTCTGGTGAATCAGTTTCTAGATAGCATTTAGCGAAATAAATAGGTATTAACCATCCCCGCTCCTAGTAGTAGTTAGAGCGATCTGAGAGATTTTTCGGTAATATTAATTGATAACTTTAACAAATTGAGAACTACAAATGTCTTGCTACTACGTATATAAAATCAGTGATAAAGATGAAGATTGGAACTGGGACGAGGAGAATGAAGAGTGGGATGAAGAGGAGACGAATTTAGATATTCGAATCGGATTTGACAAAGGATATAAAGGAGACTGGCTGACAGTTGAAGATTACGATTGCCCAGCTAGAGAATTAAAAGATTATATTTTTCACAACATGCGAGATATTGAAGGAGACAGCATAACAATTTCGGAGTTGGAGCGCGTGCTAGCAGATTGTGGAGTGGGTATTCCATATCCGCTGGCATAAAAGCTGGTTGAAGATGGCTTGAATGGAGGATATATTGGGTTCCTCGAACAACACGATGATTGGGAAAAATTAGCTTAGTTTCACGATTTTTTCAACCGCGTTACTTTTTCAATTCCTCGCCAATGGCAACCTGCTGCTGAATTACCTACTTCTTGGAAATCATCATCCGAGAGAGAATTACATCATCAGGAATAAACAAACATTAGCAATAAACAAATATTTTGACTTCCATAGGTAAAATTGGATAATCGTACTCTAAAACGCGTTAACGAAGTTTAACGAAGTTATCGCGCTTGCTTGAACGATGTATGAAGGAAAGCCAGCTCAACATTTCTCCTGTAGAGGAGAGCGTTCTGATTCTTTATAAATAAATACGAACTTTACGGGCTAGAAATTATCGAAGCGCTGGAAAAGGGCAGTGGCGGCAAACTGAAAGTTAGCTTCGGTACTTTGTATCCAGCCTTGCGGAGATTGGAGAAAAAGGGTTTTGTCGAAACCCGTTGGGGCAACGAGATACCCGAAGAGCGTGGAGGTGCTCGCAGAAAATACTACAGAATTAGCGCGAAAGGGGTATCCGTTCTTCAAGAGATCGGGCAAATTCGTGAGGAATTGACAAAGTGGCAGCTTGCTTGAGTGCAAACTCACGCGCTCGGTGAAGAACTGGAGAGTCCGAGTGGCAAAGCAGATCGATCGCCTCACGCAGCCGGAAATTTTGCTGCCAAAGGGCGAGTATGATAAAAATGGGTTGCCGATCGCGCCAAACCTAAAGGTAGTAGAAGAACTATAGCAAGAGTGCTGCTAGAGACGTTATGCCACTGAGTGTCGCTCCGAACGAATCTATAAAGAGTTGCGGCGTTGGGATGACGGTCAAACTCGGTGGCTGTTGCGTTTTTGTCAATAAATAAAGGCTTTAGAGAAGCGAGCGAACGCAGCCCGAAATACGCCAAATGGCGATATAATATGTGCAAATGGCAATGAGGTAATTTATATGGTTCCCAACCAGATTGTCGATGCTAATTTGCCGACGATCCAAAAACTTTTGGCGATTGAGTGCGATCGCGATCTTGGTCTGGAACCATCGCAACTGATTGCAGCGGGTGTTCCAGTTACCGCTGTAGTTCGACTCAAACAGCTCATGGGACTATCAGATGAAGAAATGGCGCAAGCGGTTGGCATGTCTCGCCGCACTCTCAGTCGTCGCATCCAGCAGGCATCAAAAGATGCTACCAAACGCTTGTCTGCGGTTGAATCGGATCGATTGTACCGACTAGCTCGGATCGTGGCTTCATCAGCAGATGTCTTTGGAGATGAAACTACAGCACTAAATTGGCTCAAACAACCGTTGTCTGCCCTTAAAGGTCAAACTCCACTCAAGGCAATCGAAACAGAACCAGGCGTACGGCAAGTCGATCTGCTGCTCGGACGCATCGAACATGGAATCTTCGCATGAGCGTAAGAGTATGGCGCATCTGTAACGCGAAGTGGGCAGCAACTGCATTTGATGGACAAGGAGCGAAGACTTATGGTGGGAGATGGAATCCTACTGGAGTGGCTGTTGTCTATACTTCCAGCAGTCTTGCTTTAGCGGCATTCGAGCTGCTGGTTCATCTGGGGGTCAAAACTACCCCTAAACCGCACGTTGCAATCCCCGCCGATATTCCCGAACAACTTTCCATTGATTCTGTTTTATCCGAGCAGCTACCGAGTGATTGGAGAGACGACCCCCCACCACCAGTACTTGCCATAATTGGGTCGCAATGGATACGTAATGCTCGTAGTGCAGTTTTAAAGGTTCCGTCTGCTGTCATTGATGAAGAATGGAACTATTTACTTAATCCCACTCATCCCGATTTTACTCAAATTGCGCTCGGCAAAGCTAAACCTTTTGAGTTTGATACACGTCTTTTTTCAAGAGATAGCTAGTTTGTCACCAAAGTTAAAAGCGCAATACCCGAAATGTAAAAACGCGCCGATCGCTACCAAAATGCAGCTATTTTCAGTTGGCACAATCAAAGTTTATACCGAAGTAAAAAACAATGAATTGTACTAACCTTACAACTGAATTTCGCTCGCTGGGAGAAGTTTGGGTTTTGGAGTATTCTCACAAGCATGGAGTTGACTGTGCGTATTATTTAACGGAGGAAGATGCAAAGCTTGCTGCTCTAGAAATTGTTAATAACTATAGGGATGAACTCGATATTTCTCCAGATGTTACAAACGAAGAAGCATTAGATAATTGGAACGTACTGACAAATGATGTGGAGTCTATTTGGTATCATTGCGAGTCTATTCGTACTCGTCGCTAATGATTAGAAATAAGCCGAAAGTATGAACTACTACAAAAACTGTAGCCTGTATACGTTTGAGAGTTACTTCGCATCTGTAGCAGGGAAACTTAAAAATGACGTTTTTCACTAGCTAAGGCTATCCGAGCTACTCAACGAGCGGCGCTTTTTAGCAAGCGCATCCTTAGTATCCTAGGGTAAGAAAAGCTCGTTTTGGTTGCTCCAATTGTTATAGTAATAGCACTTGGGGTAAGTTGTCAAAAATAGAAGCAGCGATCCGATTATGTATGGCACAAGAATTGAAATCGAACCTTATCCTCTTCAACTCAAAAAAATAGAGAAAGAATGGCAAAAGATTTTATCCAAATTAGGTAAAACTTATACTCGTGGCAAAATCACTAACTTCCCCAATGATTTTTGGTTTGAAACCGAGGAAGGTGCAATTCAATTTGTCAAAGAGTGTTGGGGGATTCAACTGAGCGATCGCCGCTTCACTATCAAAACATTAATTCAATTTCCAACCTCGTATCAGACGGGTATTAACGACGAAAGGGGATGGATAGCAATCGCTCCTAAGAGTCTTTTTTTGTTAACTACGATATATAAAGATGAGTTTACCGCAGGTTTAATTGCTCCATTTCAACAAATGAATGTTGAGGATTTTATCATGGGGCAAGATACTTGGGATTTACAAGCGATCGAACAATTAGAGCAGCGAAACGGTCGGCAGTGGTTTAACGCGCTCGATCGCAGCAGCCATCAAGAACATCAAGGAACTTACGTCGGTCAAATCTTATTCTACATCGATTGCAGCTCCTGGCAAGACTCAACATGCAATAATCCAGCTCGTAACGATGGATATTTTCAAGTTCGAGATATTGCAAATGGAGATAGATACACTTTTACTTCTGTAAAAGCTGTTGGGCTAAATACGGGTGAAGAACAAACTCTGCCAATGTCAGAGCTTTATATCCGTCGTAGTCCTTTGATACTTGAAATCGCTCTTGCTAAACACTTTTTTAATGAAGCATATAGCTTTCTCGTCGATTCTCTTAAAGACGAAGTCGAAATTGATTTCTATCCCTTAAATGTCTACTTGTGGGATGAGTGGAACTTAGACAAAAAACTTCAATTATTAAACTTCGCTCGTTTCTTATTTATCGAAGGCATCGTCCCTCCAAATGAGCTGGGGAGCGAAGAACTTGACGCGGCAATCGCTGCCATATTTATTAATGTAAAACACGCCCTGATTGGAGAAATAGAGACTAGTGACAGCAGCGAACAGTCAACGTATTGGAGAAGCTTTATCCTCGATGTTTTTCATCAGGTCTACAGTCGCGACAAGCAAGACGATACGATTAGAGAAATTTTAGCAATCGAAACTAGATCTCAAACCGATGAATCGCTCGAACAGTTAGCCTTGTGGTATTTCAACGAATATCCCTTAACAGTTTTCTCGCTGCACGAGCAAAAGTGGGATAACGTTATTTATTATTTAGCTAACAACCTTTGTCAAGTCGATCTTTCTGAGTTTGAGGATTATTACGAATATGAGGAGTAGACCATTACGCTTTACACTTTGCACGATCTAACCCTAAAGATGGGCTAGAAATTGGGGGTTGCCGCGATTTTGGTTGTGTTGCAAAAAGCAGAGGAGATGATAAGCTCAGTACTTGGACATTAATAATTACACCGCTCGCAAGCTTCACTGCCGTCGGAGGATACGAAATTATGAATATGGTGAGGAAAGGACAAATCGAAAAAGTAGAGCCAGTGCATTGCCCCTGTTCCTTCTGTTGTAGCAACTGGCGTAGAGAAAGGAGCCGTTGCTGAACGGGTAAAATTCTTGGCTGAAATTTTTGGTGTAGTTGCATAGCTGATTTCAAAGAGTTTTCTTTTCTCAACAACTTTCTGCAACACAATCCATCTGACCTTTGAACTAAATAGCGCGTTACTTGACATAGCATTTAATCTGCTACGTGCAATATCCTATTTACTCCAAACAGAGAATGTCGGCAGCAATCTCACGGAGACTCAAAAGAGCAGTGGCTACTGAGACTTCATTTGATTGGGGAATGCCGCGACCGCACCCACTTTTTTGTAATAGATAATGACAACAAAATTTGGAATTCAAGTCGTACTTTTCAATTCTTGCTATTGCTCAACTGTTTCAAGGGAAAGATTGAGTTTGCGCTCTTTTACTTGAAGCTGTTTTTGACTTGTTGGCTGCACCCTACTTAAGCTATCAACAATTAATTCAATATATTTTCTTGCCAATCTCTCTTCACGATTATATAGTTTTTTCACCTCTGGATCGTATTGTAATATTTGAACAATTGACTCGCAGCTCAAGTTATTTTGTAATGCTTTGAGCGCAACAGTTTTACTCAACTCAATTGGAATACGTGCTTCTACTCCTCGACTGTAATCTTCCCAAAGTTGTTGCGACGAACGGTTATCTTCTACTTTTTCACGCTCGTTGGGAACGGGTGGTGTCAATGTTGGAATGCTAATAGCAGTTTCTAGAACGGTGGGAGAAGAATTTGTAGAAAGATCGAATAAGCTTAACTGCACTCCTACCGATTCGGGTATTTGTTTAGATTTTCTAGTCCGAGGTGTTTTGGCTGTAGGTTGTATGGTGGTGCGCCTTAGTGGAGGAGAAGTTTGAGAACTTTGTGGTACGGACGGCGATGGAGCTTGCTCGAAGACAACGACTGTATGCCCCATTTCCTCCAAACGAGATTTGTAGCGCTCCAGGGCATGGTGGGGGAAACCAGTCATGGGAATGCGACCGAGTTCGGCAGAGCCTGAGTTTTTACTAGCTAGCACTAGCTCCAAATCCTTCGCTACGACCGTAGCATCTTGAAAGAAAGCCTCGTAGAAATCGCCGACTCGTTGAAGTACTAACGCTTGTGGAGATCGATCCTTTAAAGCTAGATATTCTTGTAGTAGTGGAGATAGCTGGCGACGCTCCGCGAAAGGAAGGCTATGAGAATTTGTATCGGGATGAGATACTTCTGTAGTGCGATGCCGAAGGCGGAACTTGGCTTTGTCGCGACCATCGCCCTTTGATGGCTCGGTCGGATCGTCAACCAGTGTAGACGAGGATTCTTGTGGTACGGCTTGTTGGGCAATTGTCCGCGATCGCGCAGCAGTAGCAAATCCTTGTTCCAGAAGATTTTCGCTAAAAGTTTTGGCAAAGCCTCGGTCTTGGCGGCGCTCCTCGCCACCAGTGAGGGGATTTTGCACGGCAGTTTGAGTCAGAGCCAGTTGTCCGCCCCAAGAGATTCTAAACACCATTTCGGAGTCGATCGTCAAGTCGCCGCTGCTATCTGCCAGGAAGTGTGTTAGATATAGTTCCCGTCCGTGGCGCTCGATCGACAAAGGAATGTACGGTTCGTTCTCTACTTTTAAATGAAAGTCTTCCCCCTGCAAGATCTCTACTGCTAGCCCAGCCTGGTGCAAGAGTTTGGCAACATTTTTTTCTGCCGCCCCAGCTTGGAAGCAAAAGTCGGCAATCTGCAAAGCTACCTCACCAGAGGAAATTTGCCGTTTCAGCCGAGCAGTCGGTTTTATCTTCTCATCTTCGGTAGCGCGATGGTCGTTTCTCAATCCGCCTGGGGTATTGCCTGACGATGCTTCATCGATCGTATCTACCTCGACCTGCCGTTCGCCGTTCCCAACGCTCGGTGTATGAGTTTGGGTATTGAGCGGTATGGGTACGGGTGTAGCCTTAGCTGGTTGAGGTAAGCGATCCTGACTAACACTAAGATCGCTTACCTCAACCGATTCCGATTCAACTGGTTGGAGGGAGGGCAGGGTAATACCGAGAAAATTGCGAGCAATATCTTGCTTCTCAAAAGCAGCCAACCTCAAACCTTTAGCTTCCATGAATTCCAATACAGATGCAATTCTGTCTGGAGAAACAACTGCCTCCATGCGATCGCCTATAGAATGAAACTCACCTCCAATTATCCCAAGCAAGCTTGGGTCTAAATAATATGCTCCACCGTCATTCCTAGATTTGGCAGTTTGTACGATAAAGCCGTCTCCATAGCGGCTGCGTTGGGGTTTGATCGTTAAAGTTTCGTCGAGTGTTTTGACTTGTCCGGCGCGATCGGTGACTTCGGTGAGAAAGGTAACGATCTGTCGAGCAGTGGGAATAATTACGGGCTGCTGTTCTAAAGCTGACTCAATATCAAACCCTTGCGGAGCGAGCAATCCTTGGTGCGTTCTGCCGCGATCGTCCGTGTAATTGACGATTTTGCCTTGGAATTTTTCGTAAGCCCGCAATAAGTTACCTGTAAAAATTTGCCTTGATTCGCGGTTTTTAGACTGTTTGAGGTCGAAAGCTTGATAAATTTCCACTCCATCCCAGTTGCGCTCCTCAGGAGCGAGCGTGACCGAATTGGATGAAAGAGTATTAATTTGAGAGAAAGGCAGGGTCAAATATCGTGCCGGATCTGCTAGTACGATTTGCATCTTCCACCTGTTGGGCGTGACTGGGCTTTCATTTTCTTCCCGATTGCTGCTCCAAATCTTTCCCACAACACCGTAAAAAATATTACCAGTCTCGGTCACGACCCTTACACCCTTACCAAGTGGAAAAGTTTCTAAAGTATTGCTGACGTGTTGCAACTGTACGTTGAGGCGATTGTCGATCTTTTCAATAGTTTTGGCAGATGTTTTACCCTCAGTCGCTGCCGTTCGGTAAGACTGGGTAGCCTGGAGTAACTGCTGTCGCGTAGCTTCGGCTTGCTGCTTGGCACAGATGTTAACTGAGTCGAAATCGTGTGCTTCAACCGCCTCAACGAGTTCCAAGTTGAGATTTTCGCGGACTAAATTAATTGCTTCTAGAGTCGTGACGGGCTTGCGGGGTGTTTTGGCATCTACCACTTCTACATTGACGGGGCTGGTGAAGGGAGAATTACTGTCAGGATCGCCAGCAATGACTTCCATCCGCGCCACCGTCTTTGCATCGAGGTCGAGAAAGCGTGCCTCCAACACGGATTCTCCCATCGTCTCCTGACGCTCGACGTACTCCGCATACTCTCGTTCGAGTCGAGCGTACACGCGCTCCTGCTGAACAAGCGGCAGCAGTGGCAAGCGACCAGTCACTTTATTCATCAACCCCGCATTATCTACACTTTGAGCGCTTTCTATCCCACCTAACGGATCTGCTAGCTGGCGGTTTAAACCAGGATCGTTCAGCAATAGCTCGGCAGCCACCCGATCGCCGTACTCGTTCATAAAATCGACAACTGACTCCAACGAAATTCCACTCGACCGTGCGGCTGTCGTATTGGCATTGAGGGATGCCATTTTCTTAGCTAGCACCGCCGCAGGTCTTTTCTCGGCTGGAATATCGGCGTTGAGCAGGGTGAAGCTGGGCAGCACGACTTGCCCCGTGCGGTGGATACGTCCCAGCATCTGCATGAACGAATTGATTTCTTTCTCCGGCTGCACGACAATCATGTGGCGCGGTCGGCGGTCGGCAAATTGAGCACAAGCGTGCAGCGAGATCCCCGTCGAACCGGAGCGGTTGAGAATAATTACATCCAACTGCCCGTTGTTAAAGGCTCTGACATTGGCGATCGCGGCGGCTTTGCTAGTTTCTTGACTCGAACGCTGCTGGTAAGTGCTAGTCCCATCGGCAGCATAATCGATAACGTCTTTTCGCCCCGTGACTTCGTTAACGCTGTATCCCTCTTGGGACAGCCTCGACTTGATGTAGTCGATGGGAGAAATCGGGATCGCGCTCAGGTCGATCTGCTCGATCCGGTCGAGAATGCGAGTGTACGCTGCGACTCCTCTAACCCCTAACTCCTCATCGGTAAGGCGGTGGCGTTCTTTGTCTCCATAGGGGTTCCCGATTAATACGTCGCGGCTGCGCTCCAAGTAACGCACGAGCAAGTCGCCAAAATCTAGCTTAATTTCATCTCCTGGCGACAGTTGGTTCAGTTTGGCATAGTCGTTGATGAAAGACCCCATCGTATTCGATAGAGCGATTAGGGGTTTTTCGGGATCGGGTTGTCGCAGCAGCGACAAGCATTTTTGTACCGTCTGCTCGGCTTTCATTGCTAGCAAGGACTGATCGATCAAGTTGTGCATGATCGAAGTGAAGTTGGTGCTTTTTGCCCCTGCCATCCCTGTAGAGGTATCCCCCAAAATTGCCTTAGCTTCGGCTTTAGCGGTGGCATCTAGTTCTTTGACCGCATCCTGCTTGTGACGGTCGAACTCTAGAATGTCAGCCAAAATAGAAGAAATTGCTTCTGCCACCGGACGATCGACGGGAACGATCTCTAAGTTAAAATTTACTCCTTCGTAAGAACGTTCGCGGCGGACGTACTGACCTGCTTGTGTCAGTTGGGCGGCAAGGGCTTGTTGCATCGGCACGCCACCCCGCTCGACGATCGAGACCAGCGTATTCATATCATGCACCGCCAGCCGCATATCCGTTTTTGCGTACAAGTCCATGACATCGGGGCGCTTGGCGTAGGTAGCGGAAGAATAAAATACACCCGCAGATAGTTCGATCAGTTCGCGGGCAAAAGCAGCACGGTTTGTTGCGACACCCGTTGGTTGCCGCTCTGACTTCGTGCCTCCCGCTTCGTGGCTTTCATCTAGAATCAGAATGGCATTGGCAGCAAAAGCTCTGAGAAACTCTCGCCTGAGCGTTTCCTTCCCTTTTACCGACTGCATCTGGCTGTAGGTAGTGAAAATTCCATCGTATCTACCTAAGTTTCCCGTCCTCAGAAAATTCTCTATTTCGGTTTGATGCGATCGCGACGCAGTTTTGAGACTGCGGTAATCGTCCAAGGGAATATTTAAGTCAGAATCGGTGGGGAACGGTCTGAAGTTGGGCATTCCGATGTCTTTTAAATCGCGCAGCATATCTGCATAAAGCGATTTATTTTGCGTCACGAAGATCGGAGTCTTACCAGTAATGCGGGCGTAGCGGATGATGGAAGCAACTACGCGCCCCTTACCCACACCTGTTTGGTCGCCGATCACGAAACCGCTACCCTTTTCCAAGTTGCTTAGTGCCAAAGCGCAGGCATCCACTTGCTCGGCGCTCAAACGTCGATGCAACTCTTGGGGCGTACCGTATCCCAAGCGATCGGCTGCATATTCGTCCAGCGCTCCAACTCTCTGCTCCAGAGCGTCCAACGCCCTAGCGGTACTGGCTTGCATGTTAGCGGGAATCAAAGTACCGACAGGTGTTGCTTGGCTTTTGGGAATGTATGGTAGTTGTTTGGCAGGTTGTTGGGTCCGATCTTCTGCTGGGCTAAGCTCGTCTTGCATCGCTTCTGGGCCTCGTGTTTCTCGATTTAATCTGCTGTCAGTTCCTCCAGCCATTCCTCCAGCCTCGTATTCTCTATGCGAGCGAGGGCGGCTTGGATCTGCTGCGGGTTCGTCAGAACTTCGACCGGAAATTCCTCGCTCAGGTACAGACCCATCTTGTCGTAAAGCACCGAGTTGTGCAGGATGACTGCCTCCGCCCACTGGCGGGGAGAGTCCCGTCTGCTGGGCAGAAATTGGTTCATTCCTCCCCGTACCATCGCCCGCTCGATCGGTTGGTAAGGCGAACCCAGATGTGGCGACTCTGCCTGTGTGCGACAGATCTCCCACTCCAACCGCAGGCAGAGCAGTTCCAGAAATTCCTCCCGCGTCGCGATCGCCCGTTGTGGAGATGGGACCAATACTGCCATCCATGCTAGGCGTGGGTCTTGGGGCATCCAGACGTTGGGTTCGCTCAAATATAGCGACATCGAGTACTTCCTTTAATTCGTCAAATGTCCTGTAGATTCGCGGGACAGCAGCGGCAGGTAGAGGTAGCGACGACTTGCCCTTACCCGCGATCGCGATCAAATCGATGGGAAAACCAGCCCCCTGCCTGCGGTAGAGGTCGCCCCAAATCGAAAAGTGATGGATGACATTGTACTCTCGATACAGGGTAAAGTAAAAAGCTCGGCTTTCTCGCGAGTTATAACGGCTGGAACGCTCCGCCTCTGCGCCTAACTTTCCCCCCAAAATCAGAACTGCTCGTCCCTCTGGTTTCATAACTTTGAGAGCGTTGAGGGCGATCGCGTGGTCGATTTGCGTCGTGCTGTAGCGCCCTAAGTTAAATAACTTGACTCGTCCGCTCTCATCCACAACCGAGTTGAACGGAGGGTTGGCAATGACGATATCGTGCTGTTTGGCAGGAAAGTAAGTCACGGCATCTGCTTGAGTCACCGTGTATCCCTGTCGCCGCAGGTCAGCCGCTCGCGACGGGTTGAGTTCGTTGACCGAAGCAAAAGTCGGATTGGCTGCGAGCAAAAGTGCGCCGTTGCCAGCGGTCGGCTCGTAGACAGTCTTTTCTAGCGTAATTTGGGCTAGCATTGCCGCCAAATACGCGATCGGAACGGGAGTGCTGTATGCTTGTTGAGCGATACTGGTACTAGAGCGCGTGCCGAGAGTTGGCTGACGTTGGTATAAGTCTACCAGTTGAGCGTAAGCGCGATCGGGATTTGGCTCCCAAGTCGCAATAATTTTGGCAGCGCGGACTAAGCCTCGCTCCACCGACTCATCGACTAACTTGGCGATCGCGGTTCCAGGTACAACTGGAGTACCCAATATCTTCGATGCTCGTTCGCGGGCTTCGACAATTGTGGCAAAGCTCCCGCCTTGGATGAAGCGATCGGCGAAAGCCGAAACTAGCTCGTATTCTCGATCCATGTGGTTGAAAAATTTGGCTGATACTTGAGCGGAGTCTGAAGTTGGGTATTTGTCTTTCAATCGACGGACAAATTTTTCCTCTTCCCAAGCCTTATCGACAAATGCTCGGCAATCAATTTACCGCTCGGCTGATTTGCTTTCGTACTTTAGTAATTGCAATATACTTTATCATGCAAAGAAGTTGGAATTCCGTTCATCAAATATTAAGTTAAGTGAAGCACGTTGCGAACGATTGATTGTCAAGAAGCCATTAAAGCAATAGACGAGTTAGTGTTTGCCAAAGCAGGCAGACACTTGAGCCAGGATGAAAAGCTTGTAATAGAAGCGGCTTGGGAGGACAAAGAGTACAAGGAAATCGCCGCAACTTTCTCTTACAGCATCGATCGCTTGCAGCGCGATGTCGGGCAGAAACTATGGATTTTGCTGACAGGAGTTTTGGGAGACGGCGAAAAAGTTACCAAAAAACGGCTGCGGAGCATCCTAGAACGCACAATGACAACCGACTCCCCCTCGCCAGAGAGTCAGCCTAATGAGATCGCTGACTCTGCTATACCCGTGATGGGAGGACAGCCGCCTGACGTGCGGACTTTTTTCGGGCGCGAGGTAGAACTGGTTCAACTAAGGGAAGCGATCGCCAATTGCCGTTGCTTAGTTATCTATGGAGCGCCAGGTTTTGGGAAAAGTGCTTTGGCAACAAAATTAATCGAAGAAATAAGTACAAAGCGTCAGCCCCAGTTCGAGAGATTAATTTGGCAATCAGTTCACTATGGTCCGACACTCAAGGACTTGCTTGTTAACTTGCTGAAAGATCTAGCTTTACCATCGATGCAAGAGCAACAACTGCCTCAAAGTACGCAAGAGCTAGCTACTCTCTTAATAGAAACACTCTCCATGCGTCGTTGTCTAATAGTACTAGATAGTGCCGAATCCTGGTTGCTAAAAGACAGAAATAGTAGCTTCAATTCCTATGGAGAGCAATACTCGGAGTCTGGCATTTTCTTGCGTCGAATTATAGAAGCAAAACATTCTAGCTGCATTATTTTGACGAGTAGAGAGCCTTTCAAAGACTTAATGAAATTACAGCGTTCGGGGCGACTCAGTTATTCGTTTAAGCTGGAAGGTTTGGATGTGAAAGCAGCTAAAGGGATTTTACGAACTAGAGGATTAGCCGACGAGCATAAATGGGAAAAATTACTTCAACCCTACTTAGGTAATCCCGCAGCAATTGGGTTAATTGCCAGTCGCATTGAAAAGTTTTTTAGTGGAAGTGTAGCTAAATTTCTTCACTATCAAACTGGCTTAACATCTGAAATATTTAGGGAAACTTTAGCTAGGCAATACCAGCCTGAAAGATTGAGCGATTTGGAACAGCAAATCTTAAGCTATTTAGCCCAGCAAGCAGACGATCCCAATGATTTTGTTAGCTTTATACAAATGATTGAAGAATTACCTCTTCGACTGCAAAGTAGTTTGTCTGTCTCAGAACTTATCAGAGCTATAGAAAACTTAAACGGTCTTTCCTTGATTGTGAACAGTAAAAATGCAGAGACAAAAGAGCTTTTTTTAAAACTTCCACCTCTACTAAAAAAACATATTCTTCAGCAGAAGTAAGTAGAATGATACGTACAGCCCACGCTTTATAAGTATCGTCAAATCCCGTTGTGGGAGTTGAGAGACAGAAGGCTTTACCGCAGTACGCATTCGACGTTCGAGCAGTACTGCACGCGATAGATTTGACTATCATCTTGACGGCTCCCCAGCAATAAAATTTTAGGGGCTTGCGGGCGCGTCTTTTCGGTCACCACTCGTATCAATTAATCGATACCGTAGTGTATTTTAAAGTTTGTGCGCCATTGGCGCACAAAAAAGATCGGATACAAATGGCGCATGGATTTTCTCAAACAGTGATCGCAGGTCAGATCGCTGACCAGCTTTGTTTGTACTACGCTGACGCTATCAATTGCTCTTGCTAGCAAAGTATGCATACAGCAGCGATAGTAACATTTGCGCTTCGTACTTCGCAGCTCTTGGTGGTATCTAATTACTATCACTGTATGCAAAAGTGTCAAGCGCGATTCTAAACAGGGATGGACTGCTGTAATTGGTGATGATTCAGACTGATTTTAGGGTTGCTGATATTCAATTACTGCTGCAATCGCGAGCGTAATTTCTTCCATCGCATTGTGGGATAACTGTCCTAACTGCTGGATAAACCTTTGGGTATCCACTCCCCTTAGTTGCAAAGCATCAACAGCAGAAGTCTTCGTCAAGCCGTTCGTACTGTCGGGGGCTATCCTAACGTGCCAAATGTTGTTAGCAAAATAGGGTTTCCATTCGGTGAGCGGTGCGACCAATTTGAGCGGTAGCCTGCCAACTGCATCGGAACTGACGACGACAGCACGGCGAACTTTTTTGATTTCAGCTCCTATAGTTGGGTCAAAATTCACCAACCAAACTTCACCGCGTTTGGGAGTTGGATGACTAGTAGTCACAGAAATCGCCTGTTTCTAGCTGCCGCCATTGTTCGTCCTGTTGGTAATGTTGTTGCATTGCTTGGGCTTGTTGCGCCAGAAGTTGACGACGCTCCTCTAACGATAGTTTCATAAAAGCACGGCGTTGATTAATCGAAAGTGTGGAGTTCGTTGCTTTCATCAACTTTGCTTGCTCTAAGTCGAAATCGGATTGGCTAGCGTGATGTTGGGGATTCATTTGTCTGAAACTCATCTACTAGAACACTTCAAGTTTATCCATAGAAAGCACCCTTGGTGTACAACTTAGTTGTTTGCAAGCTTCCCTTTCAGCCCCGCTCATGCACGGGGAGAAGCTGACATAGTTCTCTGTCCATGCGAGATCGCATCTGCTTGGCTAAACATACTGGAAATAGCCCGCGTTCAGGTTGAGACTTTCAGGAGCGACGTTAATAACAGCAGCGATCGGTTCTGGCAATCCTCCTGTGCTGCTAGCAAATATCTCCGTTCCTGCTGGAAAATCTTCGGGTAACGCACCTAAAGTATATTCCACTTCAGTTGTAGGAGTGACTGGAGAACTGCTTCTTCGGCTCAAAACGATCGCGTCTTCGTTGGGGTCGAAGTCGAGAATTATCGCCATGTCCCGTTCGCCCCCCTCACTGTAGTAGGGACCGATTCCCTCGCGCCCCGACCCGCCAGCTAAAATAAATGTGTCGGCTCCTTCTCCGCCGTACAGGATATCAGTCTCGCCGCTGCCCCGACTGACATTGCCAAACAAATCTAGCGTTCTACCCCCCGCACCGTTGAGAGTATCGTCTCCAGCACCGCCGCTCAAGAAATCGTTGCCGCCTTCGCCAATTAAAGTGTCGTTGCCAGCATCACCGAAGAGGCGATCGCGATCGTCGGGGTTAATATTACTGCCATTGCCTGCCAGCAGGTCGTCGCCCTCACCGCCGCGCAGTTCGTCGGCACCGTCGCCGCCATAGAGCTTGTCGTTATGTTCTAAGCCAAAGAGCAAGTCATCGCCAGATAATCCGTACAAGTTGTCGCGATCGCTTGTCCCAGTTAAAGTATCGTTTGTATCCGTGCCGTAAAGATTAGTCATAGATCGATTCCTCGATTGAAAATGGTAAGTTACGCGAGAGCGTGTCCCGCATAGATTTTGCATAGCCGCTCGTTACTTTTGTGTCGTCAGACTCGATACTCCGGCGATCTAGCCCTCAATACATGGGAGCGGTATGAGCGATTAAATGCCCCACAACCCCAACGCTTTATTTACTGAATGTGCCATCGCCATAGCTTTTGGTGATAACTCCACAGTACAAACAGGAAAATGTTCGTAATTCCAGCGTCTAGAAACAACATTTTTTCCAAGCGTCCAGCCAATAACAGCATTGTCTCTAGTCAGCGGTAGATTATTCGGTAGATTGTCTTTCATGGCTGCACCTGGTTGGAGCGATAACTTTTCCATGAGTGTTTAATTAGGTTCGCGATCCCGTGTCAAATGGGCGGCGTGTAAGCTTGAGGGAGGTGGGCGATCGTGCTATCCAGCTACGCTGTAATTCCTTATTGGTAAGCACTTGAGACTGGTGCTTTATCTGCTTAAAGGAAGTAGAGCTTTCTAAGACATAGTAGGCATTATGCTTCCAGTTATATGACAACTTACCTCAACGTCTAGCCCTGTAGTAAATTCACCCTTTTTGGATTGACTTGTTTATTTAGTCCAATCGCCTCACCTGCGGCTCGACCGCAGTTGTAAGCGTCACGGGTGCGGCCAACTCTCGAACGAGTTGACTTCCGCAGGCAAATGCCCTTTTCCTGTTGCCAAAACGCGATTGCTTCTCGCTCCTTTTCATAAGCTTGACGGCAAATCAAAGCGGAAACGTTACTATTAGGAATACCCTCAGTTTGCATCCTGTGGGTCTGTTCCTTCAATCGTTCGCACAAACGAGAAACACAACCAGCAATAAAGCTAGATTTCCAGTTGCGCCAATTCGGTTCCGAAGAAGAAGCAATACTAGCTCCTGCAAATTGGTCTAAATACATTTGATAGTTTTGCCGCTCTTGCTTGAGGGCTAACTTTGCCAGTCGCTCTACTGTTACAACTAAATATTGGTAAATGGATCTAACAACTGCTCGGTTGTGCGGTTTCCCCGCTACCTCAATCTTTCCTCCCGACCACCAAGCATTGCAAAAGTTAGCGTTGGCGATTGCAGAGGCAAGACTACCCTTCCAAAGAACTTTTCTACGGTAGCTCTCTAAATCTTCTGCTCCGATACAATCCGACCGGACTGCATCGGCAAGCGTAACGTCATCTAAAGATAAATTATACTGCATCAGCAGCTCTTGTGCTTTTGCTGCTGCTTGTGCTGCCTCGTTTTCGTTAGATGAAGTACTCAAAGCCAGTAATTTATGAACGCGCTCGATAATACTCTGTCGCTCTTTAGCCATAAACTGTGCCATAGTTTGAAATTATCGATGAAGTTTGCAAGCGATCGCGGTTTAGTCCTCGCTCTACCGAAGGCATTGCATAGCTACGATTTATTATTACCAAAGCAATAGTTGTTTGCTTGTAACTTCGCTTTTATGTTCCCGTATTAGAGCATCGTATGCAAGAGTAAAGGCAACTATTACATCATTCCACCATTTTGGAGGAGGGGCAATATCGCTCATTTCTTCTACATAAGCGTTAATCCGATCGCAACCAGCTAGAAAGTTAGAACAGCAATCGAAAGCAAGAATATTTAATTCCTGCTTGACTCGCCTTTTAATACTCGGACGTGCTGTTCTCCAAAAAATACTATTCTTGAGGACGTGATATGCTTGTGCTAGGTCTAAAGCAAGACTTAAGTATTTTTTCCCTTCAGCAATCAAATGATGATCGATTTCGAGGCGATCGTATCCAACTTTTAACGAACAATAGGTGGCATGCATAATCAGCACTCGTAAAAAGACTGCATGAACTTGACTTGTTGTTGAGTCCAGCATCCGTCGCTTAAACTCATTTCAAACCAACAAATTAGAATATCCTGAATGTCAGGATGAGAACGGATGTAATCCATTTCTTCAAGAGTAAAATTTCGCGGATACTCGTCACAAGCTTGATAGATCTCGTTTTCTATCGCTGATGTATTGTTCATAGATCGACTCCGCTTGAAAAAATAAGTCCACTCATCAATAGCTACATTTGCTTTCTCTCGATCGCCGTATCTCAAAGCGATCGAGTTTTTGAACGGTGGCTAAACTTGCTACTTGCTGTTATCGAGTAAAGATTTAATCCAAGGAAGTGGTTCCTCACCGATAGCAATTGTTTCGCTGCAAGCTGGATTCTGTCGATACCACTCCTCATCTTCCTCTTGAGCTTGAGCGATTAACTCTAGTACCTGCCAATCGTAATCACCGTAAAGTTGAATTCCTTGAAACGTGTGGAAGATCGGCGTGCGGAAGATTGAGGGTAAATCTTCCCAAGAGCAATATTGGACGCGCTCGATTACTGGTTTGTGAACGTCAGCTATTAGTTTGACTTGGCAGCAAGCACAAGCTCGATAGGAGTATCCATCTTGCTTTCCAGACTTGTAACCTGTAACGTAACCATCCTCATCTAAACTATCGCGATCGCTCCACAAATATTCGTAGTCAAACTCCGTCTCATCGTTTTCTCGCTCGTAAGCGCCTTTACACCAAGTCCACTTGTATAGGGTAACAGTTGCTCCCTCCTGCCACTGCCAAAGTTGAGATTTAGCTTCGCTCAGTTCGGCTGCAATCCGCTGTCTGATTTGAGTGTCTTCTGCTTTAATAGCAGTTGCTTGCTCCTCCCACTGCTGCTGTAGCTCGGCTTGCTCCCGCTCGTTCTTCAGTCTAAGTGCCTCTTGTTCTTCTTCCTCTTGCTGCCGTTTTTTAGCTAGTTCCTCTAACCTACGAGATTCTTCTTGACGTTTTTGGGCATTTTCTTTCACCAACTGCTGCCAGCCGTGGAGGAATAGAAGTAGCACTTCACTTGCAGATTTAGCTTTGACTCGCGAACAATACGCTGAATCTATGTGCAGAAACTCTTGACTTTCTCGGCGTTTGTGGCGTTCGATCCAGGCTAGATCTGGATAGCGAATTCGCCACCAAGAATTAACTTGATGAATTGCGACCGCGTGAGTTTCTTCTAGTTCGTCAGTCAGCAAAAACTCTGCGTAAGCTACAACATTATCTATTTGGGAAGCAGTAGATACGCGCTCGGTTTTCAACTCAATTCCCAATTCAGACCGAATCTCTGGATCGAAATCAGCATTAAATTTTTCGCTAAATTCTGCCAAAAGTTTTTGGCTTAGGATTGCTAATTCCTGCTGCTGGCGCAGAGCTTTCTCTTCCATAGCGCGATCTCGCTGTTGTTTGAGCGACTGAATGCGTGTTTGTAACTTTGTGGGAATCATGATATCTCCTAATGCGGTTCTGACATTATGTGAGCTTTAATTTCACTAGTGTTAAGCGTGTAAAGCTGTTCGAGTTTGCAAGTCTTGAAAGCTATTCAAGTGGCAAGCGTTCAAGGTACTTGAAGTTGAATTGTTGACTGCACCGATTGCAATCTCATCTCATCGGATAAAGGTTTTAGTTGTTCTGTTAATGCCCTACAATTGGTTGGTTGCCGAACTGTAAATAGGCAGCCTAGGCAGTAGAATGTCGATTAAAAACTCTAATGCCAAAAGTGTAATATAGGAAAGAGTAATTACATCAATTGCGAAAGTTAGAAAGTCTTGAACTATAGGAGAACTCAACTTAAGTGGCATGGAGTGATCGCCATGAAATAGCTAAAAAAAGCTGTTGCAATAAGGAGCAAGTTTTTGACTCTTACAAAGGTGCAGCTTGCCAACTTACTACTCTTTGTTAGAGTATAAAACATGGGAATTAAAAAAGCAAATTAATTTTTTTTTGACAAACTTACAATATATTTCTGCACGAAATAAAATGAAAAATAACAACATCTTCCAATTAGTAGAAGTCACATAAAAAAAGCTAGCTGCTAGAGGTAAATGCAACATCAGTTAAGTTTTTACCCATTTTGTAAGCACAATTGCGGCAAAACATAAAATATCCCTGTTTAGAATTACCGATACAGAGAATTGCCTTTCGTCCGCAGAATCCCATCTCATACCCGTGACACAAATCGTCTGATTCTGGCTGCCACATACTAATGCTTTGCTCTCGCTCTTTGATGATGAACTGATACGTTGAAACATAGTCAATAGATACGCCTGATTTTTTAGCTAAAATCTTTATTTCTTGTAAAGATAGAGATCTACTAAAACTATAGATTTCGTCAATACTTACAGAATTGAAGAAAGTGTTTTTATTAGACTAAGTTAATTTTTGCATAGATTGTTTTCCAAATTACAAGTAAGTGTCGTTCAAAATTTTAACCGTTTTTAGCAGACGTAATGATTGATAAAACTTTAATTACTGCTTCTTGCAACGATGGGAAGGATTGACTTATGCCTGACCATAAACTAATAGAAGAGTCTAAAATTATTTTGTGACGACAAATTTTTTGCACGAACATGGAAATGTTACCACTACCATCTTTATGCTTGCATCCCATTTGGCAAGCAATACTTTCTATTAATTCCTTGTGAGCAATATGAATTTTATATACAGTTCCTTCTTTTCGCAAGCTTTTTATTTCTTTATTCTCCCAGTTGAATCGTTCTAAGGTAATTTTTAACGTTTGTTCTAAATGTAGTATAGTGGCAAGCAATTCTTGCTGCCGTACTCCTAGTTGTAAAATCGGGAATTCTCGATTGGCAATTTTTTCTAGTAATTTTGGCACGCTCGGTCTATCTCCCCAGTGACATTCTTTTTCTAAGGCAATCCGCTCTAGAACTTCCTTTTCTTGTTGTGAGAGATAGATCGATAAAGCAAAAGATTCCCGCGATCGCGCGGCTTCTTGGCGCTCTACGTATGATTTTTTAAGTTCTTGAATACGTTGTTTTAACTCTGGCTGCTTGGAAATATAACTAGCAGAAACACCAGCCGCTTTTGCAACACTATTAATTCCGATTTTTGCCCCTACCTTTTCCAATCTACCGATTGCTAACAATACTCTTTGTTTGGTAGACTGAGAACGTATTTTTTGAGAACCTGGATTTACGCTACTCATAAATATTTTGTACCTCTCAAGCAATTGTTGCTTTATATGGAAAAGCAAGGCAGCAGAAAATACCGTTGCTTTTTGGCAAAGGAAAAGACGTATTTAGGGCTACCCAGATTTATTCTTGATAAGATTAAGCTGTTGCGCGTAAGCGTTGCTTAACATAGTTATCGCTTCTTTCGACTGGCTTTACCGCTACATCTCTTGGTGCTTGAATTACCAGTGTTGAGGAGTATCCACCGATCTCCAAATCAGTCTTTTTGATAGAGATACAAGCCGAGTCCAAACTTACTTGCAGCGCGGCGTAGTGCCATTGACTCACTTTTTGAACACACATCTCCATAAGCCCACTCTCTGATTCGCTTGGACTCAGTTTTTCTATCGTAATATTCCTCTTTGAGGGTTTCAGTTCCCGTTGCCTCGCGGCTGAAACTACCTTCTGCTGCGTAAATAGCAATCCTAGCAGTGAGGATCAGGCGATCGCTTGTCGTATGAATGTTAGTAATTTGGTACTCCCAATGACCGCCAGTTACACGATCCAAAAGCTTTACTGCGTTGTACCAAGGTAGATAGGTGATGTTTGCACCTCCTTGCTGGCGAGTGTCTAAATATTTCTTGGGAATTGGCTTACTAAGGTCGGCAATGATTTCAGCTATAGGTCGGCGAGGCTGCTTGTACCATTCAGGCTGAGTTGGATCGGCTTTGCTACCTACAACTTGGAGGTTTGACTGGGAGTTAACCATTGTTCCTGGTTGAAAATTTGAAAAAGTAAATGTCGCGTTAGCGGAGCGTGAGCGAAGTTATCGCCAAATCTAAGAACGTAAGTAGTTAAGCAAAATTAATTACATAGTTTTTTCCAAATTCTCGAAGAATTTTTTCAATGGATGCCACAAAAAACTGCCAATCTTTATAAGCATCTATCTCAATCCATTGATACTTAATGAATCGCCACAAAATTTCAATCAAATTTAACTGAGGTGAATAGGAAGGCAGTTGAAATATAGTAATACCACGCTCTTTCCACTCTTCAACTTTGTCAAACACAGCATCACTCGTATGAATTGAGGATCGATCAACAACGATTACTGTTGGTCGATCTACTCTAGGAAAGAAAGTATCAATGCAAGCAATAACCACATCAGAATTAATACTTTGAGATGAGATATAAGCTTCAAGATGATTATTTCGACTCATCATACCCAAGACATTTAACCGCGAGCTACGACGACTATTAATAGTTAAATACTCTCCGATATCTTGCCATCCATAAGGTACAGAAGGAATGAGGCAAAATCCAGTTTCATCTAAATAATATAAATGAATTTTACCTTCATCTTCCAATCGTTTAAATTCTGCTAGTTGTGCTGATTTTTCCTGATATTCTATTGGGTCTGGATTTCCTCCTACATCGCGCCGTATTCGATGCCAACTCATATAAAATTGCTTCAGTACTCTTTTAACTGTTTGGGTGCTAACTTCAATATTCCATTCTTCTTTTATTTTATTTAGCACCTTTTTTAATTGCCTTGGCTCTTGTTTCGCCCACTCTCTAATCTTTGATTCTTGTTCGGAATTAAATTTTCGTTTTCTCCCTCTTCCTGATTTATTATATAGTCCTAGCACTCCCTCTACTTCCCAACGATTTATCCAGTTATATATTGTCTTATAACTGACATGAAACATTTTTAATAATTCTTCTGTCTTAATTCCTTGAGAGGCTAGTATTAAGAATTGTGCTCTTTGTCGCACTTGATGATATTGGCTTTGACGATAGATTCGCTCTAACAGTTTTAAAGAAAGTGGGTTGATCTCTCTCATAAAAAACATTTGTAGCCTCATTTAACACAAATCATTTATACTCAGTTATATCTTACTACTGATTTGTGTAACTAATTTTGTTTGACTACTTACTACTTTGGAAGCCGTTCGAGTTGATACGTTCTACCGTTGTAGCAAAGTTCTTTTGATTGTCGCTTGGCGGAAGTCAAGTGCAAGCAAGGAAGATGATTGTTTATCCGACTAGCTTGAATTGTAGGTGGTGCATCTTGCACATGAAAATCGTTAATGTAGCCATTCAATACTCGCACGAAGTGGTTGTTCTGTTTGACGTAACCGTAGAACAAGCACCCCACTTGCCCGCAACTGGAGTCGTTGTTTGGATCTTTTCCTGGCAAGCGAGTATTGACCAAATATAAGACTTGTGAATTGGATTTACTAATCTTCGACACTTGCATTTGCCCCACATTCATAGGGGTATCTGGCGCAATATCGTGAGTGTAGTCGCGCTCGACTTGCTCTAGTACGCCCGTGAGTAGCATTGGAACAGAAATGTACGTTAAGCCCAAGATGCCTAGTGTAATTGAGTTTGAGCCGTCGCCAAAAAAAAGTGTTTATTCCTGTGATAAGAATCTTTATCGCAGGAAAAATACGCTCAAAGCCTGAATTATCGGTGAAGATGAGGCATTGAAGAAGGTAGAAATTTTATCGTTATCACAGGAATCAGCCTTTAGCGTACATTTTGGTTCCAATGCTACTCGCACCCGTAGTAAAGCTGAATTAGTATCTTGCAACTGTTCCCATTTGGGGGCAACGCTTGCAACTCCCGCAGGAGCGTGGCAGGAGATCCAGATGGCGCTGGAGGCAACTATTTGGAGAAAGCGAATTTTCATAATCTTCCTTGCTGGTTTGACTTAATTTCTACCTCGTCTTGGTAAGTGCGATCGCTTTTGGTTGTCAACCCTGCGAGTCGCACTTAGTAGATAGAGGTAAGCTAAATTGGGGGAATTATATTTTCAATAGCTTCTTCGATGATGCAAAATCCTCCTGCTTCATTCCTCTCCTCGTCAGCAATCGGAATCAGTTGAGTCCCGTCCTCAAAAACAATAACAGGTGCAGATGTCGTCCATCCTAGTTCGTCTCTCTGTTCGGGATATTGGTACGTAACGTGAGAAATAGTTTTGCCTTGCAGGGCAAGAGTAGCTGTCTCTGCCCAAGTCTGTAAGAGTTCATCGGTCTGTTGGTCTAGCATATGTAGTGTTGGGTGAGTAGTTTCATCAAAAATTTATTGCGTCCTCGTGCTGCAATTGCGCGATCGCAACTTTCACTTCCTTATATGGGAGGTAGCTGCACGGAGGTGGAAGTTTTTTTCGTAATCGCGCAAATAGAGTAATTAATTTTCACACTAGGATGTGTCAGATAGAGCAATTGCTCCACGAATGAGGCTACAGTTTGAGCCAGTTGACTGCACCGTTCGCAATCGAACGAACCGGAAATTTCAAATTCTAGAGCGATCGCGCACTTTTGCGGCTGGTTGATGACAAGCTGCTCGAAGTCCATATATGCTCCTAGATTTGAGTTGAATAAATGTACGTTGTCAGGTGAAATGGAAAGTGAGAGCGATTGCGGCGATCGCAGCTGCATACCTTAATTAAGCTGCCGCTTGCATTTGCTCGAAGTCAAAAGCTTTGCTTGCTTGCATATTTGGCGTAAAGTTCCTATGGCAATATCGTTGCTATAACCTGAAACCGTTACTTTACCGAGCTTTAGAGGATGTTTGAAGTGATGGTGGCTTCCTTTAGTCTTCACTCGATACCATCCATCCTTTTTCAGCGATCGAATTAGGTTTTTAGCTTTCACCATTCGTACTCCAACGTAGAGTGAACGTCTCTACTATCTGCCCATCAGCTAGGCGGCGCTGGTAACTAAGGTAGTTTCCTCTATGGCGGATCGGTCTTCTCCTTGGGTAGCCCACCCAGGCATTATTATCTAAGTGGGGCATCAACCGTCCCGTAAGGCTCAACAACAGCCAAGTAGGAAGATGTATTTGGTTGTCGGCGATCGCCATAGCAAGTAATAGGAACAACAATTTGTATAATTGCCGCTGCTGGGTATCGATGACTTCCATCCCCTTTAGGCTAGCAATTAAACCTCGAAAATCGACATATAACCGTGAGAATGGATAACTGACAATCTCGTATTCAAAGCGACCACCAGGACTGCTGATGATATCTCCTGGGCGGAGGTAGTTTTCTGGGCAAGGTTCTGTGAATCCCCAGTTATCGCTTCCTGTAGTGTCAGCGATAGTCGGACAAGGGCAAGCAATCAGGCATGGTATTGTCTGGCGAACGGTTGTCATTTGTGGCTCCTTTGTGTAATTAATTTTTTGAAGTCGCGCAACTCCTCGCAGGATATGCTAAAAGGATCTATCTCAAAATCCTCATGTATCAATGGGTGTGCAGGCTCTAACACTCCACCCATGAGTTGAAATTCCACCCATTCAAGTATTTTTTCTTCGCTAATATTTTTTGCTGATGGAATTTCGATTTCAAACTCTACTCTTAGTCTCATGCTGATTCTCCGGTTGAAAAGAGGAAGAGAAGGAACTGAAGGCTTGAATCCTTCAGATACCTTGCATTAGAAGCAGTCGCAATCTTCTGGAACCCAGTAGGACGCGATTTGGTACTTCTCCAGGTATCCTTTCACAGACAGCAATAGGGCGATCGCTTCTTTGGTTGGTTGGGCAACGCAGAGATCGACTGTTTCGGTATTTTTAGGAACGGGAACCTCCTGCGAGTCGAGTTCTTGTTCGATCGACACTAGCTCCACCAGGTAACGGTAGGCAGAAGAGGGATCGGTAAGAGTTTCTGGAGCGGATAAAAGTGTAATCATGATGGGTGTAAATTCTTTAACGGCTAGGCGGTTCGCATCCGCCTTTTTTACTAGCTTATTACTATTTATAATAAGCTTATTTAAAATAAGCGTCAAGAGTAAAACTAAGCAATGCACTCAACTTTTGATTGCAATAGTTTATCTAAAGCATAGTTTCGATTAGGCATTGCTTATATTCGCAATAAGCTTATTGGCAATAGTAAACACGGATAAATAAAAACCCCTTGTTCTATAGGGGTTAAGAAGATGCAAGTATAAATTACTATTGCTGCTTGAATGCTGTTTCTTGTTGAATTAGCAGTTCTATCAACATCTGAGAAAAAACCTTGCTAGCTTGTTGCTTAGCATCTACCACCCGCTCTGGTGGCAATCCTAAAGCTTTTAGAATTGGCTCTAGCGTCTCGTAAGGAATCGATTTAGCCCCACCTTTATCGCTATCTCTTTCTATCCGTTGGATATTTTGAAAACTAAGTTTTGCTTGTTGAGACAACTCACTTTGAGAGATGTCTGCCAAGTTACGTAATTTCTTCAATTGATCCCGCAGCTCGGGAATTTCAACCGGAATTAATACTTGCATCAGTTTAGTTTACAACTCCGCGCTTAACCGTACTTACCAAAACTAAGCTTAGCTTAGTTGATAATTATATCTCATATACTATGTTACTTATTTTCACTAAGTCTAATCTAAATAGTAATCTAGACCAGTTGACACTTAGTATAAATAAGCTTATTCTGATTATAGAACGAAGAAGCTACTTTTTCAATCATTGTCTTGCTTCATCCAGAATTCAAACATGAACGACACTACTATTGCATTCACAAGCTCCACACCTGAAGCGCCACAATACGTTTTTGGCGATCGCGTTGCCGTAACAGATACGTGCGAACCGCAATATTGGGCAACTGGTCGGGTGATAGGTATATGTATTGACGGAGTGCATCAGCCTGGTTGGTGGTACGCAGTTCAATTAGATACACCACAAGGTTTTGCTGAAGAGTACATCCAAACAGATTTAGTACCAGAAGCTCAAATTCCAGTCCTACAAAGTCAATGGCAGGTCAGTTAGAAACCTAATCCACGGCTAACTTTGCTTGAGTATTCGAGCGAATAACACTATGAGCTACGTATATTTGTTGTGCTTTGGCACACCCATTGGTAATTTGACCTCAAAGCACGGCTTTGCAGCGCATTACCTCGGTTTTACTTCAACCTCCCTCAAGCAACGCTTAGAACAACACAGAAGTCAACTACCCCCACTAAATCGCTCCGCGATTATAGTGGCGGCGCGTGATCGAGTCGTGTTGACCAGACGGCTTGAATTATTAAACGTTCAAGCAGCCGTTAATCCTAAGAGTTAAAGTTCGTACCGGAAAGTGCGTGCCAGCTTTCCGCACTCGCAGTGAGCCGAGCAAGATTTCGTAGCTTTATCACCAATCACTTAGAGATCGTGGAAAGATATCGGCAAAGCATCGATCTATTGTGGCTTGTCGAAATTTTGATAGGCAAAGTTGTTGTTTGATAAACAACAAATACATCGAGGGGCGATACCAGCGATCGCTCCTTGAATCGCTAGAAATTTTAGAAGAGGTAACAGCCGATCTAGTTCAACATCAGGCTGCAAGAAATAGAGCTAGAAGAAGCAATCGCTGTTTATTTAATTCAGGAGTATCATTAGATGGCTGTATTTGATTATCACGATTTGTTGGCTCACGTCGGTCACTCTTTTGAGTGTGTTATGTATGGCGAAAAGCAAAACGTTGCGCTAGCGTGCAATGACTGTCATGAGGTGATTATCGACTTCGATTGTCCCGACTTTGACAATGCACTTAGCGATCACCTGCATTATTTAACCACGAACTGTGAATGTGAAGAAATTGCTAAAAATTTAACTGAAAATGAAAAGGCAATTCTTAGAGGGAGTTGCGACAACGAATTTGCAAATGCTTTTGAAGAAAATAACTTGACTTGGGTGTTTGCAGCAATCGCAACTTCTGGCTTGTCGCCTGAAGTAGCTAGAGGTGCGATCTCTAGTCTTGTCAAAAAAGGAATTGTAGAAATTTCAGGTTATGAAGGTAAGAAAAAGACAGAAGATATGATGATTGCACTGACTGAGGTAGGAAAAGCAGTATGCTCAATCGCTTTTTTGAGGTAAAGACATAGTGCGAAACCCAGAGAAGAAAATACAAATTCAGTGGCAACAGAGCGATATTCGTATTTTATTATGGGCACTCGCTCAAGAGCGACCTCTCTAATTGCCAAATCAATTTGATACTACCTATTTTGAAAACAATGGGCTGGAATAATTGTGCGGCGATCAGTATATCACCGTTGAATTCAAATCTATATTCCAAAATCGGTTGCCATGCTAAGGGCGTACTCGACTACGTTGTTTTTGCACGTTCTACTGGGGAAGTAGCGCGGTTGAGCAATCGCTCTTGTCGCTAATTGTAAAAATCTCTAAAGTAAAATGGTAATTATTACCGTTTTGCGAACCTAAATCTCTAAGTCGCGATCGCGAGATCTTCTAGGCTGCTGCCGTTGCACGTTCTGTTTGGGTTGAAGTTGCAATTGAGCTTTGACCTCAGCCGCCAACTGAATCACGGTTTGGGGTATTTGCAGTGAAGGAGTCTGGGCGTAATGCCCAAGGAGTTGAGTTTTTTGCTCCAGCGTCATGCGCTCGATCAGCGCCCGTGCCATTTCGTTGTGAGCTGGATAAAGCAGCAGGTTGTCATGAAAGCGCATTGCCTCATCCAAATTTTCTTTGGTCACGGCAACAATCGGGTACGGCTTACCCTGTAGGATGTCTGCACCTTGTGCTAGACACACCCCATTTATGTAAAGGGGGCTAGCTTTGCCCGTGGTGGCTATCACCTCCTCTTCAGCGTTTTTGACATACTGCGCCAAGTTTACTAGGCTTTGAGCCGAAAACTTAGATTGCACTCTGGGGATTTCCACTCTCTTGACAGCCTTATTTGAAAGGATCGGCACGGATGGCTAAATCGGCACTAGAAATTCCCCCCACGTAATTTAATAACGACGAGTCATGCGGATCTAATTCGATCTCCCCACTGCGAACTTCTTTACCAGTTAATCTAGCTGTCTGCTTGGGTGTTTGGGTCAGAAGCGATGAATCAGGCAGCGAATCGATCAATTTCTTTGACTCTCGGCTAGAAACATCAATTGGAATATCGGGCAGGCAGATGACTTGAATCTGTCGCAGCTGTGCTTCTAGTTCGTGGATTGCCGCTAGTGCAACCCGTTCTATTTGCACTGGCGATGCTCCTGCTGCCAAATATATCAAAGGTAAATAAAAAGCATTCATCGCTACTTTAACAATTTGCTTGCTGCGTCTGAGTTTATGACGATAGCAATAATCAAGCGTTATAGCATCGTTTGTAGCTGGGTCTGCCTTTAATGTCAAAACAACTTGCTTCGACATCAAAGAAGACTCGACTAGTGGAAGTAGCTCGTCCAAATTCACTTTCATACCAGTGGGAGACTGTTTAGACGTGAAATTCCAATGCTTGTCAAGCAGACAAGTCTGTTGGATGTAACAAACTCGTGCTAGTAATTCATTAATTGTAGCCGTTGCCATTCGTTCGACTTGTAGCTGCGGTTTTCCAACCTCTAAATAAGCTAGAGGCAAGTAAAAAGCATTCAATGCTCTAAAGAGCGCTAAATTTGCACCGCCGAACAAATCTTTTCTTAAGTAGTTAATTACTATTGCTTCGATAGTTCTGGGGTCAAACCGCAGAACTAGAGTTGGTTGTTTTGAACCAGCTTTTTTTAGCACAACTACCTCCTCTTACACGCTGCACTTGTGTTTGAATCAAACAGAAAAGCCAATACCGATAAGGAACCCTCGTCGTTTGCTGCCTAGTCAAAACGGTAATTATTACCGTTTTGACCAAGAGACTATTCTTATCTGCGATCGCCCAATGCCTGCGATCTTTGACTCGCGAGGGCGATATCCATGTACGAAAAAAGCCTTCACTTCACCTACCCACTTCCTCATAATTGGCAGGAATGGCGTGTAACGCTACTTAAAACACAGCAAACAAAGCATTAACAACACGACCAGTCTTGCTCGTTCAGCATATTTTCCTGACTGAAATTTGCCCGCTCGACTGCTGCTGAAGCATTATGACTCGACTGAGGAAAGCGCATCTATCTCATTCTCAATGGGAGACTCAGAACTGTTACCTTCAGTGCTGTTTGTCAACGAAGATAAATCCGCTCCCGAAACATCTAGCGAAATAGTTGACAAGCAAGTTCTCTGAATCAGACGGATTTGGGCTTGGATCTCTCTAATTGCAGCTATTGCTACTCGTTCGACCTGCAACTGAGATTTACATTGCTCGAAGGTAGCTAAAGGTAGATAAAAAGCTTTAATCGCCGTTCTAATTAGTTCGTTAGTACTACCTTGCTGGTGCTGACAATAATCAAGCACCAACGCATCGTCGCTGCCTTCAAGAGCAACTAAGTTTAAAAAGACTTCTTTAGATGCTACCAAATGCATTCTAGCGTTGTGGGAAGACAGTTCTAGTTTTGACCCACTTCCCTGAATATTAGGCAGGCAGTCTGTCTCAATTGAACGAACTTGAGCGAGTAACTCGTAAATTACTGCCGCTGCTACTCGTTCTACTTGTAAGTGAGATGAACCTTGCTCTAAATAAGCTAGAGGCAGGTAAAAAGCATTGATGGCTCTTTGGAGCATTTGGTTGGCAATCCCGATTGGATGATGGCGGCAGTAGCAGATCGCTATGGCTTCGGGAGTTTCTGGAGTGACGCGCAGTTTGAGAATGACTTGGTTTGAGTTAACTTTTTTTAGCATGACTATCTCCTCCTAGACTGACATTTGCATGACAGCTTGAGAACGAGCTAAGTAGCGAAAGGCTCCAAATGCGTCTAACAACCGCGCTGCTTGTATCTGCTCCACATCAAAAGCTTTGACAATTTCAGAGATCGTCTCTGACAACCAACTGACTCTGCTTGCTAGTTCCAGAGTGGAGAGAAATCGTTCTAGTTCTGGCTGGATCTCGTAAGCAGAGCCACCCGCGATCAGCAAGCGATAGCTAGAGGCATCTGGCAACTCGGCTTGCAAAAATTTTCTTGCTTCGTTGAAGTAGTACTCGTGAGCGAACGATCTTAAATTTTCTAGGTCGTAACTTTCTTGATGACCCTTGAGCCGAAATGTTTTTTCCCCCTGGCGAAAAGCTTCAAATAGAGCGGGGTTGTCGGCATTAATTCCAGGAATGAGTTGCTCCAAACACCTGACGTAACCAGGTCCATCTCCTTTAGAGTTACTGCGCTGCGGCGGCGCACCATAGGCAAACGTCAATAAGCTGGCATTGCGATAGCCAAACATGGCAATGGAAACGATGTCGGCTTCGGCTGTTTGTCCCTGTTGAAGCAACTTGTAGTTCTCATCTATAAATATCCCTCCACCTTCCGGCAATATTCTCAGCCGCTTAAGCGTGGCAGACATCGCCGTACCGCGAAACGTGAATCCTGTTAAAGCTGAAGAAATTTCTGCCTTCAGCTGTTGTTGATGCTCTTCGTTCCAATACTCAACCAAAGGTAATAAGAAACAAAGTTCGAGATTGAAGTGATGCCTTTGCCCTTGTTTGAGTAACTTCTGGGCGATCGCCCCCACGACTGCCAAAATTTTCACCTTAGCAGTCTCTTTTTTGGCAAGTCGCAAGCCAGAGTCCCCCTCCAAAACCCGTCCTAGCGCCCCTACAGCATAGACGGAAGAGCCAATTTGGACGTAGGCAGAAGTTTCGGGAGTAGCGACTGTCGTACCGCCCATATCCAGTCTTTTGATGTCAGACGGGTTCATCAATGCCACTTGGGGCTTCATCCAGAGCATCTGGGGTCTGCGCGACCAAGGGTTCCAGTACACCGCCTTAGTGTCACTAGCTCCCAAATCGACTGTTACTACAATCGTCAAATCTGAGTACATATTATTTATCTCCAGAGCGCAACAAAATGTAATTACAAACAATTAGGTAATTACAAACTAGTTGTAATTACCTGACTCCGAGTCGGATTTACGCAAAACTCAAATCTATCTATCTCTCTACTCAATACTTAGTCTACCTGCTGAAAAAACTCGTCTTAGTAAAACTACATCAATTCCGTGTAAAATTGCAGTCTAATTTCAGTCTGACGCAATTCTAACGCAGTCAAATAACAGATCCCAAATACAGTTTTTTGCAGTGCGAGCGCAGACTAATTACAGTTTACCTGCACTTGATTTGCATCTAAAGTGCAGTTTTCATCAAAACACCACTTAATTGCAGCTCAGATGATGTAAATGAATCATCAACTTCAGCTTAGTTGCAGTCTAATTGCAGTCTAATTACAACTATGAATCGCTAGGTAGAATGAAAAAAAAGAGCAATGGATCTAGACAATCTCAACAACATAGAGGCGATTCGCGAACATCTAGAAGATTTGGACGCGATCGCCGAACTAGAAAAAGCTAGAACTCAGACCCGATCCCTTTCGCCTGATGAATTAATTGCTTT
The DNA here is from genome assembly GCF_014696895.1 of Chroococcidiopsis sp. [FACHB-1243]. Classification (NCBI taxonomy): domain Bacteria; kingdom Bacillati; phylum Cyanobacteriota; class Cyanophyceae; order Chroococcidiopsidales; family Chroococcidiopsidaceae; genus Chroococcidiopsis; species Chroococcidiopsis sp. [FACHB-1243]. The sequence continues at coordinate 73,621 of NZ_JACJQX010000009.1, read as the reverse complement.
ACTGCGACCGCTTGAAGGCGATATTGACAGTCTTAACTTAACCGTTGCCAGCCTCGTCCAGGCTTTTGAAACGATTGACGAAGAACTAAAACAGTTAGATCGCGATGCAGAGGACGTACTCAAAGACCAAGCAAAGAAGATCGGGACGCTGATGGCAAAGACGACCCAACTCGAATCTTGCCTAAAAGCTCAATCAGAGCGAATTACCGCCCTAGAGAACGCACCCAAACCATTTCGTCTCACGCGCCTCAAAGCGGCGATCGCTCTGTTGGTATCAGTCCTCATTGCCCGTCCAGATCTTCCTGTTATCCTGTGGAAATCTACAACCAAGCTCGTACATCCCTCTATGCATAAAGCTTCTCCGCAGAAGAAACCTACCACCAAGCACAAGGCGATCGTGGAAGGGAACCTTCCACACCATCCTTAATGCGATCGCCCCTATTCGGGGCTGGTCAGCTCCCGATGGTCGCAGCACCTGTCGCTCCAATTGGAGCTAAAAAACACACCTCAAAGCCTTGCCATGATTTGCTTTTGGGGATATAGTTAAAGGTAATTCCAGCTTCAACTAAGTTGTGGTAGATAGACTTACTTGGCTGGCTCGACGGCGATTGCGATACCTGTGCCGTTCCAGAAAGAACTCCAACCATGCTCACCATAGATACGATTAATCCTCAGCAGGGGGAACAGTATTATCAGCAGGAGAACTACTATGCCAAAGCAAAAGCATTGGAGAATTCCCAGTGGTGGGGTCGTGGTGCAGCAGCTTTGGGATTGCGCGGTCAGATAGGCAACTCTTCTGCTTATAAAAACTTACTCAACGGTGTCAGTCCAGATGGAAAGCAGAAACTTAGAGGCAAACCAAAGCAAGTTAAGGATAAGAATAAAAAGCAACCAAAAGAAAGGGCTGGAGTAGACTTGTGCTTTGCTGCCCCTAAGAGCGTCTCGCTCGCCTGCTTGGTGGGTGGTGACTCTCGGTTAGAAGCCGCTCACCGAGCCGCTGTTGGGCGGACATTGGAATTCATCGAGCAACTGCTTGCCGAAACGCGGGTGAAAGGGAAAAGGATAAAGACAAACAATCTCACCGTGGCAATTTGGCATCACGACACCAGCCGCGAACTCGATCCCCACCTGCACAGCCATTGCATCGCAATGAATGTTACCCAACTCGACAATGGCAAATGGCAGAGTCGCGCTGACGAGATTCTTTACCAAAACAAAATGCTCTTGGGGCAGATCTACCGTAACGAGCTGGCATTGTCATGCCGGAAGTTGGGATACGAGATCGAACCACACCCAAAAGAGCTATTTGAAATCAAAGGCTACACACGCGAACAGATTGAAGCCTTCTCCAAACGCCACCAGCAGATCGTAGAAAAGTTGGTAGAAGCTGGTCTTGATGCCACAACCGAAAACAAGATCTGGGCATGGCGCAAAACCCGCGTCAAGAAAAAGCACGATGTCGATCGCGACGAAATGCACTCCCTATGGCAGGATGAGGCACAGTTATACGGGATCGCTCATCCCGTCCACCAAGCAGATCCGCAAGTTTCATCCCCCTCACAAATCCAAGCCCAACTGCAAAAAGTAGTAGCAGACGGGATCGAGCATTGTGCGGAGCGAAAAGTTGCCTTCAAGGTGGAAGAAATTGCTAAGTTCGTCACCGCACAGCCGCAACAGTTCGGCATTGACGAATTACAGAAGGCGATCGCCTCCCACCCCGAATTAATCCAAATCGGTGACGAGCAACGGCGGGTCACGACGCAAGCGGCTATTAGGCGGGAACTTGCCACCATCAAACTGATGCAGCAGGGGAAAGGGCAGGTAGAATCAATCGCACCGAGCGAAGCTGTAGAGCAATACCTAGAAGGGACGACACTGAATGCAGGGCAGCAGCAAGCAGTTATCTTGGCGGCAACTACAAAAGACCGCTTCATTGCATGGCAAGGGGTAGCGGGTGCGGGGAAGACATTCGCCCTGGAGCAACTTAAAGGAGCGATCGAGACTTTACAAACGCTTGCTCAAAGTTATGCGATCAAGGGTTTTGCCCCCAGTGCTGAAGCGGCGAACGTGTTGGGGCAAGAAATGGGCATCGAAGCAAACACGGTGGCAAGGCTGCTCGTCTCACAACTAACCGACCCACCACAACCAAATCAAATTTGGATTGTCGATGAAGCGGGGCTGATGGGTGCAAAAGACGGCTATGAGTTATTGAAACGGGCGACAGTTGAGGGAGCTAGGTTGATTTTGGTAGGCGACACGCGGCAACTGTCATCTGTAGCGGCAGGTAGTCCGTTCAAAAGTCTGCAACAAGCTGGCATTGGTACGGCTTACCTGAACGAATCGGTACGACAGCGTAATAGCCCTCCAGATCTAAAACAAGCGGTGCGCCTCGCCGCTTCTGGAGATTCAGTTGCCGCCATTTCATCTCTGGCGACTGCTGGGCGAGTCAAAGAAATCTCCGATCCCCAGTCACGGGCAAGTCGGATCGCCGCTGACTACATCAATCTCCAACCGTCAGAGCGGGATGAAACTATCATTCTGGCAGGGACGAGAAAGGAATGCGCCGCAGTGACCGAGAAGATTCGCTCGTTGCTCAAGCAAGAGGGAAGCCTGGGAGATATTGCAGCTGCAACCCAACTGATCTCCAAAGATTTAACCCAAGTCCAGATGCGATACACCCACTACTACAACGTGGGAGATGTCGTTATCCCACTGCGCCAGTACAAGCGGACTGGACTGAGAAAGTTTCAGCCTTACACAGTTGTAGGGATTGATGCAGATAAGTTGACGTTCGCGGATGCAAGTGGAAATACCTTCTTGGTCGAGCCGATGAAATTCCGCAAAGCAGTCTACACCAAGCAGGAGATTGAAATTGCCGTAGGCGATCGTCTCCGCTGGAAAAAGAACCAGCATCAACTGAGTCGCCGCAACGGGCAGGAATTTAAGGTGTTGGCGATCGCGTCCGAGAAGGCGACGATTCAGTACAAAGACGAAGTGACCGAAACCATCGACTTACGCGACTCCTTACACGTCGAATATGCATACTTGCTCACCACTTACGCCTCTCAAGGCAAGACGGCAGCACGGACGATCGCCTCGGCAACAAAAGATCGGACGACGACTAAAGAGAGCGCGTATGTGGCAATGAGCCGCGCCAAGAACCAGTTAACAATTTATGCCCAAGATAAACAGCATCTACTTGAAGCATCTAAGTGCAGTGGCGGACAAGAAAACCCGATTGAAGTTCTGCAACAAAGTTGGGGACGAGTACCAGTCGAGCTGTTAGCTGCCACTCTCTCTGCTACCGACAAGCAACAAACGCAAGAAGTGTTGAGTTTGTTACAGCAACAGCCAATAGAGCAGAAATCAGAGTCGAATTCAATTCGAGAAGAGTTTACCCAAATGGAGACATCCCATGAACGATCGAATTCCAGACAGTCCGAACTTGGCGATCTCTCAACTGTTGGAGAGCGCGTTGCTCAGAGCCTTGAGTCCGATAGTCACGCGGCTAGACCGGATCGAAGCTTGTCTCAACCACCAACAGCCCTTGACGCACTCCCAGAAACAACAGCTCGACAGCCTGGAGCGGGAAATAATCGACCAACGGCAGAGCATGAACGCACTCATCGACTGCATCACCACCTTGTCGAATGCAACCAACAACTTGAGCAAACTAACAAGCAACTCTCTCTACAGCTTGACGCTCAAGTTGAGTCAACTCCAACAGCAAGTAGAACAATGCCACCAACAACAGAACCGACAGTTGTGCGAGATCGAGTCTCGGATTGGCAGCTTGGTCAACACGTTAATGCCCTTACCACAGGAAACGCACCACGTCAGGGAACAACTTCACCAACGCCTGGACGACCAACAACTCCAATTAAAAAACCTTCGCAGCGACCTCAACAGTCTGATGTCATATACCAAAACCTTGAGCAACGTCAGCGCCAAGCAGATTCAACAGCAGACCGAGCTATCGCATCTGGTCGAACAACTCTCGCAAGTGCTGAAGAGTATAATCGCATTGCTAGAGAACGACAAAGACAACGAGAGTTGTTAACCCAAGAAATACTCGCACTGTCTCTAGAAGATGTAGCCGCCCAATTAGGCTTGTCGCCTAAAAAGGGCGAGAGAGGCAAGTGGTGCGACGAGCAGTTAAGAAATGTTTCAATTACTGATGGTAAAGGTTGGTATGACTGGAACGCACAAGCAGGTGGCAGAAACGCCACAGGTCTAGTCATGCACGTACTAGGGTTGGAGCGAAAAGCGGCAAGAAACTGGCTGACATCTGAATTCGGCTTAACCCGTGAAAGCAGTTATATTTCTTGGGAGCGCTCGCCGCGATCTCGCTCCTACAAACCACAACCTGTCGCCAAAGAACGCCAGCCTTTTGTAGCACCTACCCCCGACGAGCGCAAGTGGCTTGAAGTCAGGCAGTATCTCATAGAACAACGCTGTTTACCCACTAGCCTAGTAGATCGCTTGCACCAAGAGGGGAAGATCTACGCCAGTGGTGTTTCTCCCACTGTACTAGATCGCCTGCACCAACTGGGGCGCAATGGTGAGAAGCTAACCAATGCCGTATTTATCAGACACTCCTCGCACGGTGAGGCAAAAGGAGCATCGCTGCGGGGCATTGGGGGCAAGTTTAAGGGTTTAGCCCCAGGATCTAGAAAAGATGAAGCTTGGTTTAGCTTTACCCAAGGTGAAGGGGAAGTGCAGCGGGTCGTTTTAACTGAATCAGCAATTGATGCCATCTCTGCCGCAGCCTTGGCTAAAGATAAGAGTACGGCAACGACATTCCTTGCTACTGACGGTACGGGAGCGGTTCCCATCGAATTACTGCGCTCGGTACTTGCTCGCGGCGGACAGGTTGTACTGGCACAGGATGGCGATCGCGCAGGGCAAGAACAAGCTTGGAAAATCGTTAAGGAATTCGGGACTGGAAATATCGTTCGAGCGGCACCGACTTGCGGTAAAGATTGGAACGAATTTCTACAAGCAACTGCGACACAAACTCAAGCAGAAGGGCAGGGGAAAGTTTCGGACTGGGAGAAAGTCGCGACTGCAATCGGGAGATCGAGTCAATACATCGAGAGAGTCAAGGCTATAGCCGCCGCAGTAGAAGGCGGTCAGCTCCTCCCAGAAAAAGGTAGAGCATACATGGAGCAAGACTTTGACACTTGGAGGCAGCAAGAAGCATCTCTGTGGCAATGGTGGAGTGCGGCTCAGGAGTTAGACAAACCACGAGAGTATTTAGAGCGGATTGCTGACATTGCGCTCGCTTTCAATCGCGAAATAACTCCTTTACCATTGTCTCAGCCAGCATTTGCAGCAATGCAACAGGCTATTCATCTCCACGAGCGATTGAAGTTGAATAGTCAACCCCGCGAACGAAATCAAGAGAAATCGAGTCGGCTGAATCTTCCCCTCAACTCCACAACAATTTCTACTCAGATCGACGTAACCCCTCAAGCACTTTGGCAGCACTACAGCCAGCAAGTTAGAGCGGAGCATCCCGTTCAGATTGCAGGTCGGATTGCCATTGCAGCAATGAAAGATGGTTTAGAACCACAAATAATTCAAAGAATCTTATCGCAAGACCCCCAAGTAGAGAAAATCCGGCAACAAGGGGGAGAGGAAATGGCGCACAAGTATATCAAGACTATTATGCAAGGGGCGATTGCCAGGATGCCAAAGCACCCTCGCCAACAGCAACAACAACAGGAACGAGAGTCAGAGTTGGAACTTTAACTTTGACCATATCGATGCCGCAGTTGTATTTGAGAATTTGTGCGCCATTGGCGCACAAAAAAATCTAGACATTAGTGGCGCACGGATTTTGCCAACCAGCGATCGTCAGGTTAGACTGCTGATTTAGCTAGAATCAGTCCAACAAGTCGTAGCTTGGCAGCAAACTGTCGAATCAGCAGGCGGGAAATTCCACAGCGATCGCGTAGTCATGGTAGAGATTCGCAGGGAATGCTATCGGCATCGCGATCGAGAGAGAAAGGATCGCCTGAAAAGGCATCAAAAATTCTTTGAGCATCGGCTTGAGTATTAAAGTCGCTGCAATTGCAATCACTTTGAATGCAGGCGGGAAAATTGTTAGAGGGAGTAAAAGCAGCAGGAACAATCGGGTTTGAGCGAGTCGTACTTTTCCCACGGCGAAAGTCCCAAGGCATAACTGGAAAAGATTGCTGCCAAATTCCCAATCGCTTCTTTTTCGCCTGCGCCTGTGCTTGGTTGTACCGATCTTTGGTAGCATTACAACCATCAATGTACTGAGGATAAACGACAGCTTGCCCTTCTAGCACTAACTCTAAATTGATAGAAAGATCGTCTTTATAGAGTTCGGCAACAACTCTACCATAGCGATCGCGATCGATTGTTCGCATTGTTACTATCGTATCTGTGGGAAGTAGTTGCTGCAAGCGATCGCGGGCATTCTTACCATAAGGATGCTGCTTTAGTTCAGACGCATCAACGCATCCCAGCCTTACAGTGCTTATCGTTCCCTGTCTGTCTTTGACACGTAAGGTATCGCCGTCACCAACGCTAACGACTGTGACCGAAGCAATCTCGGAAGCTAAAGCCTTTGTAGCTCCAGTTTGTAGTATTGAAGGTCTAGCATAAGCTACAGAACTGCCGAGCAACAACGCGGCAGGCAAAGTAAGACAGAATAGCCGTTGCATAAAAATTGGGGGATTTGCGACTATTCTTAGTCTTCCCAAAATCTCGTTCTAAAAAGCAGTTGGCAATTGCCAGCAAGTAATGGCACGAACTGCCAAAATAACTTGAGCATCGTTAACTTGTGGCAAGTTGTTGGTAAGATAATCACTCAATCCCCCTACTTGCACGACCTGGGGATGCTTGCCTTCTACAATGCCTGGATAGCGTGTCGTAACTTGCCAATCATCGTCCCAGAATATGCGTTCTGCCAGAGCTTGAACGGCTGCGTGCCAAAGCTCAAGGTTGTTGGAGCGTTCGTTACGGATTTTCGGGCGCTCAATATCGGCATTGACCTTCCAGTTGAGAGATTGGCAAGTTTGAAGGATAAAGCGACGATAGTAGTATTTCCTCGTGGTGTAAGAGTGAAGATCTTCCTCACCCCAAACTCCCTCTGAGGCAAATGAAATTTCTTCTTCTACTCTTGACTTCATCACTTGAAAAGGGAGATAGGCAGCAGCTTCAATTACGTTCGTCAGTTCGGGCTGCAGGATGTTGGGATCGAGCAATGCTAAAAGACATTGGTGCAATAAGACAATTTTCTGTTGAGCAGTAGCAGCATCAAAGACGGCATCGAACGTAGCTGGCAACCACCAATCCATTTCTTCTAGGGGAGTATCTTGGAGCAAAGCCACAGTCTCCCGTGCTGCGAATAGATAAAAAATTGCTTCTCGTCCCTCAAGAACGCGATCGCCCAGATGAGTATGCCACATTATCAAACATCAATCGTTGTCACTATCTTTAATTCTAAAATTGGAGACGAGCAAGCCGAGTAAAGTAATTGCTAGTATTAACGAGCGGCTTCAACCTTAAGTAGAAAATGATACATTGCATTTGAGAGCGGCTTTTCAACGTGAAACTTACCAAATTGCTCGGTAAATGTTGACCAAGCATCGCTGAGGATTCCTCGACGACGAAAGTAGGGATGCAGCCAGATCCATTGCAAAGCCCAACTGTGAGGTGCATCAATCCACTCCCTCCAACGGAAACAACAAGCTCCCACTGTTTTACTATTACCAATGCCGTCTACGCAGAGGTCGTGAGGAGGAAGAAACAACCATGCAACGAAGCGATTCTGCTGCCAACCCCACTTGCCATTATTATCGCATCTCCAGCTTTTATCAGTTTCGTCAGCGCTAAACTGGACAAAATCGTAATGCAATTCTCTTCGGAAATAATGGGCATAGACTTCCACTCCCTCCCGAAGTCATCTAGGAGAGTTAGCAGTTACTTCAACAAGACTGGGAGCGCGAGTGTGATAAAGGCAGCAAGGAAGTAACAAAGTACGAATTGTACTTTGATTATCAACTTGCAAACAGTAACTACCTCTGGCATCGGGGTTGAGCCAATCGCGACGCAAAGAATTGTCTGCGGCGATCGCGGGCATTCGACCAGTAGCTTGAAACTTATCCCAAAGGGCGTGTAGATCGTCCAAGTGCTGATAACAGCTCTGTTCTGCCCACTTTTTTTCTAGATAAATCTGCTGCCTATCGCGATCTGCTTGTAGTGGAAACCGCTCGTCACGGAGTATATCGCGCACGAAAGCTCCTAGTGCCGAGTACTCGTACTTCCAGCAAGTAACAAACGATTTAAATGACGAGGCTTAGATGCTGGCACTTTCCTTTTTAGCTGTTGACTCGTCAGGTTTCGCATCAAAATTAGATAGAGCTGCTATTATATCGCAGCCAAGCTAAAACTTTCGAGCGCATACTTGATGTCAGGACACCTCCTTGGAGCGTCTGCAAATCTTGTTGGGTTAGAACTTTGGCTACAATCTCAATTCTACACAGGCATTCGTCGCGGTTGTAGTTACCGCTGTTGTAACGTCTAAAGTAAGTACGGATTTGAGAGATTCGAGCAAAATCATTCATAAAATATTTATTTAATCTTGAGACACCTTGCTAGGGTCAAGCTCAAACAAGATCGCCAAAGCCAAACTCTAGCGTCATGTAACGTTGAATCCACGAGTCCGGTTTTTCCTTACGCCGAGCGATCGCCTGAAGGTGGCTATAATAAGAAGTTCTGTGCGCCTCAGAAGATGGAGTCCCAAAAATAGCTCCTTTTGCCCATGAATCCGGCGACCAATGACCATACATGTCGCGAAATACATGAGCAGCCCAGCCAGGATCGAAATTATTTTCATAGGCTTCTTTCAACTTTTGGCGATAAAATTTGTAGCGTTCTGCGTCTTCTTGACGAATTACTTCTCCTATTTCTGGAACGAGATAAATTTTCTTGAGCTGCTCGAATACGTATCCACAACAAGGACATTTCATGTTGAAAGCATAAAGCATAGCTCCACAGCCCCCATTATTACGAGGACATAATTTCTTTGGAGCTTCCAACACTTGTTTTTTATTCCCTGGTTCCAAGCTAATTTCTTTAATATCTTCAACAAAACCGTGACGTGCCACGTTGCCAGCTTGATCGATAATGACTGAATCAATTTTTCCTGTTTCAGGACTGAGGCGGAGCGCACGACCGAGCATTTGAAAGTACAAAGAAGGTGAATGAGTAGGGCGGCACATCAATTCTGCGCTAACGCTTGGGATATCTAATCCCTCCACTAACTTCATACAACTTGCTAAAACTTGAATCTCCAATGCCGCTAACTGCGTGTAAATTTGGTTAGCTTGCTTCGGTGGTGTCGCACCAGAAATGTAAGCAGATGGAATTCCTTTTGCCAAAAATGCCTCGCACAGGTGTCGAGCGTGCGAAACGTTAACGGTATAGCAAAGCGTTCTCCGTCCTTTCGCCAGTCGCAGCCAATCTCGCACTGCTTGCTCGATCGGTTCCGGTCGATCGCACGCCAGGGCTAGTTGTGCCTCATCAAAATCACCGCTAACGGTCGTCCCCACGCTTTGCAAGTCTGCTTCGGTCACGGGAAAATAGCTGGGTTTAACTAAATACCCAGAGTCAATCAGTTGGTAGGGCATCGGTCCGCAAACCAAACCCTCAAAAATATCCCTCAAGCTCTCGCGCCGATTCGTTCGCCAAGGAGTTGCACTCAGTCCTAAATAAATAGCCTGCGGATATACAGTAGACATCATTTGACGCACGACAGAAGTGTACGCCGTGAGATGGGCTTCGTCCAAAATAACGATGTCTGCTGGGTACTGCCTCCACCAGTCACGCTTTACCATCGTTTGCACCGACGCGACTTGTACTTGCGCTCGGCGGTCTTCCTTCCAACCAGATTTAATAAATCCAGGGACGATTCCAAAAGCTGCTAGTTTTTGAGCGGTTTGCTCTACTAAAATATCTCTATGTACGACAAAAAGAATACATCTCCCTTTATCAACCGCGTGTCGAGCGATTTGAGAGCCGAGCAAAGTTTTGCCACCACCAGTAGGAGCAAATATCAATATTCGCTTTTTCCCCAAACGAATTAGCGAATAAGCATCTGCAATGCACTGTTTTTGATAAGGTCTGAGGTTTAGCGTTACTGTATTGGGAGAAACAAGTGAAAATTTTTCTAGAAGTGTCACGAAAAATTAAACTATTTTTGGTGAGTGTAAAAATCTATTAGGAGTACGACAGATAGGGCAGTAGCTTTTTGGCGCAAGTAATGCGACGACAGCAATAAAGCAACTGATTTTAAATAGTAGGGGAAATAGAGCGATCGATAAAACTGCAATACCTGCGCTTGGAGCAGCAACTCTCCATGCAGATTTATTGAGTGAGTTACTAGCAACTAGAAAAGGGAAACCAATAAAAGCAAGAATTATAGCTGCTGTGGTAGGTCTTGTCACTAGTGCTACATTTTGCTGGCAGTGGGGGCAGTACTTTAGTTTAGCCATTTTTCTTAGTTATAAGATCGTCTTGGTAAAAACTAAGCAATCGCTCATCTACTCGGATAGATTTAAGCCCTAATACTAGGGAACGAATCCTGGTTCTAATCCTTTAATATCTGTCAAATCTGCACTACTCAAATTAGCGCAATAAGGCGCTACCTGTATGGAACTGGGACAAAGCTCGGCATCAGTGAGATCTGCACCTCGCATTTTTGTATTAGTAAAAGTAGCTTGTTCTAGCTTGCCAGAAGTTAAATCTGCATAACTTAAATCCGAGCGATCGAAACTAGCGTCATTCAGCTCGGCTTCGCTAAAGTTAGTACGAATAAATTTAGAGTAATTTGCTCTCACTCTATTCAAACTAGAATTTGATAGATCTGCTTGAGAAAGATCGCTATAGCTAAATGATGCATTAATAAGCTCGGATTCTTTCAAGTTAGCTTTATCAAAATTAGTATAGTTTGCCATTATGCTAGACAAGTTAGCTTTAGTTAAGTTAGCATTTTTTAGGTTGACGCGCTCTAAAACTGCACCTGTCAAGTTAGCATTCTCTAAATTAGCATTACTTAAATCTAGATTACTTAGTTTAGCTTGCCTGAGATCGCAGCCAACGCACTTTTTTGTTTTTATCAGTTGTTGTAGTTGAACGGAGTCTTCTGCTAGAACGAGTGAAGATACGAGCGTGCAAAGTAAGGATGACATGCAGAAAACGGGAATTAGTTTCATAATTTTAAAGCCTCAAGTGTTTAAAGACTATAGTAGTCAAGGCATCAAACAAATTGAGAAATACTGATAGCGTCAGCAATTTCAGTATTTCTCTTCATAAATCTAAGCCTCGTTTTCGGTTTGAGCTTGACGCTCTGCTTGTTTTTGTGGCTGCTGTCGTTCTGTGACTTTTAAAGACTTACTTACTGTTGCAAAAGCAAGTTCGCTATATTGCTTGGCTGCTGCTGCTCCGCGTGCGTTTTGAATACGTTTAACTTCAGGGTCGGCAGAGAGCATTTGCAAAACGTTCTGTCGAACTTCTCCGGCACGAACTGCATTCTGTACGGTTACTAGAGTAAAATCACCAGGAACTTGAGCTTCGACACCTTGACTGTATTTGCTCCACATCGATTGTGGATCGATTGCGGTACGTTCGCTGACGGTAACGCGATCGCCTGTAACTCGGTAGGACAAATCGTTAGCAGAAGATTGAAAGAGCGTAGAACCATCGGCAGATTTCTCGCCGAAAGCGTTTACTACCGTCCTGACAGCAGCTCCCGTAACCTTGAGTGCCGTGTCGCCAACTTGTTGCTTGACGTTGCTTTGAGTGGCTTCAATTCTTGTAGACACGCGATCGCGCACGACATCAACTTGGCGAGTAGTCTTATCCCGAAAATTTGTCAAAACCTCTCGTATTTTGCTGCCCAGCGTCTTTTTGTTACGATCCAATTCTTGCGACGCTTGCTTGACTGCTGTTTGCCCCGATTCTTTAATCTTGGCGCTAATTTGGTTAGCCCAGTCGCTCACGGAGTCAACAGTTGCTAGCGCTGAAAAGATAGGAGAACTAGCAAATTTGTCGAGCCGCGAGGTCAGCGATTCTATTTGTTTTTGCTGTTGCTCGACAAGAGCTTGAAGTCGCTCGATTTGGTCTTTTAAGCTAACCTCTTCCACCTGCGGAGGCTGAGCTTGGACTGGCTGCATTTTGCGGGTTTGTTCGTTGGGTTTAGCCAACTGAGTATTACGACTAAACTGGTCTAACGCTCGATCGCGAGCGCGTTCGGGAATCAGACCGAGCATGTCAAACACGATCCCTTTTTTGCTATCTACTTCAAAAACTTTTTCTTTGCCAACGAAAATACGAATCGAGCCTTTCAGCCCTTGCGGATCTTCAATAGCTTTTTGGATTAAAGCTAGTTGTTTAGGGGTGACGCTATTAATTTCTGGTTCTTGACCTGGAACGGCTTTGAACACGGTGTTGCGCCAACCTTCTCTGATAGTGAGGGGTAAAGCACCTTGAAACTTTCCAGCTTCTACTGCTCGATGAATTTGAGAAAGAATATCTTTCGGAATTGGGGTTGGTTCGACATTTGGCTTGGGTTGTATCTCATTAGCGGTTTCTTCAACCCCAGCTTTACTTTTTGTTTCACTAGGAGACTTGTTAGAAACTGGAGTAGGTGGATTGAGCTGTTGGGCTAGATCTGGTTTGGAAATGGTTTGTTCTGACTGCAACGGTTGCAATGGAGATTCTTCTGGAGGCACGGTTTTTCCTCAAGATAAATTGTTGAATTGGAGAAAAGCAATTCGCTAGAACTGCACGGCGATCGCTGAAACTGAAGTCTCTTTGCAGATTTTTAACTGCTGCAAAGATCGGAAAGTATTTTTAAGCTATGGTAAAAAAGCTAGGAAGGTTGAACCGCAGCCAAAGCGACGCTTCTGGGATTGCAATTTTCGGCAGTATAACTTCTTCCATGCGATTGAGAAGAATTAGATCGTTTATCCGAACGTATGCTGGCTCTTCTTCGTCGAGTGAAATTCCAAGCGTACCGTCAGCAACGTCGAATGCTTGAGAGTCGAAATAAACGATTGCTCCTTCTTCAATAACTACGTGAGGAGAAGAAAAATCGTCGTCCTCGGTATAATTTAATTCGATGATTCTTGGTTTGTAGCCTTTTGGATAGGCTGGCAAATCCCAGCTTGTGGCAGCAGCAGCAACTGAGAGCGGATACGTATCTTTTAAGTCAGCAAAATTCGCAGGCAACTTAGCTTGAATTGCTTCTAGTTCGTACTGCTGTAGTTGATAGTAGGAAGCCATTTTTATCTCCTATTGAATTAGCATAACATACATTTCAATACACAGTTTTTACTTACAAGTCGCGTTCGATTTCGCTATTTTTACTATGTTGTTGCTGCTTTTGTTTTTCAGGTTTTTTACTTGCCGCTACTAGCTCTTGACGTTGAGCGGTTGCAACGGCAAGATTTGCATAGCGCTCTGCCGACACAGAATTTTGTTGTTGAAGTTTTTGAAATTCTGGGTCGTGAGATAAGATTTTGGCAGTATTTTCTGGAGAATGACCTTCACGTATAGCTTGTTGGGCGACGGCAAGCGTTTTTTGTGCTGGTACTTCAGCTTTTACACCTTCACTATACTCATTCCATAAAGCTGCATGAGTAGTGTTTTTCTCGATTTCTACCTCAATTTCGGGAGACTTTTCATTCGATGTTTGGGCTGTCAAAGCCTCTGTTTTTACATCCCGATCTGATTTCTGTTCTAAAGCTGCATGAGTTGTATTTTTATCGATTCCTATCCTAACTTTAGGAGGAGCTTTTTTTCTAAGCGACAATCGCTTGTAGATCCGCGCTGCTCCCTCAACCGTATTCTGAGCGGTTCTAACTTGTTCGCGAATAATATGCTGTTGAGATGAATCAACGTGAGAAAAATCCCTATCTAGCATGATTTATCGTTACTCCTTGCAATATTACGAGTTTAGTCTTCTCCTGCCGCGCTTGCTACAGCCTCCATCTCTTCTGGTGGTGGTAGCTGCCACCCCGCAATCGCCGCTCTCTGCAAAAGTTCTATTCGTAGCTGGCAGTCCTCCAGATGGATCTGCGTTTTCCTAGCTCTCTCTACCAAGCGAGCGCGGACTTTTGTATCCCATAGCTTCGTGCTTTGCTCTTGCGCTTGCAAGTCGTCTTCAGGCAAAACAAACCTTTTGACGTGCCAAGGAATGGAGCCAGCACCACCACCTTCATAACGAGGACTGATAAATAAGCCTTCGCGTTCCCGCATTTTGTTGATCTGGTCTGCCGTTATCAGATCGATCTGGTGGTACTGTTCCGATTGGCTGGTGCTATGTTGCTTGCCGTGTGTTTTAGAGCGGGGCTTGATGACTACCTCTTTTTTACCTACATACTTACTCCAAGATGCAGCTGTAGGTTCGTGATTGGGATTGAAGACAAACTTAGTGGAGCAAGCCGCTACTATCGAGTCTGCGTCATCCTGCCCGTAAGTTTTTTTCAGTTGAGATTGAAATTGATAACCTAGAACCGTCACCAAGCCATACGACCGAAAGCGGTTGATCCAGTTGACTAAATCTGGAACCCACAAACTGGGAAATTCATCCATGAACAACGCCATAGGAGTCTGGCGGGGGGTTTGGTTGTTCATGTTGTGCTTGACAATCATGTGCAACAATGAAGCAACCAAGGGAGCAGTTGCCGCCTCTCGCTTTTCGTCGATCTGAAAGAAAATTATTTGCTTGCCGTCGAGCCTCAGTGGAATCGTCGTCTTACCGATCAAGCTGGGTAGAAAATCGCGCTTGACAAACCGAGAAAAAGTAATCGTTGCCGTCCCCACAATACCGCTTACCGTGCGCTCTGCATCTGCAACAGAAAGCAACGATGTGGCGCTCACTTCTGCCCACAGGTCTAAATTATGCTGCCCGCTCGCTAGCTGTAGCCGTTTGGCTAGTTTCGGCAAGGACAAAATTTTCCAAGCTGTCAGCATATCTGGATAGGGGCTAGCCTTCGCCAGCATGAGTACTGTTTCCAGCAACTGATCTCCCTGCGGTCCGAAGAAGTCATCCTGTCCTTTACTAGAAGTTAGTTTGGAATTGCGGTTGATAATAGTTGCGATTTCGTTAGCACTAGCCGAGTCTCCCCCATCTTGCAGAAAATCTAAAGGGTTGATCGTACCGCTATAGGGAAAACCTGGTGCAAAAATATAAACTTCATAACCTGCTTCGATAGCATAAGCGACGTGCCGTCGCATGTGGTCGCCCTTGACATCGTAGATCAGCATTGACATTGACTCGTCAATCGCGCTGCGGATCAGGGGATCGATCGCGCTACCAGTCTTTCCCGTACCAGGGCTACCGAGAACTACGATCCCGCGTTGCGCGTCGGGAACGAGGTAAGAGCAAGTCAAGCCGCACAAAGTAAAAACCCTAGCGCGAGTGACTAACGCCCAGGTCGCCAGTTGTCGAACCCAACGCTCCTTTCGGGTCGCATCTGTAGGAATGGGAGCAAATTTAATTCGGTACTTGGGCGTACCGACGTAGAGCGTAACCCGATCCTTTTTGCGCTCTCGCAACTGCACGATCGCGCTGTCGAGCGCCGCTCGCTTTTCCCTCGCGCCTGCCCAGCGACCAGTAGTTAGTTTTCCCTTCCGACTGCTAAACTGACTGCTTAAGGCGAAAAATAGCATGATGCCACCGAGCAATACCCACCGCCAACTCATATCTGGATGCATTAAAGGAGCAAATGCATTGCTATAAGGGTTATATTCTGCGGTCGTAGCCGATACCGTCCGAACGTATTGGGGCATAAAAGCTATTCCATCGAGCGTTACTTAGGTGAATCAACTGGCTGGTACGTCTTGCCGTCGTAGCAAAGATGAGTAACAAAAGGCTGAGGGAAGTTATTTTTATAAGAAGTCAAGCGCAAGCAAGGTAGGCGATGCTCTAAGCGATCGCTAACTTGTATAATTGGGGGAGCCTTCTGCGGTTGAAAATCGTTAACGTAGCCGTTGAATACCTGTATGAAGCGATCGTTGCGATCGTCTTTGACGTAACCGTAGAACAAGCATCCCGATACTCCACAACTGAGGTTAGTATCTCCTGGCAAGCGAGTGTTAATTAAATAAAGAGTTTTTGCGTTAGGCTTGCTAATTTGCATCACTCGCATCTGTCTTACATTTACGGGAGATTCTGGGGCAATATCGCTTGTATAATCGCGACTGACCCGTTCTATCAAAGCTGGAGTAGCACCCTGCAACTGTTCCCACTTCAAGATCTCGGTAGCATTTCCTACTACGGCATGGCAGCAGATCCAGATAATACTGGATATAAACACTAATTGAAGAAAAGTAGAACGAGTTACCATATTGTTCATCCTTTACTGCTACTGCGATCGATCGCGACTTTGAGAGGTATTATCTTTTGTAGGGGATGTGGCGCAGTTTTTGTTAGACTTTGCCAAAGCCTGACGATATCCCTTCACCAATTTCTGACCGTATTCCCTAATAGTGGGACCGCCAGTGTAGTCGCGCCCGCTTGAATTGCTGCAAGTCCCCGAATACCACATCTGCCCCAGACAAGCTACCAGTTCGTCGCCTGATTTTCCGCGCCGTAGCAGGCGGTTGATATTCTGTGTTTGAGCGGTGACGAATAAACGATCTTGTACTTGAGTTGAAAAATATTGATTGAGTTCGGCAGTGGATGGGTTATATCCTGCTTGAAGACGAGCATAGAAGTTGCTACCTCCTGGTTGGCTCGTAATTGCCGATCGAACATCACTGCGGTAAGTCATTAACTGGTAACGTCCCAACCCACGCCCGCAATTTCCCGCGCCATCACATCCCCACTGCCCGATGCTGTTGTAGTTGCCTTCAATGCTACTAGTCGCATCTGCCAGCGCTTGAAAATCGATTCCCCCTGGTCCTTGTCCGCAGAGAGAGGTGCTGCTAATTACTTCCGAAGTATTGGTTGTCCGCTGCGGTTTGTACTGTTGCCCGATCTCGTTTATTCGGGCTTGATATTTTGCGGGGATATTTACGTTGGGCTGAGAATTTGACGCTACAACTATAAGTCCTTTTTCGTGGATTGGAAACCAAGGAACGGGACCGATAAAATAAGGAGTGCAGGATTTACCTACGAAGGGAAGGTCGGCGCAAAAGTTGAAGTACAGTGCGAATTTAGCAGTTCCTTTTGTCTCGTCAACGCTCGTCAGCACTACTTTAAAAGGAACGCCTGGATATACTTTAATTCCCGTAGGTTCCCAACCCCCATTTACTTTCGCCAAAGGTCCATATCCACCTTTAACTTTTTGGGATAGACCCGAAACCCAACGCTTCCCATGCAAAGAACCATCGATGGAAAAAAGATCGACAATCTCTGCGTAACTACAAGGCTTTCCAGCCGTACAGGGTACGGGAACGGTTTTTCCTTTGCGATTGATGCTACCGCTGATATACAAGTCGGCAGGCACCGTAGGATCGCCATACTCGGCATTGGAATAAGCAACATCCATCCTACCGAAAGAAATGCCTCCGCTCAGGAAAGGTACGGGAAACTGACTGAAGGAAACGAGATTCAAGCCAGGGATATCGGTAATAAAAGATTGCTGCCAACCTGTAAAGTTACCGATAAACGCTTGGGACAAACCTGGAATAGACTGCAAGCTGTACTGAGATAAGTCTAATTTACCCAAAGACAAGTTGCCAAAAACTGGATTTTGTTGCAATATCTGGGAGATCGTGCCGTTGCCCAGTCCTCCCGATAGCTGTAATAAATCCTTCAAAGGTGCAACGCTGTCAATTGATAAGTTTGCCAATTGTGGAATCGCTTTGACTAAAGATAGGGGAGTTTGTAAATCTGCTATTCCAAAGTTATTTAAATTTATGTTTTTTAGCGCCAATCCCGTGAGGTCGGAAATATCATTCAAGCTGAATGCTTCGAGATGGAAAGCGTCTTTAAGATCGCCCAATTGCACGAGCGCGTCAACGGACGTACCAGCTTGCCAAACTCGCGAGGGGTTATATTTTAGAGTTTTTACTAAGTCTTGCGGAAAATCGACCCAACCCGACTGTGAGATCGCCGAAAACGAAGAAAACGTAACCTTAGACCAATCTGGGACGTATGTTTCCTCTTGTCCGTCAGTATATGTAATAGTTGGTAGCGTAGTACTAGTATCGACTTCTAAGTTTTGCGAGTACGCAGGTTCAGTTTCTAGACAAGCAAAAATTAGCAAGAAACTTGCAGTCCAAATAATTAAATATAATAATAATTTATTAATTTTGAAATAACGCATATAAGCTTACATTTATGTAGAAAAAATAGATTTCTATTTGTTTTGTAATAGTAACGGTTGAGGCTTTAAACTGTCGGGATTGATAATTAAAGACGAATAACTAGAAGTTTTTTTCACTCCCACTGGTATGGGAATAAGTTTAAAAATATATTGTCTTAGTCCTCGATCGCCTTCCGTATAGACTTTTAACTGAGTGCTACCATCCGCACTGTGAGATTGGTTGGGAAATTCTAGCGGAGGATATATTTGCTTGATAAACACGACTTTTGCACCCGTGCTGGTACAGCTTTCCGCTACGGTGAGAGGGCATAGTACTCCGTCTACTCCACCATAAGTAAAACGAGAAGGATCGCCAGCCATAACTTGCTTTACCGTTTCGCCAGTTTTAGAAAAATTGATCGTAAAAAGATCCCCAGGGTAAATTTCTAATTCAATAATAGAACCATCAATTCCTTGCGCTCGGTCGGAGAAAACTTCGCGAGTTGGAAAAGCTGTAGCGGGATTGCCGTATAGTCCCAGTAAAGTAAGAGAGAGAAAAATCAAGCGTTTCATCGTTCGAGGGGGAATGATTGGTTGACGAAAATTTGGACGGAAGTACCTTGCTTCAACTGATAAACTGGAGCTTGCGATTGGTTATCCTGCCACGATTGTTGATTGCGATTTTGCATTTGAGAGACTAAAGACTGCGACGCTCCTTGACCAAAGCCAGCTAAATAATCTCGCCGATCTCGTTTGATTGTGGAGTTGTAAAAGTCTCCCGAACTGTACACGGATTCAGAAGTAGGAGAATTTATCAATCCTGCTACGTTAGAAGCACCAGCTAGTATGGGCATGAGTATGTCTCTTCCCAAATCTCTCCGCCTCCGTGCTTTAGCTTGCAACGGTTGACCATCTTTACTAAAAATCAAGATAGCTCCAGGAGGTAAGGGCTGCTCGACAGTGCGACCGTTAGCTTGTGACAGCTGAGATAGAACAGAAAGTTGTAACAGTCCGTTACCAGTCGCGCGATCGATTCTTGCAACGAGTTTCGTCCCTTGAGGAACCGCAACCGAACCATCGTTGGCTCGAAGTGGTTCCTTGAGTTGAATGAGAAATCTTTGGTCGGCATTTTGCAACTCGCCCGTCCAGGCGATCGCCGTCTCTAACTCTCCTTCGGCGTGCGTACCGACGATCAAACTACGATCGGTAACTGGGTAATTATTGCTCGACTGGTACGATGCCGAGGGGTTTTCGCTTTGCGATCTTCGCTCTTGTAAACCAAGCTGAATCGGAGGTTCGCCAGTTCCTCCACTCGGCTGGGATACTGATATATTCGCTTCGCTTGTATCAGATTCGTCGGAATCATCAACACTTGAAGCTTGCATTTGACTTGTATTTTCAGAAATACCTGTTACCGACGTACTGCCAATCTTGCCCAAAGTTGCAGCTTGGTTCCAAGCAAGGTAAGGATCGGGAGAAGGGGTAGCAACTGGAACGGGCGTAGCGGGCTGAGGTCTCGCAGGTTGAGAATGAGTAATTATTGGTCTGGGTGCTGGGACGTACATCACTTGGCGCACGGGTAAAGCTGTAATGGGGCGAGTGGAGGCAATTCGAGAGGGACGAGGGGAGGGAGGCGTAACGATGGGTTTGGGCTTAGCAAGCTGCACTCTCAAATTGGCGAGTTGCTGCTGTTGTTTGGCAAGAGCTAACTGCCTTTTTAATTTGGCATTTTCAACTGCAAGGTCTGATTCTTGTTGGGGAGGGGTATTTGTTGTAGCTGGTTGTTGTTGAGAAGTACCACCACTATTAGTATCGCCCTTAATAAAGCCCACCACTATTAGCATTGCCAGAAAGCTACCCGTACCAATTAACATCAGGCGGGGAAGAGGTTTATTACCAAAAGAACGCTGGCGTTTAACCTGAGCTGGCTTGATGCGATCGCCAGCATCTAAGAGGGGAACTTCTTCCTTAGACGCTGTAGCCACATCTGGCTCGTCGTGCTGATAGCCTACTTCTTCATCAATTTTGCTCTTGTCCATTTTATTCAGCTACGGAATCCCAAATACGAGCGCAATTATTAGCGAATTGAGGAACTCCGCACCTCCATTTAAGTTTGTAAACGAGTTTTGTTAACCTTGTTAAGGCTTAGTAGAATGACAGGGAATTTCTTCATTTGTAAATGTGAGAGTTTCTGCTAACCTCAAGCAGCATTAGGTATGTCCTCAATTAGGAAAATTTCTACCCCTGCCTTCCTTAAGTGATACGCGGCTTGTTGAAGGGGAGATAGTCCTTTTTCGAGCGGATAGCGGGGTGGGGGAATTGCTCTTAGTCGAATCCTTTTGTTGATCGGCATCGGTTCGCCGATTGGCTGACTTAAATTGAAAGCGATCAAGTGACCGATCGAGTCCACCGACCACTGACCCTGTCCGATCGGTTTGGGTGGCAAGAGTTGGTCGATTTGCAGTACCGTTTGCAGCTGGCAAACACCTCGGTCGGGACATTCAAAAATCTCTGGAGGGGTAATATCGGCAATTCCTTGCAGAAATTCCCGCCGAAAATCCTCGCTTAGAAGAAAAGCAGCATCCCACGTTGCAGTAGTAACTTTCTTACCTTTACCGATATTAATGCCTGGATCGATTTTGCCGTTGGGCAGCTTTCCCGACCAGTTGTAAGTGAGCGTTTCCCACTCCTGTGCTACGCGAGATACGACTCCTGGTTCTCGATAGTCTGCTGAAGCGGGGGCAACTTGAAGTACCTGCCCGTCAACCAATTGTACTAATGAAGGAGGAGGTTTGCGTGCCAAAGCGCTTAACTGCGTTCCCATATAAAAAACCATCAATAGAAGTAAGATCGCAATCGCCAGTACAGCAAGCTGAGTTAGTGGGATGAAGTTACTAGAGTGAAAACGGGGTCTATCAAAGGGAAGGCGGTGCATATTGACACTAGATTAAGATAGTTGCTATGGAAACTACAGAATTTGCCACGCTCGTCACCATACCTATTTGTTCGGCATAAGACTGGTTAGCTGCCTTGATCGCCACAAACGCTCCCCCAGTTGCCAGACCGAGGGCGATTGCTGGAGCGCCATAACCGAGCATGTAAGCGTACTGCAAAGTATTCATGGCTTGAGATTTAGCGTATACCAAAAGTAGAGCTGTTAACCCAATGGCAATATCGTAGTAGAGTAGTGCCAGAGTAAAAGAGCCAAAAATTACGAACCAATCAAAAACTAGCATTCTCTTTTCGGGCATCAACGAAATTGCCAATACAATTGGAAAAATGAGACCTGATAGCAGTTGACCCCCTTCCATTGAGTTGGTGAACATCCATGACTTGGCATAGAGTGAAGCTTCCATTCCCGATTGAGCAGCATAGCCTCCGGCAGCGTTGGCAACATCTTTTAGCGCGCTCAGAACAGTTCCAACTACAGTACTGTCCGGTGAAAGTACTCCCATCGGACTAGTATTATTGGTTGGTTTAAAAGCTCCTTTGCTCAAAACATCAGTTATTGTATTGGCAAAAGTTTTAAAAAATCTTGCTGCTCCTGGACAAAAGCCTCCGCAATACTGTTGCTCGTAAGTATTTTGTAATTCTTCGGCACGTTCTTTCAAATTATTGACGCACTCCGTTTGAGTAAGTTGTGGTGGACCGTATT
This sequence comes from Chroococcidiopsis sp. [FACHB-1243], assembly GCF_014696895.1. Classification (NCBI taxonomy): domain Bacteria; kingdom Bacillati; phylum Cyanobacteriota; class Cyanophyceae; order Chroococcidiopsidales; family Chroococcidiopsidaceae; genus Chroococcidiopsis; species Chroococcidiopsis sp. [FACHB-1243]. Next base: position 51,673 of record NZ_JACJQX010000009.1, on the reverse strand, counting down.
CAATTGCAGGAGCAACCATCGGACGAGCGCTACACTGATTGAGTTCTTGAATCAATGCATCCCTAGCAGAAGCCGTTGCAATTGGATCGTAGATAACTTGTTTAATTTTAACTCCATTAACTTCCTGAGCTAAAAAACTAGAAATGCCGCGTTCGAGGATTCTGTGCAAGCCAAAAGTGACTTGAGCTGAATGATCGCCGTTAGGTATGAGCAAAAGCAGTACCATCATGGGACGAATTAAAAACATAAATTGCTCGATATCAAAGGTCTGTTTTAAATGCTGTAAAGCTCGATAAAATGAGTAGAGAAAGCAACATGCACCAATTACTCGTGCTACATAAGCTAGTTGTTGAAAAATTAAATTATTTTTTGGCAAAATAAGAATTTGCCAATTAAGATTCCAAGCTTGCGTAATAGCTTCTTGATTAGTTTTAGTATTATTCATCAAGTCGCTAAAAGTATCTAGTGCTAAATAATAAGTATCGAACATACGTTTTTTCACTCATCGTTACTGTATCGATCCAGTCCAGGAATCCATAAATTTTGAGAAGCAGCAATTTTGGAGTTAAGCGTCTGCTGCCGTTCTAGTTCACCAATGACCGACACTTGATCGAGCGTAGTACTGATATCATCTAACATTAAATTGGAAGCTGCCGCATGAGTTTGGATCGCCGTGAGTTGTGCTGAAGATTGTCCGGCTATTGCTGCTAGTGTTGTCTGCTGTACGGCAATATCTTTTAAAACATCCTGAGTAACGTTTCGCTTTAAGGCATGGCGAGCGGCAGTGTTAGATTGATCTATAGAATTGAGAACCGTTTTTTGCTGATTTGCAATTATTTCTTGTCCGCGTTTGCTGAAAACTCCTGAGATAACTCCCTCTACAACTTGCCGATCTATAGCGTTAGCTCCAACATTTGCCGTAATAACCTGGTTGGGCATCGACGCTTGCTGCATAATGGTAGAGCGCACTGCTAATGGGTTAGGGATACCCAAAATTCCCGTGATTCTGTCTACATCAGAGATAATTCCATCTAGATCGAAATCGATAATATCGCGATAAAAACCGGAAATTTCATCCCAATACTGCTCGATTTCATCAAGAAAATTACCCGCACGATCGAGATACTTACTAATTTGATCGACTGTCGATGATATATCAGATCCACCAATTTTTTTGGCTATCGGACTGATGCGATCTATTCCTCTATTAATGTTATCAGCATCTCTCGTAATCCCCGCACAAGCAATACCAGCAGAAAAAAAAAGCGCGGCTATACTCGTACCAATTAAGTACCATGTTTTTAGTCGTCGATCCATTTTTATAAGCATTGCATCCCCTTAGTTCGCAACCGAAGCTACTAGCTGACGTACAGGCTGAATTGAATCCATCGGCATTCCCGTAACTAGAGCGCGTTCGTACAGTTTGGCAAAGGCAAGTAGCCCCTCCAGCGGATCTTCATAAGCCGCCATAACTCTCGATCGCGCTGCCGACTCGTCAAGGTTATTTGCCATCAGAGCTAGCATTAATCTGTTAGAGCGATATAGGCACTCGATATGTGTCGTTCCGTCCAAATTGATCAGCCAGTTGGAAGTCAAGCTAATGGCAGAAGGTTTAGTTGAGCTAGATGCATAAGGAGCTACCAGCGATCGCTCGAATCCTAAAACATCTGACATTGATTGAATTGCAGTCCCTTTGATATGTCCGCACATGGAAGCCGTCAAGTTGTCGAATATTTGGGAAGCAACTGCCGTTTGTGCTAGAGAGTTTGGTTCTTGCCCGGATACGACGACGCTACATCCCCACTTACCACCATTGGCGCAGAACTGCCCGACGATCCGCATGATAGACGGAAAACCTGCTAGTATTGAAAGTTCGTCGAGAACGCAGACGCTAATAGGACTCTCCAAGGCTCGACGCAATAGAGCAGAGTAAGCTGCTAGCATCAAGACCTTAGCTTCTCGGTTGCTTGACAGGTTGCGGAAGGCAAATACTAGCCCGGTAACGTCGGAGCGAAAAGAGGTGGGACGACCGATCGCTCTACCTAACGAACTCTTAAGAATTCCCCTCAGCCGTGCCAGAATTCGTCCAGATGCTTCTCGTTGAATATCAGTAATTGTTGGATCGTTTGCTGCCAAGTATTCGGGCATCCACTTTTCGGCAAACTCTAGGTAATCGCACAATGTAGGCGTGTTCGCGTGTTCTGGCGTACCGTGTCCTGCTACATTTGCTGCTTTGTATCGCCGCATTATTTCTGGCTGAAGGTAGAAATCGTGAAGGGACGGCACTACTAAATCTCTAATATCCTGTTCGTCATCTGCGTCTGTAGTTACTAAAGTTACAATTGCGTCTACATGAAAATCGCGAATCTCTTGAGTCCGTTCTTCAGCTCTAGGAAGTCCGCTATAATCGGGAAACTCAAGTAGATTATTAGACGATACAAAAGTATCTACATAAAAGCACTTTTCACCGCTTTGTGCTAGTAAATTAATTGGATCGGAGAAAGTGGACGTGCCATCCGGTCGCGGGAAATCCAGAGCAATGAAAGGAATGTTAAGAATTAAGCACAGGATTAGAATTTCACCTAAAAATACGGACTTACCACCTCTGCTTGTAGCAAAAACAGCTAATCTTAAAACTTTGTACAAATCGAAATAAATTGGCGTACCGCCTTCTTTCGCTAGTAATTCGATTCCCCGTTGGTGAATCTTTTGAGTATTTAATAGTGGCAGAAGCGTAATCGCTTCATAGCTTGAATAAAGGTACTTATTGCTATAAAAATCGCTTGCAGGGCAGCTACAAGTAAATGGCAAAGATTGCAACCACCGCAGGTAAGCGAGTTCTGTTTCACAAATGGTTGTAGACTTAAAATAAGTAGCTGTTTTGCGTAGATCTTGTTCTAAGGTTTGAGGATTGGAACGATGGAGAAATACACCAGCTGCCACGCCTATCATGTTCTCTCCACGCTCAATTGCCTGCCGTGCCGCAATCGACCAAGCTGCTCTTTCATCGGCATTAACATCAACGGTTTTACTCTTGAGGGCTTTAATCGACAGCTCTTTGGCGTTACGAGTTTGTCGTTCGAGTTGGAATTTTCGCAGGTGTATATCGTCTATCCAAAAAGTAGCGACAAACCTATAATCTTGTGTCTTGGTCTGCGGCAACCACATATGACGGAGCTGATCTACGGCATTCGTATATTCTCCAAATTTGCCTAGTTCCAAATATCCCACGTATTTATCTTTAACGTATACCCACTCGCGTCCGGTATAGGGCGTGGCATCGCGCCCTCGCTCCCCGCTTAACAATACGGAAGCACACAGCAGCGCGTTGTTCTGCTCCACAGATATGCCTTTTTCGTTGAGAACGAGTAGTTGGGGAATAGCCGGAGCATCGCCGTAATGTAAAAAGTTCCAGTCCCTTTCCCAAAGCCCTTTTGCAGTGTCAATTCTACCGTTGAGTTTCATTAGTTCGTTAACGATCCCGTCCCATTGCAAATAGCCCTTCGTATATGCATGAGTCAGTGTCTCTTGCAAAAGCTGGCGATCGAGTTCCTCTTTCTGCCCTTTGAAAGTTTTAAAAAACTTTTTTAGAGAGGTTAGCGCTCTGCCAACTATATCCGTTACATCGGCATCTGTTTCTAATGGAGTATACGTGCAAGTGATTCTAATATCTTTGGGGTTTCGCAGCCCTTTTCGCTTTTGCTCTCCTGCTTTTTGTTGCTGAGCACGAATCAGAGCGTAGAGTAGATTGGATTTTCTACTGGCATATTCTTCTAGTTCGATTTGGCGAGCATCGTCGCTAGAGAATGACTCGCACTCCACGGTCATCCGCTCTCCAAAAGGCAAACCTTTCAGTCCGCTTTCCCAATTATTCAAAATAGTTTGAGCGTTTTCCTCAGTCAGCGTCGGGTGTTCGCCGTCAACTAAAAAATCAAAGGTAAATTTGAATCGATTCTTTCCTGCTTTCAACAATCGTAAACCTACTTGCCGTCCTTGTAAGTCAACCTGCACGTAACACAAGATGTTAAATGCATCTTCAGCCACGTAATACGATTCAGACGGTAGTCCAGGAGTAGTAACTTTTCGCCCTCCAAAACCAAAGGGTAGATTCATGGTGGAAGTTGCCTTAATTGGTAAAGGAACGTTCGACTGCCACTGGCAGGAAATGTTTTTGCGCCTCAGTTTTGGGGTGGGATGAAATTGAGAGAGAAATTTATTGGGGTAGCCACCTGATAGCAACCAAAAACTACCGCACATCCAAGCAACAATACCGATCGTCCACAACCAGTCCCAGTGGAGGTAGAACTTGCCTAAAACTCCAACTATTCCAAAGAAAATGAAGAAGGGCAACAGCTCTGACGGTAGCCCTGCTATTGTAGGATTTTTCCCAATTACAGGGTTTGCGGTAATTGGGTATCTAGAATGCCGCTCTGGTTTGTTAGCTTTATTACTTACCATCAGATACCCGTACCACCACCAGTAAACAACAATATGATTAACGGACAACCAGCAGCAAACGCCAAACACCACAAAAACGGACCCATTGCCGTGCCAACCTCAGATCCATCACGCATTCGAGTAATACCTTGAAAAAATGTAAATATAGTAATGCAAGCTAAAACAGCTCCAATCACTGCAAATATTTTGGTAATCGTACCTCCGCCATTAGCTCCAGCAGCATTGCTAAAGATTTGAGGTAAATTCCCGAAAATGCCTCCGCCTGCTTGATTTTGGTTTTGTCCAGGTGCATTTTGAGCTAGAACTGTGGATGACGGTATTAGCAATGCCATACCCAAACTCAGAACAGCAATGTAGTAATGCTGCATTTTCTGTTTCGGAACTTGCTTGCAGATAATTGCCACGCCGATCGCGATTACGGTCAGGAGAGTAAACGGTACGCTATTGAATACAAAGTCTGTTGCTACAACGTACAAAGTTAGTAGGAATGAAGTTTTGTAAGACTTTGATTTGAGTTGAGCCAAACGGCTGCGTATTTCTTCTCCGACACAACTTTTGTTTATTCTTTGAACTAACATAAGTACTTCCCATTTGCAGTTATTCGGATTCAAGTTTCAGTTCGGATAAGGTTGTAACTTGCATTACTTCTGAAGGGCTTTTCGCACTCGCACTACTTGCAATGCTATGCAGATTGCTCTGATATACGCAGGTATTTATGAGGAGACAACAATTTGATGATATCGAAGGCTACCTTCACATCTTCTTTCTCAAAGCTACCGTTGTCATTAAGTTCTCGCTCTACGCGATCTATCGATCGACCCATTATGTTTTCCAAGCCTGCTGCTTCAATCCGCAGCTCTTGTCGGCGCGATGCTAAGGCTTCAGCAAAGCTAAACTCATTCTTGCACCAGCCATCTAAGGTTTCTCGATTGATGCCGAGTTCTGCTGCTATTACTTCTTGAGTAACTCCAAGTAATAGTAAGTCAACTGCTTGTTGCTGCTGCCAGGTTAGCAAATTATATTTAGAACCCGTGCTAGTATTGCTTTTATCCATTGTCCATGTCATGATGATGTTACGCGAATATCAGTTAAGCGATCGCGGTGTGATTTGCAGACGCAAATTAAATAGCCGAAGAAGGAAGTGAGTGCGGTACTGTACTTTTTTACAGATCGGTTTTGCCTTTTTTTCAAACTACAAGGCTAACGATTGATTTAGTTAGCTGAGGTTACTACCAACTCAAGTGTAAGGTTGGAGTCGTAGTTTATGAAGGCAGTGAGAAGCTATATACCTTTTCGTATATATAAAGCTTATATTATTCAAAAGTATAGTCAATAGTAAAAGGTTGCCAGCAGATGAAGAAATATTAATTTAATTTTAAGCTCAGTAGTGCAGAAGTATTTACCTATTGCTTACTATCGAGTAGCAAAAAATAGCGCAACTTTCTTACAAAGTTGTTGTACTGTAGTTGGAAAGTTTAAGTAAATTCGATTGGGCAGTAGATATTTTGCTATCTTAGACTAAGACAACAGATTGTTAGTTTAGAGACAGCTGAAGTCAGTCCTGAAAATGTACTTGCTCTAACAAGTGCTTTGCATTTTTAGCTAAGAGTTGAGAGTACTTGACTAAGAGTTGAGAGTACTTGACGATCGACATTAAGATGTCTTTGTCCGCTGAGTTAGCTGAATTAAAAGTTGTTAGTTTCGTACATTGCGCGATCGCTGCTAGAATCTCTACAATTTGCTCGTAGGGCATACTTTCTATACTGGCAGCAAGAGGATTGCCTGAAGTGCTGTCATCGGCTAAACCAAACACAGTGAACGGTTCCACTATCTCTATGTCAAGCGTTTTTCTCGTCTCGCTCTCGGTAGCTAAATTGCCGCACAAATTTCTAAGCGATTGAGCAGAACTAGGATCTTCATTTAAAAATCCCGATATTATCTGCTCGCTACTGTTGTCTGTGGAAGCCGAGTCATTCAACTGAAGATTTGCTAATAGTTCGATAGATTCCAATTCAGGCTCTCTTACAACTTCGGCATCGACATCTACTGTCTGACTGTTGTTATCTATATCTACAGTCATTCGCTCCGTACTTGACATGAATTGCTTGTGTCGGTTGATAATTTCCTTAGCTATCTTGCTTTCAATAACTTCACCTTGACGAGCGCGGGCGATTGCCTCGTCACGCGCTCGATCGGGGACGGAATTACGAGCTAGAGCAAGGATAGCACTGGTGGTAATATTTAAATCGGTAATTTTTACTGTTTTGAACTGTCGGGCTACCTGCATGAATTTTCTAGCCGATGACTCGCTCCAATTAAATTCCGAATCGATCCATTTACAAAAACAGCCATGAGGGAGCGATTGTTTAACGTCTATCAAGCTCTGCCCGATTTGAAACATATTGTCGGCACTTTGACGCAACAGAGATTTTATTTCGCGGGCGTGTTCTTGGGCTAGCAAGCGAGTTCTGCTGTCCAAGGCTGCATAGTCAAATTTGTGACAAGCATACAAACGATTCGAGAATTCGGAGCTTAAACATTCACAAGATACTTCGCGGGCAATCATAGTACTCCCCAAATTCATAAAGAAGTAAACAATTCGCGTTAATAAATTTTTTGTAGATTACATTCAAGTGATTGTGATCTACAAAGTTTCTTTCAAGATTAAACAGTAACATACTGCATAAGTCAATACAGAAAGCATGGTATAATGAGAGACAAACGTGACGATAGCCAGTGCAATTGTCCTCAAGCTTTTTTCGATCGACTATCTGCATTGATATGCAATCTGTAGCACTCGCCTCCTTCATCGTTCTAGTATTCACCAGTAAGGCTTAATCGAGTTGTTCTTATAGATCGGAAGTGAAGATCGCTTGCACTCTGCAAGCGGCTTTAGCTCTCCTATTTTCTAATTAAATAGTTTAGCGCGTATCCGCACATTTGCGTAAATGCGTTTACGTAAATGCGCATAAACGAAGAAAGTCGAATGAGCTATGGGATGATTAAGCTCGAATTATATTTTGAGCTATGGCTGACAAAGAGGAAATTAGAGGTTACATACCCGCAGAGCTAAGGCGAGTGATGAGAGCTGTAATCGCTCTACGAATGGATAAAGACTTGTCTATGGGTGACGTACTTGAAGAAGCAATCGGCGAATGGCTCGATAAGCCGGAAAATAGAGAGCTGATCGAAAGGCATCGGCTCAGGGATACGTCTCGTGAAGACACGTCCAGCTAAAAACTATACGCAGTATTAAAAAACATGTATATAACATTTACTATCTTGTATATAACAAAAATATTAATTAAACTAAAGTAAGCAAAGCGTTCGGCAGCAAAAATGATTACTTAAATAGATAGCACAACTTGCTATTGACGATCACTCGTGCAGTCTTATGTAAAGAAATAGCCAGTATAGAAAAATATGGATTTTGACACAGCTATAGAGTTGATCGACCGACAAGTCAAAGCTAAACTAGGTAGAAGCTTAGCAAAAAAAGAAAAAGATTTTTTAGCTGCTGCTTGGGACGGTCAAAGTTACGAGCAGATGGCAAAGACACTAGCACATAGTTCTGTATATATAAGAGCGGTGGTAGCTCGTCAAGTATGGGATTTATTAACCATTGTTATAACGGATGGGATAAAGGTTACCAAGTGGAATTTCAGATCGCTTTTAGAAAAAAAGTTAGAAATACTTACAGATCGGCAACCAGAAACGTTAGAGCGAGGTATATCAAGTTCACCTATCGAGATAGTCAGACAACCCCCTTGCATAAATTGTTTTCAAGGTCGTAGTCGAGAACTGACAGAATTAGCAGAATTAACGAGTAAAAACCGATGCATAGTCATTTATGGAGAAGCGGGTATTGGCAAAAGTGCCTTAGTAGTTAAATTAATCGAGAATTTTATCAATGGTACTCAGCTATGCCGATTTAATTACGTGTTTTGGAAAGCAGTACAGTACGGTCCGCAATTAGACGATTTATTAGACGAGCTACTTAGTTCAAATTACGCAAAACTTTCTAGTAATACAAAGGAGCAAGACATACAAGCAAAAACTTCGAGCTTAATAAAAGTTTTAAGAGAAAATCGCTACCTCATAGTCTTGGACGAAATAGATGGATGGTTGGAGGATTGCCTTAAAACTTCGAGTAATCGAGAAGAAATTGCTGTAGAGTACAGTAATTTTTTTAGAAGACTTATAGAAGAAGAACATTCTAGTTGTATTATTCTAACAAGTAGACAGCCTTTAAAAAACATAGTAAAGTTACAGCGTTCGGGAAGACCGTGCCATTCGTTGAAACTTGATGGATTAGATTTAGAGGCAGCAAAAGGAATGCTTCGAGCTGCGAAACTAGCTGACGAATGTAAGTGGGAACAAATGCTCGAACCTTATTTGGGAAACCCTAGTGTTGTTAAGCTAGTTTCAGAAAAAATTATTAAGTTTTTTGATGGCAGCGTTGCAAAATTTCTCAGTTACAAATCAGAATTAATTTCTGAAATTTATAAGGAGGTTTTAAGGCAGCAGTATCGTCCCGAACGATTATCTGCTTTAGAAAAGCAAATTATCGTGTATTTAACAGAAAAAGTGGTAGACGATAATATCTCAGTCGGCTTCGATCGGTTATTCGCTGATTTGAAAGCCAAGTCCAAAAACGATGTTTCACTTTCAGACTTAATGACAGCTGTGGAAAACTTAGATAACTGTTCGTTAATTATAATTAGTAAAGATAAAAAAACAAAAGAACTGTTATTTGCGCTACCACCCCTATTTAAAACGTACTTACTGAAACAAGATAAGCTGCAATCGTTAAATCAATTAGAACCAATATCCGATCGGTATACAAATTTCGACCGGAGCGAATTTGTCGTGTGAAATATTGTATTAATCCTTGGTGTCGTCAGCGGTTGAATTTAGATGAAGCTCAATTGTGTCATTCTTGCGGCACTCAATTACTTATTAACGGACAATTTCGTTTATTAGAACCATTGCGATCGCTAGACGATAGCGATCGCGTAGAAATATTTGAAGTTGTAGACGAGAAAGGAACTTGGTTAGACCCGCCAGGAACTCATAAAGTTATGAAGGTACTGAACTCTAGCAACTCCAAGCTAGTTGAGTTATTAGAGCGAGAGGCTAGCGTGTTACAACTAATTGACAATCCTGGTATTCCTAGAGTTGATATAGATGAGTTTTTTGACTTTCAACCAAATGGAAACTCTCCGTTACTGCGTTGCCTCGTCATGGAAAAAATTCCAGGGCTTAATTTAGCTGACTGGATAGAGTTGAATGGTAAAATTTCTCAAACTCAAGCTATCAATTGGCTCGATCAAATAGTAAAAATTTTAGAACAGCTACACGGACAAGGTTTTTTTCATCGAGACATCAAACCATCAAATATCATTCTTACTCCCGAAAATAAGCTAGTTTTAATCGACTTCGGTGCGGTACGCGATACAACTAATACTTATTTAGCAAAAATAAGTAGAGATGTAAATCATATTATGGGAGCTAGTAAGTTTTACGATGTAACGGTTATTCGTACCGCTGGCTACACGCCTATAGAGCAGATAAACGGAAAAGCCGTACCGCAGTCAGATTTTTTTGCGCTTGGAAGGACTTTCGTTCATTTACTAACAGGTATCTCCGTACTCGATCTACCTCAAAATTCTAAAACGGGTCAATTAATCTGGAGAAATAAAGCACCGCAAATTGACCGACCTCTGGCAAACTTGATTGACGATTTAATGGCTCATCTTCCAGGCAATCGTCCGCAAAATGCTAGGATTGTCTTACAAAGGATCGGGAAAATACCATTTGAATCGAAAATAGCGCGACTGAAACGATCGAAAGTATTGATACCTATTATTGCTAGTTTAATTGGAATAGGATTTTTGCCTTTACATCAAGTAGTTAGTTGGGCAATTTCTAATTATTACTTCAATCAAGCTTATCGCCATCAAAATCATCCTGTTGCTGCAAAAAGTTTCTACCAGTTAGCAATAAAGTTCAACTCAAAAGATGTAGATGCTCGTAACAATCTAGCACTAGTTTGCCAACAGTTGCAAGATAAAAGTTGCGTGCTAGACAATTATCAAAAAAGTTTTGAACTCGCTCCCGATAATTGGGAAGGGCGTTTTGGGCTAGGAAGTTATTACGACGAGCTAGGAGAATATGCTTCAGCAGAAAAGCAGTATCGCCTTGCTATTACAAATAGTAACGGTCGCGCCAAACAAGCTATCAATAATTTATCAAGATTAAAAATTCTTCAAAAACACTATGACGAAGCTATAGATTTAGTCCGAACGGGACTAAACGATAGTAACGGTAACGAAATTCAAGCTACTTTGTATAAAAATATTGGCTGGGCTGAACTCGAACGGAAACAGTACGCGGTGGCTGAGCAATACTTGCAAAGATCGCTAGAACTCAACTCGCAAAGAGCAGATGCTTACTGTCTGCTAGCACGGTTGGCAGAAGCAACTGCCCGAGATCCCCGTGCAAATTGGGAAGCCTGTCTTTTGCTGAATTCGAGATTGCCGGAGGTACAAGTGTGGCGACAGAAATTTCTCGATAGGATTTGGCAAAATAAGTCTTTACTGAGAAAATATAGATAACTAATGCATTGTCGATTTTAATTGCAGTATCTACATAAGTGAAAATAAGACTTGTTGAAATAACTTTGCTACTCATTTTCACAAACGGAGTAGCTTGGGGTACTTCCCCTTCAGTGCGAGAGAGAAACAGCCTCGCCCAAATCAATTGCAGTCCTATTGGTAGAATTATGAACGATGGCGATCGCTACTGGAAAGCTGGCAGCTTGCTCTGCAAAGGAGATCGGCTCGAACCAGTCAAAGGGAAATCCGTGCAAGTACTGTGCTATCTTACTAGGCAAGTTTTGTACTTAAAAGTAGGTGTGGCTTCGGAGTTAGAGCAGAAATGCGCGTTACCAGCCACAACACCTATGCCTTGTTCTATCGAAAACCGTAGCAACTGCCTGCAACCCAAAGGTCCGATAGCCGCTAGTGGAGTTCCTAGCGTAATTAGCCCCTATGGAAGCGAGATCGCCACTGTTCGTCCCCTATTAGCTTGGCATCCTGTTGCTGGAGCAACTAGTTATACAGTGAGAGTAGAAGGTAGGGGCGTTGCTTGGGAAAAGAGCATCGATGCAGCTACCCTGAGACTGACTTATCCTACGGACAAACCACAACTTATATTTGGTAATGCCTATAAGATTACTGCGATCGCCAACAAAGGTAAAGCTCCCTTCAAAGCTGATTCTTCAGTTGTGAATGTTCTGCCTGAAAACACGATTAAACGGGTATTTGATGTAGTTAGAAAAATTGAAAGTTTAAACTTACCTTCAGACGAAGCCGCACTGTTGGACTTAGACGCGATTTATATGTCGGAAAACCTACTCGACGAGAGTATCAAAGCATTAGAGAAGGTAAGCAAGACGACTTCTAATCCTTCAGTAAAACGTATGTTGGGCGATCGCTACCTAGAGGCAGGTTTAATACGAGAAGCGATCTATAGCTATGAAACTACTCTCGAACTAGCCAATAAAAAAAAGGATCGAGAGGAATTATCTAAAGCTAAAAAAGGAATTGAAACAGCTATTTTTTACAGCCAACTTCCTAAAAGTAGGAAGCCCGACCAATAAAAAGGATGACGATAGTTAGGATCTTTAATTAAACTCAGTTGTGCTTGTTGTAGAGCTTCAGCTTTTGGCTTTCCCAGTTTTAAATTCCTATAAAACTCTCCCATCAGTCGAGCGGTAGATTTTGCATCTACAAACCATAAAGTAGCTAGAGTGCTTCGCGCTCCCGATTGAACTGATACTCCAGCTAACCCTAAAACCGAGCGCCGATCTCCCTTTGCTGTTTGGCAAGCACTAAGGACTAGCAATTCTAGAGCGTCCGACTGATTTTGCAAGCGGCTTTGTACTATTTTGCCTACTTCCTGGAGATCGATCGCTCGATCCCAAGCCAATAATAGCGTTCGATCCGGATCTGAGCTGAACTGCCCGTGAGTAGTTAAGTGGACGATAGGAAAATTTGAAGTACTGACTTTTTGTTGCAACCGCTCGGTAGTAAACTGTTGATTGAGTAGCTCTACTACTTGTACGCTTGCTTTTATCTTAGTGATTTCACTAACTACTTCTGGTAACGAAGAGAAATTTTCTATAGTATCTATCTCTCGATAACTCGGACTCTTTTCTGAGACACCTGCTACGATTGCTTTCAAGTTATTTGTAGCTATCATTTGCGGTTTTTGCAACTGCAATCCCAGCGTATTTGATATACTGTACTTCTCAATTAAGTATTTTTTTCCATCATAAAGCAGCGCCATTGGCACGTTCTGGAAAGAACTATCTAAAGCAAATACTAAAGTTTTTGCTTTAGATAAATGTTTTTCAATAGGAGATATTAATAATTGATATAGCTCTTGAGAATAGAGAGTGACGCTCTTTTCATTTATATAAGGTTTTGTATAGGGTAGTTTATTTTGTTGAAGATTTAATATTAAATTATCTACGTTAGCCTTCACAGACTTTGAATCAATAGTATAAGCATGGAAAGTTCGATCTGGAGTATTGACGATCGCTTCCACTCGTTCGTCTAAATCGATGATATAAATATATGCTGTTGAGGAGCGAGTAGAATTTTCGTCAACTGGATCGCGCTCTATTTTTGCACATTGCAGAAAATTTTCTATCTCTACTGTTTGTTTTTTACTATTAATCTGAATTATTTCTTGAAGATCTGGACTTGGAGAAGATAGTAATAGCTTAATATAAGTTTTATAAATAGGTTCAATTTCTTCTCTAAATAAAAATTGATTGTCTAAGCTATTTAAAGTTGAATTGCTTCTCAATCGATCTAAACTAGCGATCGCGGCTTTGTAGTATTTTATAGCATTGGGTAAATCTCCTACACGATTGTAAAACATTCCTAACTGTTGTTGTATTTGGTAAGTAATATCCCACGCTTGGACGGACTGAGCCGAGCGCAAAGCCGCTACTAAATGGGTTCTCGATTTCTCTGGTTTATCTAATATTTCTGTTATTTCTCCTAATGCTTTTAAAGCATAAGATTTAGCTCTAATATTATTAATATCTTCCGCTATTTGCAATGCAGTTTTAGCGAGTGTCTCAGCTTGAAGTCGCAAGTCTATTTTTTCCTTTAAGAGTGCTGTATTTAAATTTGCTATTCGATCGACCTCGATCAGGCTGTTGGCAAGATTTAATCTCGCATAAATTGAATCGATAACTGGCAGAGAATCAAATGAAGCTACTAATAGTTGTCCGATTGATGGGAGGATGAACGGCTGAGTTTCCTGCTGTAGCTTTTGCAAGGTTGAAGCATCTATATTGGGTGCATTTAGAGCATAGTATCGATTGATGTCAAGCAGTAAACTCAAGTAATTTAACCTAGCCTGCAAGACGAGATTTGCGGCGGCGGACTCGTTAGCTATTTTTTGATAGTTTGCTAATGCTTGCCTGAGCTTTGAATCTGCTGTTTGTAAAGCTAGTCCTTTAGCTACAGGTTCTTCTATGAGCTGGTATTTGTTGAGTGCTTGTATGTAAAGGGCGCGTTCTGTATTTGCTAGGCTTAACAATACATCATCGTTCTCTTTTTGGCGAGAAAAAGAACTTTTATACGCTTGCTGCAAAACAATCTCCGATTCGCGCAGTTTGCCGATACTTCTAAGAACGTTGCCCATGCTGCGTAAGCCGATGATATTTAAAGAAGATGAGGGCTGTTTTTGTCCGAATTGGATTGGTCTTTCTTCCTGCTGCCGAAGTGAAGTGTTACTCTGACACAACCAAGGTTCCAATTCTAAGGCTTCCACGAGAGTTGTGCAAGCACGGGGATAAAGCCCCAACGTTTGAAGGGCTAAGCTTTGATTGATAGAGCTGCCAATCGCCCCTTCTTCATTTTTCGACTGTAGGTATAACTTGCTGGCGGCTTGCCAAGACTGAAGCGCGGCAGCAGCTTCCCCGCGCTCTAGTTGAACGTGTCCTGCTTGGGTGAGGGCTTGAGCTTGGGCATTAGCGCTAGTTTGGCTACTAGCGCGATCGCTAGATAAATAAATGACAATTGGTATGCCGATGCCGAGAATAGCGTATTTTAGAAAGGACGGTAGCGCGCGGAGAAGTACAAGCCATTGTCTTGCCATGAATTCGATTCCGATCCGGTTTCCACGTCAACGAGGGGGATACCCCAGTCGAGGCGAAAGTCGAGGCGATCGCCTATCTGATACTGCAAACCCAGCCCTACAGAAGCTAAAGTTCCTAGATCTGGATTTACTAGATTATCCCTCCGATCGCGGTTCCAAGCCGAACCAATGTCAAAAAAAGGAACGATTTGTAACCGATCGGTTTCGTTTTGCCATATTGCCCAACGCAATTCAGCTGAGAGCAGCACTCCGTTATCGCTAATTAATGTATCCTGCCTGTAGCCGCGCACGGTCGTAGCTCCCCCCAAACCAATTTGCTCTAATGAAACTAAAGGTCGATCTGCCAGCTGTAAGTCCCCTTTTAATACTAAAGTTAAATCTTCAGTAAGCTTTCGCAACCACAAGGCTTGTCCTCGCCAAGCAATGAAGCGACCGTCTGGCGGAGAGCCATTGATAGTGGCGTTGAGAGCGTCGATACCTACACTAAACTGAGATTTGGCAAGGAAAACGTTTCTGTTGCTACGACTCGACCACTCTTGAAACAGCCTGATAGCCGATATGCGCGTCCGTCCTCGTTCGTCCGCCCCGTTGGAAAGGGGAAACGGAGTATCTAGCAACGAGGTTTTAGCTTCCTGCTGGGAAACCGCAAGACCTACTGCTAATTCTCTAGTCGCCTCTGCACTGGCTTGGCGCAGCAAAGGCTGTCGGAAAGACAGTTCGTAAGATTGCGCGTCAGAAATAATGTCTAGCTGAGTGAAGGGGCGCTCGATGATCTTACTGGAAACGTCCGTGTAGGAAAACTGTAGAGTTCCATTTTGCGAATTTAGCGGTAGAGCATAGCTAGCCTCGATCGCGTTGCTACCATCCGTATTTCTATATTTTATACTCAACTCGTCGCCCAAGCCTAGCAAATTAGCGTGTCCGAGCCGGATTTGGCGCTGAAAGCTACCAACGGCTGGCGATCGCTCGTTGTTAAGGATAGTTTCTACCTGAAATGGCTGCTTTTCTTTAACTGTTACGTCTAAAGTTGCCAAATCGATCTGCGATCCCGCATTTAGCTGAGCTGAAATCCCATCTAAAAGCGGATCTGCTTGTAAGAGCCTCAAAGCTTCGACCAATCGATTGACGTTGAGAACGGGAGAAGTTGCACGTTTCAGGCGTGAAAGTACGTACTTTCGCAGGCGAGTGCTACCCCGAACGTCGATCGCCTCCATTTTTCCTTCTATAACCTGAATAGTGACTATTCCTCGATTAGTTTGGACTGCTTGATTGTCTGCTACTGGAATGAATGCTCCAGAGTTTATATATCCAGCTTGAGTATACAGTTCGGTGATTGTAGAACGGGCTTGTAGTAGCTCGGAGAAAGTAAGTTTGCGCCCTAAGTAGGGAGAGAGCTTGGCTTCCAACTGTCGAGAACTAAAAACGGTATTTCCCTTGAAAATAAGTTTTTCTACTCTAATCGTACCAGCACCAA
Organism: Chroococcidiopsis sp. [FACHB-1243]; assembly: GCF_014696895.1. Taxonomy (NCBI): domain Bacteria; kingdom Bacillati; phylum Cyanobacteriota; class Cyanophyceae; order Chroococcidiopsidales; family Chroococcidiopsidaceae; genus Chroococcidiopsis; species Chroococcidiopsis sp. [FACHB-1243]. The sequence continues at coordinate 35,559 of NZ_JACJQX010000009.1, read as the reverse complement.
TACTGTCTGTTTCTGGAGATTGGAAAAAAGGAGAAATATCAATAGGTGGTTCGTTGCTTGGAGGTTTTGGTAGGTCTTGAGGAAAAGGAGTAGAAGGTGCGGTGGGAATATTGCGGTTTGAGATTTTAGTTTGCGCTCGAAGCGACTGATTGGACAAGCACAAAAGTGTTAGAGAAAGAACTATTATTTTTAAGTCGAAAGGATATCTCACTGAAATAAAGCTTTGATTCAACGACTTTGAGTACGAATGCAAGCAGGAGAAGATAAAGAGCCATAGGGTACTATATCATCTGTTTCAGTGGTAAAGCTTACTGTTCCATTGTGGTTTTGCTTCCACCCTTGAGCTTCGACTATAGGAGTGGGATGAGAACTGGCTAGCTGCGCTATTTCGTTTGAACCTTGAGGGTAAGAGTTAGTATCGTGCCAACCCGAACTACTATTTAAAGAATTGCTGGGATCGGTTGGTGCGGCTTCAGTTCCTGCATCTACTAGTTCGCCAGCAGCCACGTCCGCTTGTCCTTGGCAGACAATAGCTAATTGTGGATTTTGCGGCGATTGTTCTGGTAACGCTGTTTCTATGAAATCAAATTCAGTAGTTTCAATTTTAACTAAACCATTGATACCGAATTGAGAGCTAGCTGAGAATATACTATCGGTGGAGCGGAACAATCCCTGAGTATTGATCTGGATGTTTCCGCCTCTCCCCGTAAAGGCGTTGGCGGTGATACTGCTGCGATTTAAAGCAGCAAGGGTGTCGGTGTCGATGATGATGTTACCGCCGTTGCCTCCACCGCCTGCTAGTCCAGCAGTGGCAGAAATACTGCTGCCGTCGCGCAGTTGAAGGTTGCGGGAATTTAAGAAGATGTCTCCGCCTTCTTTAGAAGCGGTAGCAGATGTGATGCTACCTTTGTCTAGATCGATCGAATTGGCGTTAAGGCGAACGATGCCAGCATTACCCGTGCCGTCGTTCCGAACGCTGATTAGTCCTCCTCGATCAATATTTAATGTTTGGGTATTAATGATTATATCTCCAGCTTGACCAGACAGGCTTTTGGGAACGTTAAGTCTTTGTTGAACTATTTCGTCTGGAAAAGTAACGGAAGAGCTGATGGTGCTAGGAACAGACGAATCAGCACTTAAACTACTCACATTTATAGAATCAGAAGCATTAATATTTATTGTTCCTGCATTACCACTGGCAATAGAAGAAGTACTAATTGATGCTCCGTCTATGACTTTCAATCTTGCTGTGTTAACTGTTACACTACCAGCATTGCCAGTATTGAAAGCAATAGATGCTACTCCGCTAGCCGTACCTGCCCTTGAGGTTATAGAAACACTTCTAGAGTTTCTACCAGATAGCTCTACAAGGTTTGTATTTAAAGTAATGTCTCCTCCATTTCCTCGTCCCAGTGTTGAAGATGATAATATTCCTCCATCGGCAGCTTTCAACTGATTTGCCAATACTTGAATATTGCCTGCATTGCCTGAGCTATAAGTAAAAGAAGCGATTCCACTATTGCGATTAGGATTAATTTTCGATATTCCTAATATCTGTACAGAATTTGTTGCTTTTACATCTACGTTGCCTGCTCTAGCAGTATTATAAGCAATGGTACCTATTTGTCCTCCATCTTGAAGTGTCAAGTTCTTAGTAAAAATTGAGATATCCGAACCATTAGCTGAGCTTAGCGTTTCAGTGCGTAACCCACTAGCAATATTTCTATGTGATGAAGTTCCATCTAGAACAAGCGAGTCCAGCGCATTTACTTTCATGCTTCCAGATGGTTGCTCTCCTTGGTTTTGAATCAGAAGTAGCGAACCGTCTGCAAGCATCACATTAGCCCCAGAGACTTGTATAGAACTATTACCAATCCCACTAGCATCAACTAAAGCACGATTGGAAAGACGGATATCTTTAAAATTAGATACCCCTTGGTTGTTTAACAGCCAGCCAGAATCATCAGGACTAAGAGCAACAAAACCAGACCCAACACTAGTTAATTCAACCCGCCCTCCTTCTGCGGTTGTCGTACCGCCTTCGATGTCAATCCCTCCACCAATTAGTGCAAGTGTTTTTCTCGGTTGTACTCGAAGTCCGGTTAAACTATCACCTCTTGAAAGAGGCTTACCCATTGAATTTGAAGTAACTTGACTACCTATGCCTCGAACTTGAATTGCTCCCGTTGATTTACTACCAAAATTTAAGCCAATCGGCACATCTACTGTTAATAAAGGTGCCGATTGGGGTAGCACTGCACTAAACTCGATTCCATCAGCAAATTTAATACTGCTGGCAGTACTACCTATAAAAGAACCACCAAGATTCAACCGAGCATTAGATCCGAAAATAATTCCATTGGGATTGAGCAAGAACAGGTTGGCAGTACCATTAGCTTGAATTAATCCATCAATATTAGAAATCGAGCCACCCGTAACTCTGGTTAGGATATTTTGAATGTCAGTAACGTTATTGAACCGAGCGGTACTGCCAGTGGGAACAGAAAATTTTTCAAAACTATGGAATAGATTTGTGCCAGCTTGCGTTCCACCTGTAATAGTACTAGTATTCTCTTGTGAATCAATCTTTGAATTATTGGGCAAACTAGTATCTGGAACAATTTGTGCTAATGCTGGTAAACTAAATAGCAGATTAAAAAAAATGCCACTAGCTCCGAAGCATAATTGGTAAAGTTCAAGCTTATTCATTCGTCTAATGAGTATGTATGAGATTCAATCCTCTCAGGAAGAGCTTGAGCTATTATTCGGCTACTCCAACTTTTTTGAAGTAGTCTTTACCCAAAAACAAAGAATACAATTCTTTAATTTGTTCCGGCTCAGACTTAGTTTTAACAAAGCTATCTCTGCCGAACATAGAGTCTACCCATTGATCTAGATATGGCAAGTTTCTATCTTTAAGCTCAAAGTTTTTCCAGGCAGACAATGCTACTATTTGGCGCTCGAAAAAAGGAAGATAAGTTAGGTCTACTAAAGATACTTTTTCTCCCAGAAAGTATGTACCGCGAGCTTCACCAATAGTTTTATCCAAAAAGCTTAGTTCTTCAATCAATTGCGTTTGTAGCTGGTCATCTTTTACCGGATTGTCTTGTCTTTTATGAGAAAGATAACTATATGTCAGTTTAACAAACTTTGCATCGCAACGAAGAATAAGGGCTCTTACCCTTGCACGAGCCGCACTTTCGGCTGGCATGAGTGTAGCTTCACGACTATCAAATACTTCACATAAGTATTCATTAACTACTGAAGATTCGTAGACAATTGTTTCTCCATGCTTAATGGTTGGTACTGTACCATTAGGATTTATTGATAAGTACCACTCAGTTTTATTGTCTTTACCTAATACTATCTCAACTGGCTCAAAGTCTATTCCTAACTCTAGTAATGTCATCCAGCTTCGCTGAGCGTAAGGACAATTGCGGTTGAAGTAAAAATGTAAAATTGAGGTTTGTGGCATTACAAAGATACGTACAACTTCTCTAAATGATTGTAAAGCGCGATTGCCTCTCTACCAATCTCAATCTTGGCGCGCGCTTATTTTATGTGTAGCGCTCGCTCTAAATTGCATGATTTTAGCTACATCGCAGCCTATCTTCTCTTCCAGATTAATATGAATGCCTGCATATAGCAACACCAACATCAGTATGGCACTGTACAGCAATTCTTTAAACTGTTTATTCGGGTACTCTAGCCGCACCAATTCCGATTGCGATTGCAGTGGACTTAATCCGAGGGCACATTTATAGCACGAGTAACCAAAAGCTCTGTTAACTGTACGATTGAGCCGTGGCAACGATCTATTCTAAGCCAATTCACGCTCGGATTCCGCCTCCGATCTATTAAGAGCATTGACCTAATCGTGCGCAATGCTGTAACGTCTCTCAATGTAGACAAGATACTCCAACTCAGTAGGCGTGAGAACGACAGGACGCTCCAATAATGAGATCTCTCCCTCAAATGGGTCGAGTTGGCACGAGCGCAGTTTGGTCAGGCGATCGCCAATCTCAAGAACTTGTGGCTCTTGTTTTGGTGACAAAGCAGTCAGATGTTGGGATTTCAAGCTCAAGCCGTGCATTGTCATCGTTGGCACTTTGGCACATCGCGCAACCACACCTCGACGGTATGCGCCACTACCGCAGGCGATCCGCAAAGAGCGACCATTGCCTTGTCTTGTCAAAGGGGAAGTTTTGCAATGCGATTCACCCCTTTGACAAGCGCCAACTCTAAAATGTGCGAAAGCCTCGAACTGTGGAGATCGACAATCACACCTTCAAACTACGCATCAGTAGTTTAGTCCCGTTTGAGAGAATGAAGATTTAACCAGCGCAGATTTGGCGAAGTAATGATTTATTACAGGTATGATGTAATAAATAAATCATCTTCCCAAATTGGTAAAACAATTAATTTCGTACACGGATATGGAAGGCTTTTGCACAGTCCGATAGCCTTTTCTTTTGTCCTTGTCATTATACTCATAATTGAGCTATTTCTGCTACAAATTCAAATAGTCTCCAGGTCAGCCAGGGTGTGAGTGGTAATAATAGCTAGCAATCTTACGGGCGATCGCATTCCATCTAGGATCGCCCGTCACTGCCCCCCAATAAGCAAAGCCACGCAGTATGACTCTTGAAGATACATCTTTAGTTTTACCAGTACGAGATTTTTCTTCTCCTTCAGTGCGAGTATTACCTTGACTACTAATCTTCCCAGTGCTTAAAATCCTTGCTCGCTCCCACGTTAAAGCTCTATTTATCATCGCCTTTACTTTTGGTGTCAGGGGATCGTCGGGAAAATAAACTACCCACCTCTGGGCGTATACGACCCCCACCATTTGGTAACTCGTGTCGTAGCCTCCTTTTTCTGGATTGCCCCCATCTAGGCTTTGAAGTGATAAGCCGTCCTTAATTGACTGGCGGGCGTAGTCGATTAACTGGCGATCGCCTGTAAGTTTTCCAGTGAGTCCCAAAGCTGCTGCAACTAGGTAGCGACGGTGGGTATAAGGCTTGTTGCGCTCGATCCCTTTTTTCCAAACTGAAGGTAAAATCATCCAACGAGCGGCGCGGCGCACCAATGGTTTGTATCGCGCTATTCGATCGGCGTACTTGCTGGCTTGAGGAGATTGCTGAAGCACCAGTAGGGTACGGGAAACTGCTTGGACGAAGAAAGAAGTACTGTGAAAGGGATCGCCCGTACCCGCGAAACTACCATCTGGGGACTGACGAGCAAATCCCCAATCGAACATTTTTAAACCTGACTGTATGGCTTGGGAGTCATTTTTGAGTAGTCCGGCGATGATTCTTTCTTCACCATATCGCTGTTCTTCAATAAACCAGCGATCGGCTTCACATTGTTCCCATTTAATATTGGCGTTACTAGCACCATCTGGGGACACTGGGTTATATAAACTAGAAGGATGACGATATAAGATATTGACTATTAGAGGAGTTGATTCGTAATGCAAGTCTGTTTTCTGGGCTTTCTTATCTTTAGCAATACGCTCTACTCCTACAGTAATCTCAGGAGTAATCGTTCTAGCGATCGCCGTACATGAGAGTAATATTGCAAAGCTTATGGCAAGCAATACTTTAATAGTTTTAGCAGCATATATTACACGCATATCAATATTTTAATTACGTTGTTTTGCTGTAGCTGTAGACGAATTATAAAAATCTGAAAATAAAAATACAGCCCCAAAACAGCTTAACAGCCATCCTAGTACTGTAGTTGTTAGCGATAGGAGTAAAGCTTTCTCTACTGAAACTCCAACGTGATTGAGAAGATATATCCATAACCCTTCTTTTACTCCAATTCCACCTAAAGATATTGGTAACAAACTTATTACAGCAACTATTGGTACGAAAACTAATAAATCTAAATAAGAAATATAAATTTTCAACTGATAGGCAATAAAATAATGATAATAAACTATAGCTACTTGAAGGAGAAACGATAAACCTACTGAAATAACTAAAGCTTGACGATGTTGAGAGAATTGACGTAGGAGAAGTTGAACTTTAGTAAAACGAGCTAATACTTTACCAAGCCTGAATCTAACTAGCAAGGGTTCAAACCACATTAATAGTTTTGGACTAGTAATTAGTAAAACTGCTCCGACTAAAGAACCCGCGCAAGTTGCTAATAAAAGAATAATATCCCACTGCCCGATCGATTTAAAAGCAGGAGGTAAGCCAATAAGGGCGAGTGCAGACAACGCAGCTAGTCCGGTAAATCTTTCTAAAAAAACAGAAACTAGTGCTACCTCAGAATCTTGAGTTAATTTTGCCACTCGATAAACTCGATAAATATCTCCGCCCAGCGCACCTGGTAGAAAAATATTGAGAAACATTCCAGCAAAATAACTGCTAAGCAAGCTACGTGTAGATATAGAGTGTCCGCTAGACTGCAAAATAATTCGCCAGCGCCAGCAGCTCAACCATTGACAGATCGTATAGTAAATTAGAGCAAAGATAATAAAAGCTATAGATAAATGCTGAATCTCTAATTGAATTTGATGTAGATCGATCCGCGTCGTTACTAAAATTATTAGCCCAATACTGATAGCCACTTTGATAAAAGTTATTCTGTCAAGTTTCATCAATAACTCCCTAAGTCTCCACCTTCATTTGGAACGCGAGGCAGCACTCCATCTTCTTTTCGCCACAAGCGCAAACGAGCGCCAAACGTTTCAAATTCAGGTTTTCCTAAAACCTGTAAATACTGCAAGAACTCACGGCTGAACTTTCTTTCTGCATGGTCGTCCATGTGAATCCATACCCTGTTAGCGTTCTCCAAAATCTGGCTCAAACGATCTAAGTTAGTTACCATTACACCACCAGCCCAGCGATCGATGACTCGTCCTTCATGCCAATAAGGTACGTCAAAGGCAATCTTCCCTGGCAAAAAGTAGTCCAGTCCGCCTAAATATATTGCCGCTCCAGGCGGAGAAGGAGAAAGTACCACATCTCCCAATTGCCTGCGATCGCGTATATACTGAAATACTCGATCGTTGCGTCTATTGATAGAATCCTGATAAGCAGCAAGTACTCTTTCTGGCTCAATATTAGAGATAAAAAGCAAGATAAGCAAGACGATCGCAACATTCCTTAGAGGTAACAGTCCATTCAATATTTTCTCGTAATATCTTCCTAAGTTCTCTATCACAATAGTGCCACTGTAAATAGATAAAATAATAAAGATTGGATAAACTTGATAAGCATACCGAGTAGCAATTTGATAAATTAATAGGGTTAAAACTACTAAATTTAGTAAAACGCTACTAAATAAAAAAACTAGTTTGCCATCACGTTGTTTGAGAAAATACGCAAATCCTAAGAAAAAGAAGGAAGTGTAAATTACGTTCAAGCGACTATTATTAATAAAAAAGTTATTGACAAGTCCAGTTATATTAAATAAGTGTAATCTCAAATAGGAATCCGTACTGTTAGAGATTGATACCACAGGAGTCAAGCATTTTATAGAAAAAAAGATAATGTTAAACGATATGACGATTGAACTAACTAAGCTACTGACTATAAGATGCCAGTCATCAACAAATCGAAATGGTCGGTAGAAGCAGAGAAAACCGAGAAGAAAACAAGGCATCAAAGTGATTGTAACTTCTTGACTTAGGACGGTAAGAGTTAAAGCGATAAAAAAGCCGTGCTGGTATAGTTTCCCTTCTCGAAAAACAAAGCCCTTAAAAAATAGCCAAAAGGATAAGAGGCTTGTAAATTGTACCATTTGATAAAAACGTAAAAAGCGAGAAAAATAGATCTCGAAAGGATCGATCGCCAACAGAGCTGTAATAAAAAGAGCAATCCAAATAGGAGTAAACTTACGAGCAAAGATAAAAACTAAAACTAAAGTTGCCGTACCCCAGAGAGCTGAAAACAAGCGAGCGTGGACGACTGACTCTCCTATCAACCGCAACCAGAGGGCGACTGCATAGTGGTATGCTGGCGATCGCGTGTACCAGATGCCGGAGGTTGCCTGCGGCGCTCTCGTTTTGAGAATGCCTCTAATTGCATCTAGTGAAGTATTTTCGTCGGCTTCGCAGTCCCAAAAGCCGAGGTTGTAGACTCGTAAAATCAATCCTAACAAAGCGATCGCGGCTACTAGTAACCACTGATTTTGCAAAACTGCTTGAACTTTTTCCAGGTAGTTCCAATGTAATTTAGGTAGAGCTTGTGGCAGTAAAAATAAAATAGAGCAAGCTATAGCGACAATTAACAGCAAAGATGAAATGCTCGGGACTAATGCGGTAACGAAGATCGCGCCAAAACCTGCCGATAGCAGTCTTCCCAAGAGATTTCGCTCGCGATCGCTTCTTTTGTGGCTCCACAGTAGCGTTACAGCTACGATACCTAAAAATCCTAGCCAAATCAAAGAATTACTTTGAGATTGGGCGAATATTATCCCCCGTTCGGACTCGGCATATCGGTGTTTGAGTAGACCGATACCGATTAAAAATAAAATTCCTGGTAGCAACAGCCCCGTTCCAACACTCAAGTTGTGCCACCAGTTGCGATAATGCTGCCGTTGACACGAACCCAACAACCAAGCTCCTAACAGTGCTAGTCCCGTGCTTCCAACACACCATAGACCAGCCCGCCAAAGGTAGTTGGGATAATTCAACCAATAAGCATTGCCTTCAAACTTGCGGCGAAGTTCTAACGGGATTGGAGGGCGAATGGCGATCGCCGCCCGTCTCTGCTCCACCCCCAAGTCCGAAGGAAGTAGAGCATACCATCGATCGCCAGTGGCAAATGTTGCTACTAAATTACCCTTTAGTTCCATCCAGCCATCTAAGAAAAACTCTAAAGGGCTACCCTCATCTGACCCAGACAGGGGACGAACCAAACGCACGGTGATGATATTCCGACCCGGGTGGAGGAAATTCGTAATATCGTACATGTGCAATTGGCGATCTGCGAAGCGCCTGACGAGCAACCCGTCGATCGATAGGAGGTACTCGCTACTCCCTGCAAATCTCACGTAGGCACGCCCGCGACCGCCTTCGATCTCCCACTCGCCTTGAAGTTGCACCTCCCCTTTAGCAGATTCGTCGCCTGCAATCCACATTCCTTGCAACGGGCGATCGAATAGATGTGAAGACACTCTACTGTAGGTTTTTTCTCGCACGGAACCGACTGTCACAGCATCGCTCCAGTCTAGAGGCGTAAAGTTTGGATCGAACCAAAAAATATCTCGATCTGTTTCGTACAAAGTCGAGATCTGCCAGGGAGCCACTCCCGTCGTCAGATCGATCGGTGGCGCATTCGGTACGGTGTGGACGTATCCTTCGATCGCCATGCGAGGATTTGGGCGACCTTTTTGAACTTCCAAAGCAATTGTATTCTTCCCCACTTTGAGATAGGGAGCGAGATCCGCGTAAGTCGTTATCTTCCAGTCTCTGGCATTGGCAAGGTGCAACCAATCATAGCCATACGTTCGGTAGGAAACACTTTCTAGTTTTTGAAATTTTTCGCTCAGGCGGCTACTCAAACCCCAAGCGTTGTACAGCACGTCTTTTTCCTTAGCGATCGCCTGCCCGTTGACGTAGAGAATAAAATCATTGTCCGCGCTGACTCGCAACCAAGCTGATTGCGCGGGAGCGGCAAGATCGAAATCGTGACGGGCATAAAATCGATATGTCGGTTGCGATGCTCCAATCCATCTTGCTTCGGTAGACCAATCAACACGTTCTAATACTGAGGGTATTTTATCTATGGTAGAAAAAGCAAGTAATCCGATTAAAAATCCTAAAATAGGGATAAGTAATAAAGAAAGCAAGCGATTTAATTGTGTAGGATAACTTTTAATCAAAAGAACTGATGTAGCAACCATTTAAAGTTTTTAGTTTGAGGACAAAACGTAGAACTGATATGCCAAGCAAATACAGTGAATAAATTTATTACTTTTTTTGCCATTTGTAGATTGCCGAATAGTATCTTAATCTACAGAGATTTCACTCAAGACTGGTTCTTCACTTTCTAGCTCAACTATGTAATCGTCTCGTTCATTCCAACTTTCCTTATCAATGGATTGGCGATACAAATTCCAAGCTCGTACCGAATCGTCACTGCGAAATTTTGCCCAACTCTTATGTAAGTATCCTTGAGCAATTATAGAAAGGTTGGGTAATTGAGAGTAGTGCTGTGTTTCTATAAGTTTTTGTGCCGATTTAGCAGAATCTTCAAACTTGGCGCTTGCTACTTCTGCTAGTAAGAGATCGTAAAGCGCTTCAACGTGATTGGGAAATATCTGTAATGCTTCTTTAAAATAATTTGCAGCTATTTCAGGCTTCTGAGTGTTAAAATAGCTAACCCCTTGGTTAATATAAGTTGTAGCTAAGTACCCTTTAGCTACAAAACTAGTTGAATCGTCATTCAAATACTGTTGAAAGTAACGCTCTGCTTCAAAATAATTATTTAAATTATATTCCTCAACTCCTTTGGCAAAAGAAACTAAAGCTAAGTTAGGTACGTTTCCGTAAAATGCTGCTCGTGCCATACGACAGAGAAACCGACTGTCGCTTTTTAATGGTGGATACCATAAACCGATAGCGTTACTAATATTTAGTACTTGGCGGTACTTAGCTTGAGCAACTAAAGTGTCGAGTTGAAAGTTAATAACGTTGGGTGTAATTAGGGAAATAGATAAAATAATTAACCCTACACCGAACCAAGGAGCAATTTTAGTTGTATCTTTAATAAAAAGATCTAAGCCTCGATCGCTAAAACTTAAGTAAATTGCTAACAAACATAGTATGAGACCGCTAACAGTATATCCCCAACCGCGCCCGACAAAAGCAAAAAAATTATTGCTATAACCAAAGCCTTTGACTAATAAACGATCCCAGGAAGCGCTCTGAAAAAAGCGTACATCTCCTATTGAAAAGTCGGCAACTGAAGCAATAGCAGTCGAGCGATCGAGCAAAATATTTTGTTTCCACTGACTTTGGACGTTAGGAAAATTTTTTTCTATATGCTTGCTAACTCGTGACGACTGTTTATAGTAAGCAGTACTTAAATAGTTGACCGTTGGCGACCAAGTGACAATTATGTAAGGAAATAGTAAGATAGCTAGAAGACTAATCCACAAAAATAAACGGATAATTTGTTTAGAAATATGATGAAAAGTAAATACACAAGCTAGCAGAGCAAGAGTTAGTGCTAACACTCTACCCAGTTGTGCTACTGTAAGTCTAAGTTCAAAGATTTCTAAAGCTTTTGAAGGCAAATAATACCAAGGGTAAAGCGTCCCAAAAACTAATGTTAATGCTGCTATTGAAAAAACAATCTTTTTTCTATTTAAAAATTTCATTTAATTATATTTATTCCAAAAATTGAATTCAACAAAAAAATTGTTAAGTTAATACTTATAAATTACTAATTTTGAATTACACTCAAAAATTTTTATGTAGTAAGCAAAGTGATAAATACTCCGAAATAACAGAGGAAAATTGTAACGATCCGATAACAACTAGCCTTCCTAACCTTTCTGTATTAAGAAAATGATCGATGTAGCTATAAACATTTTTTTACTTCTAAGTTCTAAACTAATTAATATATGAACAAATGAAGTCAATATAAAAGATATTATAGCCGTAGAAACTACAACGTATAAAAAATTACTAAGAAATATAAAAAGCTTTCCAATAAGATAAACAAGCAATGATTTTCTATTAATAATAGTCTGAGGCGTACTAGAAGTAAGAATCGAAATTCCTGGTTGTAAAGATATAGTAATGTAGTGTTGAATTGTTTCAAATGAAGCTTGAATTAAATTCCATGTAAATATTATGACAATAGCGAAAACTAAAATATTAAAAATAAATTGTAGCCAAAGCAAAGAATCTTCATCATAATTCAACCTTTTTTGGTTGTTTAAAGTAAGAGTTGTACTATTATTAGTTGCGGAGTAATATTTTTTTATTGCCTCATCTACATTTGCTTTAGAGATACCCACTTCTTTAGCAATTGCTATTAACTGCGTGTAAGATATATCATCTTTAAATTCATTCACAGATAAATGAGCGGCATCTTGAAAAATTGCTTCAACCTCTTGAGTAGTAAAAAATAAACATTTATTATCTTGCATCTTTTTATTTTTGTATTATTGGCTGAACTGCATCTTTCCAACTATCAAATATTTCAAATGCTCGGTCGAGTTGTGCGATCTCTAGTACGAGACTGACAGAAGGTTGTAGGTGACAAAATATTAAACGATGTTGCCATTGCCGAGCATTCTTATGCATAGTGATTAAATACGCTAGTGCCGAACTATGTACAAGTGCTATCTTCGACATATCGATCGCGCACAAAGTAGGAGAATATAATAGGAGATTTACAAAGCTTTGGTGGAGTATTAAAGCTGTATCGCGATTTAAGCAATCGAAGTTAGGTTGAATAACAAAAATATTGCTGAGTCGTGTCGTTTGTTCGGATATTATCACAATCCTTTTATTCACAATATTAAACATGGCTGACTTTTATTAGATGCTTTTATTCTTTTTGTGGCAGTGTCTTTAGCCGATCGCCAGGTTTCAATGCTCTTGGGTTCGCGATGACTCGTTCTCCAGGTTTTAGCCCTTCTATTACTTCGCGCTGGTTGTCGCGTGTCCTACCTAGTTTTACTTTTCGGATTGTTACTCGATCTGCCTTGGCGATCGCCACCATTCCTTCTCCCCCAGACAAATGCGTAATCGCACTTTCTGGAACGATCGCGATCGTTCGACTGGAAGTAAATTCAACGTAGCCCTGCAAACCTGGTGGCATAGCCAAATCGTCGATCTTTACCCATACAGAGTAAGTATATTGGCGGTCGGCTCCCACTTTTAGGGAGCCGCTCTGCTCCGATCGTACGGTAGGGTTGAGGCGGATCGTCCTACCTCGATACGTGCGTCCTGGGTACGCTACCAATCGTACTGTAGCGCGATCGCCGATCTTGACAGCATCGAGCCGTGCTTGATCGACGTAACCTTTGAATACTGTATTTGCAGTTAACGTTACGACGGACTTGGATAGATCGGTAGTTTCTCCGCTCGTGACGTTAACTTGACTGACTAAACCAGATTCGCTGGCGCGGATCGTGGTGTAGCTAAGACTTTTCAAAGCAGTCCTCAACTCTATCTCGTTTAGTTGCATCTGAAGACGGGCAGTTGCCCTTTGCTTGCATAAGTTACTTCGAGCAACTGCTAACTCTTGCTGAGCAGTTATAAAATCATTTTGTCGCTCTGCATACAACGCTTGCTTGTCGTAGCGCTGCATTTTACTAATAGCTCCCTCTCGTACTAGAGTATCGATCAATTTAGATTCGCTTTGAGAGATCGATAACCTTCTTCGAGCTGCTTCAACATTAGCTTCTAGTACTGCTAGCTGGGTTGGGATGGTTTCTTTCTCTGTATGAAAGTTAATAGAAGCAATAGCTAGATTCTTACGTGCGGCATCGACGGCAAGTTGGAAAGGAAACTGCTGAATCTGGATTAGTGGTTGTCCCTTGCGTACTTGCTGCCCTTCTACGACTAGAGTTTTTTCTACAGTTCCAGATACCAAGGGACGGATTTCCACTTGCTGCAAAGCAACAGACTCGCCAGGGGCGGCGGTGGCTTCCAAGTTGCTTAACCTTAACCTTACTGGTACGGTTTGGACGACAATCGGTCTGCCGTTCAATCGTTGCAGTGCCGGATAACCAATTTTAGAAGAGTAGAATTTAGATTCGGGATTTCTTAAGGCAGGTAAAAGCACGGTTATGGAAAGAATTCCTATAATACCCAGAGGTACGACAATTACCGTACTGAGAAAGATCAGAAAAAGAGGAGTTGGGCTGCGATTTTGACACATAGAAAGCGGTTCTACACTCTTGCGATCGCCCGCGATTTTTACTGAGAGAAAACAGGAAATCAACTTCTATTGGGATTATCGAGGTAGCACTGAAAGATCGAGCGGTACGATCTTAACTAAATTGATAACTCACGGCGATCGCTCTGGACTTGCAACAGCAGTTTTGATTGTTTGTAGATGACTCTGACAAGAGGAGAGTTAACCTAATACTCTATTCGGTTTAGAAAAAGTTTTCGCTCGAAGCTGGCATAAATGCCTGACTTCATTTTTGAAGTCAGGTTTAGCATAAATCGGTAAAAATTACTGAGTTGCCCCGTTATTGTGAAACGGACATCCAGCGGTTAGCCCTTGCAAAAATTTGGAATTATCGAAGTAATGTTCCAATCTCTCGATCTGTAAGCGATCGTTGACATGAGCGACGGAGACTCCCACGATTTCAATCGTCTTGCCCGTAGCAGCATAGTTTTTGAACGACCCTGTAAACTCGCCCCAGTGTCGCCACTTAAACGTTACAACAGGAGGAGCCGAGTAAACTTCCACTAACTCCCATAAGAAACCTTCTGGAAAAGCCGCGTGAAATACATCGGCTGATGATTGAAAATCTTCCCGATCTGGATCGTAATGTTCGCTCTTGGGTAGAAACGTGTTATAGGTTCCTATATTAGCAATTTCTTCAGCAGTGTAGGCGCGACCGTTGTTCGTCTGCATCACGAACTTTTCTTGGGCAATCGAACGCCACTCAGATGGATTTTCTTTGAACGAAGCCTCCATCTCAAACACGCGGACGAGATTCTGGGCAATCGCTGCTAGCGATCCTTCAGTATGGTTGTACTTACTGTGTTTTGCTAGGCGTTCCTCGCTTTTCGTGTAGTCTGGTTTTTCACCGTAACGCCAAGACCGAGATTCGTTATCTAAATCGAGAACTGCGGCACGATTATGAACGCCTAGCGAGATATCTTCTCTATCTGTCATTGTTTTCTCCAATTTTTTGCTAGCAGACACAAACTCACCGAGAAATTTTTGTCAATGCAATTACAACCATTATTCAGTAGTAAAATTTCTGACATCGACTGCCTGAGTCAGACAAGTTTTCAGCATCGTGCGATCGGCACATGAAGATCAAGATATCACAAAAAATTTACAACGCAAGAAAAACTATCAATTAATACTAATTTGATAGGCTATTTAACAATTGCGAAATTTTTGGCTTTGCTGCTGGCGAAGCGTATCGCATTGCTTTTGTTGCCAGCTCTTTCGCTGCTGCTTTGTCGGTCGATGCTAGTAGTATAGCTTTTTCTTGTAAAGCATCTACGTTGGTGCCGTCACGATTCAATATGCTATCGTAAATTTTTTGAGCTTCTTTTGGTTGTTGCGTTACTGCATAAAGCCGAGCCAGGTTCATCTGCCACTCTATCTCTTGAGGCTGTACTTTTACTAGCCGTTGCATTAGTTCTATAGCACCACTATACTCTGCTTTTTGGATCAGAAGGTTGGCTAAATTTATGAGAGCGTCGGTGTTTTCTGGTTGAGCGCGGAGGACTCCCCTATACTGCTCGATAGAACGAGCGGTCAGGGCATCTGGAGAATTTGCTACTTGGCGTTCGTACCAAGTAATTCCGAACCAGGATGCCAGGGAGACGAACGCCAAAAGTCCGAGTAAAGCAAAAACTTTAGAATTTATTAGCTTTGTCTTCAGCGAGGAACCAGAGGCAGTATAAGCTCTCAACGATGGAAAAGATAAAGAATGTAGCTGCGAAGCAAGTCGCCTTGTCTCGCCTCTTTGATTGATGTTGAGCAATTCTTGAGTCAGCCAAAAAATTGCTGCTCCCGCACCGCCTCTAGAAACAACTTTACTGTCTCCCTCTTGCTTAGCTATTCGGACGGCAGAATAAAATGTCTTGTATATGACTCCCGTAGTATCGAGTGGGTCGGTAATGGGAGTTAAATGTGGCTCCAAGCTCAAAACATCCGATGGAGGAACTCCTAGTAGGTCGCATTTAGTGAAAACCAAAGATATTGGATAGAAAATACCGTTTTTAGCTGTGAGAGAAGCAACGGCTAGCAATTGCTGCATTATCTTGTTGAGACGAACGACATAATCGGGCTGATTTACAAGAGCGAAAGCGTCGAAGAAAACGCAGCAGCCATGAGAGTTGAATACTAATTCTTGAAAATTTTCGTTGTCTGGTTCGCAAATTTCTCCTGGTACGTCGCTCCAAGAAAAATTATACAAAACTTTTTTACGCTGATTGACTGACATTTTTAGAGCAAAATTGAAGTTGCTAATTTTAACGGAGGGAGGAGGATAGTCTCCCGTCTCTCTAATATGTCCTAGCAATTTTAATACATTTTGTTCCGTTACTGAATCGAGACTATCTACTTTGATTTCTTCTACAGAGTCTCGCAGATCTAAATAAGCTCCTGCCAAAAATACTGTTTTGCCAACTCCCCGTTGACCTAAACTTAGTATTCGGTAGCAATTAGTTTTTTTTGTGGGAGTAGTAAGGAGGTGAGAAGCCATGACTTTATGTTGTTGGATAAAGCTATTCTATTAGTTTGCTAGAATGAAAGTGCCGTTTAATTATTGAATTTTATGCTATCAAACGTCGAACAACTTATATATACTTCTTTCGACGATGTAGGTTTTACTTCAGCGTATAGCAAAGGCTTTCCTCTAAGTTTAGAGAGTACTATTAAAAGCGAAATTATTGACCGCTACTGGGACGCTTATCAACCTCCGCCAGAAGGATTTACAGCAGTATATCTTCATCAAATTAATCGACATGAAACGCTTTTTGGCTGGTTGTACAATGAATGCAACGACGATCGTGGCAGAAAACACGTTCCATACTTTCTAATCTACTACGTAAAAGATCTTCTAGAACAGTCTCTTCTTGAAGAAATAATAACACTTTTAGAAAAAGGACCGCTACAAAAGACAGTTAGAAGTGTGAAACCAGAAAGTTTAAATAGCATTTTAGTAGACGCTTCATTTATTTCCGTTTCTACAAGCAATGGAGTTGACGTTCCTCAAGATATTCGTAATATTTGCTACATTGACCTAAAGTCCGAGCGACTTTTGCATTTTTTTACACCGGAACCACCTACTAAAATAGCTTTCAATCTCGACCGCCATAAATACACCTCTATTAAAGATATTTATTCCGACCAAATCTTTAATAATTCCTTAAAGGTGCGGAATATTTATTCTGTTGTAGAATCGATAGTTCGCAAAGAGAACTTTACAGTCGTTTTACCAATCGTAGTATTTATTGCCTTACTATATGGACTGCTTTTTTTACCTTTTTTATCCGTACCCAAATCTGAGAGTACGCCTTCAGCTCAAATGCGGCATTGAATCAATTTTATCTTCTCAGAATAGTCCTAGTCTAAATATCTCGAACTTGACGAGAGTTTACCGTTTGCATCGTTTTTAACCGAGTTAATGTTGGACTTCGTTTTATAATCTTCAACAGAAGTAAATAAAAGAAGTAACCCCGTACCCATAAAAAAAATAGCAATGCTAAATGCTATAAGACTTAGTAGCGTGTCGCTTAAAAAAAACGCTGGAAAGTGTTGTGAAGATTTTTCAGTTATAAAATTAGTTGCACTCATTCCTGTAAAGTGCATAAAACCAACTCCTATTGTCAGAACGATTGCACTAATAAAATTAGCTATTCTTTGCGATGAGGAGGGAACTCTTTGCAACCATAATAATAGTAAAATTGCTAAATGCGATACAGCGATTCCTACAATAATAGAAACTAAGAACAGAAACCAATTATAGTGAATTGTTGCTCCTGTCTGCATAGCCGCCATACCTACGTAATGCATCGTAGCGATTCCAAGTCCAACTAAAACCGAACATAGAGAAGTTTTAACTACGCTGGCTTTTGTCGGATCTTCTGCTTCTACAACTAAGAAAAAGGCTTGTCCCGAAGCAAAAATCGCTGGACCAATCGACATAATTGTAAATAATGCATTGTATTTAGTCCGAACTGGAAGAGAAAAAGCAATCATTGAAATAAAGTGTAGCGTCCAAATTCCCAAACCCAAGCTGATTGAACTAAGAATTAACCATAGCTTGCGTTGTCGATCTCGATTTTGAATTGATAAAGGTAATAAGCTAAATGCAGTATATGAAGCAAATACTCCTGCAACGAGCGCGATTAAAATTAGGTGAAGGTCGTATGTTCCTTGAATGTTGTTCATAGTTTTTTAGTTAAGCTTGAGAGGAAGGATTAAACTTTTTAGTTTTCAGTCGAGTAGCGATCCCATTTCGATTGGTCAAAGCGAAACTATAAACCTCTTGCCACAGAGGAACGATCCGCGACCAGCCAAACCGGACTTGAACATCTTGTAAGCCTCTTCGTCCGAGCTGTTGAGCCAGATTTGGGTCAGCTAGTACTTTCAAGATTGCTGCTGCCAATGCGTCAGGGTCTTTTTGGGGTACTAATAGACCAGTGACTCCAGAACGGATAACATCGCCAATACCACCCACTGCACTAGCAATTACGGGCTTTTCGTGGGCTAAGGCTTCGATCGTCACGATTCCTAAACCTTCGGTATCGCCTTTGCTATCGACAATGGCAGGTAGGACAAAGATATCGCAGGAAGCATATGCATCTGCCAATTCTTCTTTACTGACGAAACCGAGGAAGTCTACCACTTTATCTAAACCCAATGCATGACACTGAGATTTAATCTCCGTTTCTAGGATTCCCTTACCAACCACCTTTAAGCACACGGGCTGTTGTTTTAAAATCAGTGTCAAAGCTTCCAACAGATATCGCAATCCCTTACGTTCGTCCAGTCTGCCAACAAAAAGTAATTGAGGAATCTCCCCTACTGCACGTTGTTTGGGCGGTTTTGCCTCAATCGTCAAACCATAGGGAATTACGGTGACTGCGCCAGCATAAATTTTGCGTACCAATCCTAGCGTGAAAGAAGAATTGGCAGTGACGCTGTTGGCATGGGGCGTAAGCCAACGCAAAATTGTCGAGACAAAGCGGAATTTCTTTGCGAGTAAAAGTTCGGCTCCGTGAAAACTGAACACCATCGGAATGCCCAAGCTCTTGCTAGTAGGAAATGCCATCAAGCCGTGGGGAAAAGCCCAGTGAACGTGGAGTAGGGCGGGTTTTTCTTTGCAGCACACCAGAAATAACTGAATCGTACCTAGAAGGATGTAAAGCGCTGCTGCTAGTAAATAAAGCGGCTGTTTTTGCAACTTAGTCGGCGCTCCATCGCGGACGAGATTTTCAAACCGCTTGATACAGTAGCGAAAGCGATGAACTTTCACGCCATCTAATATATAGCTTTTACTGCCTTCGTAAGCTGGAGCAAAAACTGAGAACGTAGTTTCCGCAGATTGGCAGCGTAAAATTGCTTCTCGCACAAAGGCTCCGTGATTGCCTTCTGCATTTTGAGGATATACCGAACTGACAACGAGAATGCGTTTATTCATTAGGAACTGGGAACGAGGATCAACGGAGAGTCGAAACTACTCGCTACTCGGTCAATAATTTGCTAAACGATCGCTCTGGACTTGCAACTCGAAAGCCTCCCTACCAGCACGGAACCCAACATAAATCGCCTTGAAAGCAGCTGAAATGTACAAGCGAGGTTGGTGAAGCTGCCGCTCGACATGAAACCAGCACAAAGCTCTCAGAAAACTCATTGCCGATGTCATTAGTCGTCCGCGACCAAATTTGCTTTTGCCGGAAAATCTGGGATGCCAAGGTGTGAAAACTTCTGTAATATTATATCCCCATCCTGCCAAAACTGCCAAAAGGTAACGATGAGTAACGATATTGAAGGGTATTTCAGCGAGAATATCGCGACGTACGAGCTTGATCCAGTTCATGTCATGAATTTTCAAACCAAAAAACATCCGACAGGCAAGATTGGCGAATTTGGAAGCCATGACTTTACCATCACCGCGTTGCTGTCGCCATCCGGCAACACCATCAACTCCTGGTACGCAAGCTTCTAACAATAAAGGTAAGTCGGTTTGAAAATCGGACTCTAGATCGGCTTGTCCCCAGAATACCCATTCTGTATTGACGTGGGCGATCGCGGTTTTCCAAACTCCGGTAACACCTCGCTTTTGAGGATGTCGAATTGTTTTTAAATAAACATATTGACAGCATAACTGTGTCAAAATTTGTGGTGTACTATCTGTACTACCATCATCAATTAAAAGTACTGGTAGAGTAAACCCCAGATTTTGAAAAGCGCGATCGAGCGTTTGGAAAAGCTTTTTCAAACTGCCTTCCTCGTTCAAGCAAGGAATTACAATTGTAACCGAGTGACTCAAAAATGGAGATACGGGTGTTGGTAAACTTTTTATAGATTTCACTAGTCTGCTCCTCTGTTGTTTACTCGATGGCAAAGATAAAAAAAATTTTGTGTTGAAGTTCCTCAACCCACACTTTATATCTCGCTCGACCTATTATTTAACCGAGATTAGCGGAGCTTCAATATTATTCTTTAGTATGACGAGCGTAGTTTCTTATTACAAAGCTATAATCGGGATATTTCTCAGACTTTATACTTTTCAATTTCAATCTTCAAATGCAAAATCTTCCAGGCGGGCAAGCGCTATTAATATCAACCCAGCAAGCCCTGTCACGAGCGCCAATACTGCTAAAAATAGGGGTAGAGTGGGCAGCATTAAGAAATCATTCCTTCCTGATGTTTGTAATTGTCTACACGCTACGTGAAGTAGCTGACAGATTGCCTTAATCGCTCCAGAGCGAATTATCGCCATTGCTACTATTCCTGTAGCAAAGCCAAGCATTGCTCCCTTTTTTAATTTTATAGATACTAGCAATTTTGAAATTGAGAATCCGCTCACTATATATTCTAGGATAAATGTAAAAATAACTATGATGATTGTTCCTGTCAATATACGCTCTAGTATTAGAGCTATTTCGCCAATGAATAGATACAAAAGCGAAGGTATCAATGAGATTAACGAAAGAGTAAATCCTATTTGCCGCAAGCGAGTTATATTCATAGAGGAAGTTTATAGAAAAGATAGATTATTTGAGCCACTCCGCGCACTAAAGTGACGCGGATTCAGGCAAGATATGAAGTGTGAAAATTAAATTTCTCAAAAAGATAGCTTTAAGTAGCCCTATACAAGGTATCAACTTTAAATCTAAAAGACAAGTTAGTTCCTAATGTAAGATGTAAATTAATTTGAACAACTCAAGAGCTGTTTCAAGAGATTTTTACTAGTTAAAGAAAGTTAATATTTTAATGTATTAGTATACAAAGAACGTAATGGAATAGCAATTGCCTACAGTTTTATGGAAATTTCTAATTTTACCCTAGCTGGTTTAGCGGCTACTAGTTTTGTAGCGGGGATTATCGATACGATCCCGGGAGGGGGTGGAATGCTCACTCTTCCCACGCTTCTCTCGACGGGGCTTAGTCCCGCTAATGCATTGGCTACCAATAAGCTTCAGAGTTTTTTCGGCACGGCTTCGAGTTCGCTCCACTTTCTTCGCCAAGACCGCGTTAACGCTAGAAAGTCCTGGCTTGTCATAGCTTGCGCTTTTGTTGGCGCTGCCCTTGGTGCAACGGTAGTACAGTTGATTAATCCCAGTTTTCTGTCGCGGGTAGTCCTTTTTTGTAATGCTCCTCCAAGCAAGAGAGTAACATGTCCTCAACTTCTGTGAGATAGTTTTGCCTACCCAATTCCTCCAAAAAGCGAATTACACTTCGATCGAGCGAATCCACCTGTCGCAACCGTCTAATCCGCTTGAGAATTTGTGGAAGCTGGCGATAAGCATCTGGAGAGTCAACTTTTTTCAGGTTCTCTGGTTTCACGGTTAAAGTTGTATCGTGTACGTCAACATCTACACTAAACTGTTTTAGCTCTACTGCAATACAAGGATAACCATTATACTTGCGATCGCTATCTTCCAACTTACTCAGGACAAATACATCTCCAATACAACAAAAATCAGCAGCTTGCCAGCGCGGTTTTTCCTTCAAACGCTCCACGATACCTTTTACTGTACGACCGCTGGGAGCCTTGCCACCTGTTAACTCGATAGCTTGCTGCCAAGCTTTGACTTGTTGGGCTGGTTCCAGTTGAGTCAGCGGTCTGCACTGACGTTCGCTGGTTGGTAAAATCCGTGCGCCACTAATGTCTAAATTTTTTTGTGCGCCATTGGCGCACAAATTCTCAAATACAACTGCGGCATCGATTAATTGGTATGAGTGACGGCGATGATAGCCAAATCTATCTTGGCAGTACTCCTCGAAGGTAGAATGCGTACTGCGATACAGTTTTCTTTCCTTCAACTCCCGCAGTGCAGCTCCTGCCTGATAAAATGCCTGCTCTACCCGTAACTCCAACCGATGGCGATCGCGTTCCTCGTCTTCAGTTAGTTCCGGTGCGTCTATTATTACTGATTGGACTTGCAGCAAATTACCATTCATAACACGCTACAGCCTCCACTGCGTTCGGACCAGCGTAAAAATCATCACCGCTGGGAGTCACAAATAGCCAAACTTCGTTCTGCGTCCCAATACAATCTATGTATTTTAACCTACAGCCTGAAATCGTTTCTTTAGTTGTATTCAAAGCGCCCTCCACGGCATTCGTTACGCAGTGGATAGTAAAAGTTAGCTTCTCTATCGCTCGTTGCCTTAACCTTTCGGGAACCCAAGTTAGTTGATAGAGATTACTAGGGAATTGACACAAATACTCGACTAACAGTTTAGTCAAGCCCTGGCGCTGAGTAGATGTCATTTCCTTAGCAGCTTTTACTAACGTATTAGTGTTTTCTTTTACTCGACTCGCAATCTCAGTCCAGGTGGAACATAACAGGATTTGCTCTGCCAGTTCCCGTGCAGTTAGTGACTGTTGCTGTGTTTTTTCAATTGGTGCAATTGGTGCAGAATTGGTGGTATCAACAACAGAGTCTAAGCCAGTCGCAGTAATAGTTTCAACCACTGATTTGGTGAATTGGTGGTCTGAGGGCGAGGCGATTGCTTCAGTTGACGGCTGAGAAAAAGTAGCCTCTGTTGTTGTGCCACCAGACACTTCGCTCAACGGAGGCAAAGGACGCACGCGAGTGTCTTCACCGGACAGTTGCACGCCACTTGCGATCGACGAGGGAACCTCCGCAACGCAGTGGCTCCTCAACGGGGGACACCCCCGCATGGCACTGTCCTCACCGCGAGATGTTCCTGGGGGAGACCCCCAAGACCACACTCGCTCACCAATTTCACCAATTGAAGCTTGTAAGTCGCTATTGCTGGAGGTTTGGACTATTGGTGATGCCACCAATTCTTCACCAAAACCCACCAATTCTAAGGCATCATCTGTTGGTGGGTTGGGGATATAAACCATTTCGCTGCCCTCACCTTCGATTCGTCCATGACCAGAGGCAGCTAAGGCTTTGAAGATGCAAGCGCGAATTTTCTCCACTGCCCAACCTTTAAGAGCATTGATCCGGCTTTTCAAGAACGAAGCACTCACACCCTTACCACCCTTTTGATGAACCTTCTCGGCTTGAGTTTGGACTTTCAGAAAAATGCCTTCTGGTTGGCGGTTAGGTGCATTATGAGCGTGGATTAGCTTATGCTGGTCGAGATAGAACAAAGCAATTTCAATCGCGTGTTGCATTGTTGTGCCGTCGATAATTTGTGAAGGCGACTCTCCACGTAGTACGGCATTGACGATGTGCAGCCACAGTGCAATGCGAGCAGTATAAGATTCGATTTTGGCATAGACTAGCGATAGCCCAAAATGCTTTTCTTCCATCTCGGCATTTACCAAGGTATGATTCCAGCCTTGAAACAGGACTTTCGCTTCATGGGAAAGAAAGTAATCGGTTTCGGGGAGTTGTTCCAACTGGGCGTACAACCAAGACAGTTTTTCTCTTAACTGGGCGGCAGCGGGATTTGGGATTGATAAAAGATCGAGAAATCGGGCTGGAGCATCCACGATTGAGCAGTAGAGGAATCGGGAGGAATAGCCAGAGGCAATAAAATTAACTTCGTCAGTTGCCATCAGCCGTGCCAAAGTATCCCACTGGTAAGTCCCCGTCTTGCTCAAAGCAACGCGCTTCAAGAACAGTCGAGCATCGTGGCGGTCGAAGTTACCGCCAGAACCATTCCAAAACGATAGCTCTAGTTGCAGGTCGTCACCCTTACCGCTCTTATACTGGTTTAGCCGTTGGTAGTCTGCTACTAATTCATCGATATATT
Organism: Chroococcidiopsis sp. [FACHB-1243]; assembly: GCF_014696895.1. Taxonomy (NCBI): domain Bacteria; kingdom Bacillati; phylum Cyanobacteriota; class Cyanophyceae; order Chroococcidiopsidales; family Chroococcidiopsidaceae; genus Chroococcidiopsis; species Chroococcidiopsis sp. [FACHB-1243]. Next base: position 11,467 of record NZ_JACJQX010000009.1, on the reverse strand, counting down.
CTAGTAAGCCGCGTGGGTTCTCGTCGTGAATTCTGATTTTAGTGGAAGTGGTGACGTTGTTGAGCAACCGCCGCTGTCGCACTGGTGGTTTGCCTTCGGCATCCTTGTCATTTTCGTAATCTTCCATTTGAATGTCGTGGCTTTCTTTGGCTGCTGCTTCCATTTCCTCTAACGGCTTGAGGATGACCTGCTGCGGAGGAGTCTTGGCTTGACCGGAGTGGGCGATGTTGGCTGTCCAGAAAATACAAGGTTGCGTGTAGCCTCCCTCTGAGTTAATCACAACTCTTGCTGCCGTACCGATTCGTGAGGCGCTAGAAGGAAGTACCGTATTAAATAGATATTCTGGAGCGGTAGGCATAGCTGCTGCCTTTGCCATCAGCGGTTGGGACAACGTGCGATCTATGTAGGAGGAAATATTCAGTCGCCTGCGACTACTCTTAAGTAGGGGACGAAAAGATTCTACCGCTTCGATCACTTCTGCCGCTAGTTCTCCCTCAGTGCGGATGATTTTGGTTAGTTGATTAATTTCGTTATAAGTCCGACCAGTGACGCTAGCTAGCTCTATCAAACAGTTAGCAATTTTAGATTCGCTCTCTTCTCGGTCGAGAATTTCTCGAATGCGATCGCATAGAGTGATAGTAGCAACGGGTGGTTTGTTCTCACCGCGATTGTTGGTATTGCCAAAGCCACGACCAGCAGCATAGTTATGGTTTTTCTGGGTAGATTCTTGCTGTGGCTTGACGTGATGCTTCCAGTACCACGCTCTGATACAAGTGTTTACTCCTTCTGGAGTACAGCTAGGAGTGGGGTTGTCTTTTTCGGCTGATTTCCAGACTGTTTCTACTTCCCTTGATGGCAGCGGCGGAAAACAACGATTGGCATAATCTTCTAGCAGTAACCTGGGGTCGCCGTCGAAACTTTGACCGATCGAGCGCAGGTAGTTGGCAGTACCGATCAGGTCGCGGGCGAGTTTGGCTCCTTGAGCATTGCGTTCACCTTCTGCTACTCCCGCTTCCAGCAAGGCACGAGATTCTTTGGCGAGGCAAACTTCTAGAGGGACTGTAGCGGGAATAGGGATGGAAATATCGTCGTAACGCTTGCCTCCCTCTGAAGTGAAGGAGCGCGATCTCAGCGATACGGGTGGTATTTCTAGCAGTGTTTTTGGTACTGGAATGGCGGCGCGTAGCTCCTGGTAGCCATAGCGCTTGTCTCCACTATGAATGATGTCGCAGCGCAAGGGATCGCAGCCAGGTTTGATATGATAAGCCCCTGCCAATCGCATGACTCGACTGGGATTTTTCAGTGCTGGGTCAGAGCCAGTGTAGGCAAGTAGGGCAGTTTGTAATTCGCGCCATCGTTCCACGGCGATCGGCTCGTCAAATACCCAATACGAGTGGACTGACTTGCGGGTAGCAATTTGCATCGAAGGCTCTGGTAGCCCCAAGTCTTGCCAAAAATTAATTTGATCTTCAATCGGTCTATCGTCAAACTCGCAGAAGATGGCACGGCAGGACTTTACATCTTCGTCTTTATGTCCCCCACCATTCACTACTATATAAACGCCATATCCCTGTGCTTGCCACCCTTCTACTTGCTCCCAGTTGAGGCGATTGGCTTTACGTCCCGTGTTAGGCGCGTAGCGGTGGTCTTCTTTGGGCAGAAATGCTCTGACGTACACCGCGTCTCCCTGCTTGTAGCCGAGAGTCTCTAACTGTGCTACAACTTGTTGGCGGTCGAGCGTCAGTGCGGTCAAATGTAAATTTTCGTGTCGTTCCATCTCGGTTTTTCTCCTGTGACCGAGACGGGCGAGAAGGTTCTGGCAACTGCTCCAATTTTTTGCTATACTCAGCAGTTAGTAAAAGCTCGTGCAAAAGCTTTTGGGGATGGTGCCTTCTCGCCCGTCCCAAATTTTTTGTTTTTAATACAATCCGGTCGCTTCAACCACTTCCCGACTTGAGTAAGTTGTGGTCAAAAAGGCTATTTCTAGGCTTGTCCCGCTCCAAAACGTTAATAATTACCGTTTTGAGTTTTACCTGCTTCCTATAGTAATAGAAAATGGCAACGATCGCACCCAAGTAGCGGACGATTGCCCCAGTAGGTATTTTTCTACTACCCCAACCAGTTAAAACCAGTGCCTTACGGTCACTAGCAGCAGGTTGCTCCCAACTTCGATAAAAAACTTTTGATTTTTGTTTGACAATTGGCACGTAAAAACGGCACAATACTATAACAAGCATCGCGTTCTGACCTCCTCGGTAAGGAACATGGGTCGGAGCCTTCGGTGGGTGAAATCAGTCTGGTTGCGACAGACCTTCCCCTCCAAGCCGAAGCTTCTATTTAATTGAAGATATTATAATGGCATTTGAGCAAATAAGAAAAGCCCAAACTCGCTCGAAAAGCGATCGCGAGGGCTTTTCCAAGTGAAACTAACTAATTCGTTCTACTTTTAAGCGTCCTGCCTTCCAGTAATCAATAACTTTTTTACAATTCTTTTCGTTCGGGTCAGCTAAGAATCCCTGACGATCTAGCCGATTTACGACGGAGATAATTTCTGGTATTGGGAGAAAACAAACAACTGCCACATCGTTTAAGTTGGAGTGAAACAAAAGATTCGACTCTAAATTCTCATCGAATTGATCGATATTTCTGCCGTGAGGTAAATAGTCTTCCACAACGATCTGCGTCTTGGCTTTGATGGCAGGTAGCCAGGTCGGAGTTGGTGCAAAAGCAAACAGTAGCTGAGGTTTTTCCGGTACTCGTGCTAAAAATTCGCGAGAATTGGGGTCGCCGCAGTAAAGTAAGTGTCTTCCTAGTTGCCACCAGTTTCCAGTTTCTTCCGACTGCTCGACTAAAATGTTAGGTTGTGAAGTGGCAATCGCCACAGTTTGAGGTTGAGCAGGACTAGCATCCACAGAAAATTCTGTTTGGTTTTTAGGGAGAAGGCGAACGATTTCCTGCTTCGGGCTTGGCTGCGGTAGTAAAATCGGTGACGGTGATGGCGCGGGCGATCGCTCGTTTGCGTCGCTATTCCTTTCAGCTTCTACATTTTCTTTGCGATCGTCCTTCGGATGAGGCTTAGTTGAAGCTGGAGTGTATTTCTGCTTGATTGCTTTCGCTGTAGTAAAGCTAATGTTTTCGCCTGCCTCGGCACGGCTTAAGGCTTCGGCACGGGCAGCTTCAGGAATAGAAGGCGCTGATAATATGTATAAGGCAGAAGGGGCAAATTGCAAATCCGAAAAATTTTCGTTTTTAAATTGTCTGGCTACGTTCATGAACTGTTGGGCAGTTCTCTCCGTCCAAGCAAATTCAGCGTATAACCAGTCTCCAAATTGCCCGTGTTTTAATCTTGATTTAACGCTAATGAGTTTTTGCCCTACTTCAAAGATGTCTTGGGCAGCACGCTTCATCAACACCTTGATGTCGCCAGTCTGCTGCCGCACGAAATCAGAAGTAGCAGTATCAAGACTACTGTAATCAAAACCTTTACGAACCGACGGGCTAACAGAGGCAGGCATAGGGTTTGAGGCACTAACAAGAGCTATCGCCTTCCATTCTAGCCCCCAAGTCGGTTTTTTTAATCGCAGCAGCCTGAAATAGTTGCCGTTTGCACCAAACTTCAACTTCTACGCTTTCAGTGGAAGAGTCAGCCAAAACAGTAATTATTACCGTTTTGCTTTACATAGTTTTACAATAGATTGATTGCTCCAGCGCACCGCAATAGTAGTATGTGGAGCAATGTTGCTTGTCTTCCTGAGTCAAAAACGGGCAGAAGCCAGCCAGTCAAAACGGTAATTATTACCGTTTTGCTTTACATAGTTTTACAAGTAAAACGATTTGCTCAGTCACCTAAGATGGCAGATGCCAGTTCTTCCAAAGAACATTGCAAAACCTTGCACAAAGCAAAAGTCTGAGCTGGATCTAGTTTTGGCTTACTTTTTCCTTGCTCCCAATTAGATATAGTCTGATCGTCAACTCCAACTGCCTTTGCTACTTCTCTTTGGGTCAGGTGAAGGCGCTTTCTTAAATTACTAATTTTTTCACCCCAGCCCATAGAAATTCTATCTCGTTACAAAAACTTACCGTTCGATTCTACTCCAACCGCTCGAAAAACTTGACAAAAAACAAAATTACAATTAGTTTGTAACTATACGAGTCCAAAAATCGAAATTTTCTAAGCAACTCCCCTTATCTAAGTTGTTTGTGGGTGTGTACGAGCAGGTGTGGTCAAACGAAGGTACTACTCGTGCCTGCTACGCTTCAAGAAGGGCGATCGCGCTTTATCTTCGCTCAAATAGTTTTTACACAGCATAAAATATTTCATGAAAGATACATCAATTTTATTAGAACCCCGTTCTAGTTCGCGGAAGCTGGTACGGACGAAGAAATCCCCCGATCGACCTATCGAGTTTGCAAAAACCAATTATCGGAGAGTGGTAGAATTAAACGAGAAATGGAATCCCTGCCGAGTCAAAACTACTAAGCTGAGGGATTGGCTTCTAGAGCCTGATTTTTTTCTCAGCCAAAACCTTCAGTTTGTTGCCAGCAAAAAAATTCTTGATAGTATTGAAATGCTACCAGTTATAGAATGTGAAGTTGTCGCAATAGGTTACTGCGACTTACTCAATACTCTCCAAGTAGATTACCGAAATGGAACTCGTTACCACTACTATGACGTTGCACCTGCAAGGTTCGACCTGTTAATTCAAGCAACTGACTTGAAATGCTTTATCGACTTTTTCCACCAGTTGATCGCGACTTATAAACACGAGAGAGTACGATAAGTAAATGTCACTACAATGCTAAGTTTTTTTAGTTATGGGAGCTATTATCGGTTTTTTGCTCTTTCTCGTAGGGTATAGCACGATTAGCGCGATCGCTCAAGGCTGGGTGCTAGTAAAATTTGTGGAGTTGGTTCATCTTGCCCGTCTTCAAAACTCCAGTACCGTCACTACCTTACGCAATTGGATTGTGTCTAGTCGGCAGTTTGTTTCAAATTCCTCAAAAAGCTACCAACTCAAGCACTGAACAAGAGCCGATTCAGTTAGTAGCAGCGTTAGGCTATCAGCTAGTTGAATGCATATTACAGTGCTTGCTTGTTGTTGTTTTTGCTTGGGTTGTTTGCCAGTTTACTAAATGAGAACGCGTCAACTACCCAACGCTAATTGCTAAGAGCAATATAGCGTGGGCTTGCGAAGAACTAAAAGCCAATTAGTTCCAGCAAGACTAAGCAGTTGTCTAGCCTGTGCGGAAAACGTAAACTGAACTATCTGGACGTGGCAGTTCAAATCACATACAGAATGCTTCCCAAGTTTTGTATCACTGATATAGTCAGCGGCGATGGGATGTATACACTTTGGGCTTATCGCCATGTATGTTAGCAAGCGGAAGCGCGGGTGTCCCGCACATTGGAGCTGCGTACCAGTCGTAGATCGAAATCAACGTCCACTAATGCCAACAACACCTGCCAGGGCGCAACGTTGGATTGAATCGAGCAAAGCTACCCCATTTTGGAAACGCGGAATCTTCTGCGTTCGACTAAATGTAGAACCATCAAGCCGTAATACTCAACCAATTGCAGTAGGTATTGACCCAGGTAGCAAACGCGAAGCTTTTACTGTCAAGTCTCAAGCTCATACCTACCTAAATATTCTGGCTCATGCTGAGGACTGGGTAAAAGATGCCGTTGAGACGCGGCGGAATATGCGACGAGCCAGAAGGTTTAGAAAAACTCCCTGTCGTCAAAATCGTGCCAACAGATTAGTTAACACCCAAAGACTAACACCATCTACTAAAGCCAGATGGCAATGGAAATTGCGTATCTGTCAAGCTTTATGCAAGATATTCCCTATTACTGCTTTTGTGGTAGAAGATATCAAGGCTAAAACCTGGAAGAACAGTAAGAAGTGGAATACTTCATTCAGTCCATTAGAAGTTGGTAAAGCTTGGTTTTACAATCAACTACGTCAACTTGGAATACTGGAAACCAAGTCTGGCTTAGAAACAAAAGGACTACGCGATTCTTTAGGTCTAAAGAAGACTAAAAACAAGTTAGCCGAAAAGTTTGAAGCGCAAAATGTCGATTCTTTTGTATTAGCCAACTGGTATACAGAAGGACGCGACAAACCAGACAATACGCAGCTATTAGTAGTGATTCCCCTACGATTTCACCGTAGGCAGTTACATCGATTAGAACACGCCCCAGGTCACATCCGTTCCCCTTACGGCGGAACAATGTCTCTAGGATTTAAGCGCGGTTCTTTAGCCTTGCACCCTAAGTACAATCTCTGTTTTATTGGCGGTTCGAGTAAAGGTAGAGTTTCGCTACACTCTGTCGAGACGGGTAAGCGACTCTGCCAGAATGCTAAACCCCAAGACATCAAGTTTTTAACTTACAACACATGGAGGACTCGATATGTTTCCTAGATCCTGTCCCCCGTTTCCTCCCACCACTGAACGGAGTACCGTTACAGTGGTGGTCTCCACGGGGGTTGAAAGATGAACGACACTCAAAAATCCAATCTGACACGCGAACTACTCGCGCAATTTAGAGGTACGACCCTTTTCTACCCCCACCCTTCGCAACACTTTCTCTATACTGAAGGTGTTTGCTATCTGGTTGAAAAGGGTTCTGCTGGGTGGTTGCTCGACGCGATCGCCTCTTATCAACCTTTCTTGCGAAAAGACCCGTATTTGCGTCATTGTCAGCACTGGCAGCTAACTGTCGATATCGATCGCAGTGCCAAGCTCATGTGTGCCAAAGGTTTTATCAATGCTGCTGTAGTTGAGAAAATCGAGCGCACGGATTTTCCTTTATCCGAACTTGAGTTGTACTTGGTTGACGGTATTCTTCAACTTCCTACCGAGTACTGCTGTACGTGAACCCAACTGTCGATCTGGAAAAAATTGCTTCTCAACTTGTAGCAGATAGATACGTCACCCGTCGCTTTAAGTCGCACTTACTAGGTTTTTTATCAGAAGCCTACGGACTGGGGACGAATCCCTACGAGCCGGATTTGGAAATATTTGTTAACGCTCAATCAAATACCTATCAGAAAGAAATAAATAATATTTGTGGCAGCGTTCAGCTGTCGCCAGTTCGAGTGAATAGCCACAGCAGAAAGACAATTGCTAGAGTACCGGATTGTGGTTTCCTAGATTTTTCCAACAGCAAAATTCTCTATGACAGTGGAGCTTTTACTGATGTTTTAACCAATTGTCGCGTTACTCCAGCAGAAGCTTTAAATAGACAGTTACTTACTTTAAACAATCTACTTAGAGCAAAGAAAACCTTGCTCGTATCCTATGATTTACTAATAGACGAGAAGTACGTCAACGGTACGCGTAAAAAGGAGCGATGGAGTATTAGCGAAGGTAACAAAGCTGTAGAGGCTACCGTTGTAGCTGCTAAATATCTGGATTCACAAAGATATAAACTGCAAGATTTCACCTTGGTACAAAGCTGTCAAGGCGTAAGTGCCGAGCAATATATGTCCTGCGTAGAGAAGGTTTTGGCTTATTGCCGCTCGGGAGACTTTGTGGGATTGAGTGGTTGGTGTATCTTGGGCAAGCAAAAGCGTTGGCTTCCTACTTTTTTTCAAGTTATTGATGAAGTTGTTCCGGCAATTGCTGAAGCGGGGATTGATCGCGTTCATATTTTTGGCGTGACTTGGTACAAACCCATTCGAGGATGTATTCCTCCCCTTCCAGTTTTGCTGCATCAGTGCGATCGCTACGGTATTAAACTGACGACAGATGGGCGCTCTCCGATTGCCAACGCCCTTTGGAGCGATTGGCGCAAGGCAGGAGCGACCTTTCCCTATTGGCGACACAACCTCGCTTGGGTCAAAGCCGAGATCGCTACTTTAAGAGATTCTCCTTTTTACCAAAAAGTCAGTCCGCCCAAAACACAACAACTCACGCTTTTTTAGGGTTAAAAAGATGACAATAACTTGCGGCGACCTCTTTTGCGGTGGTGGCGGTTGGGTTACTCAACTGCTTGACGTACTCTCTCCCCAATGGGCGATCGATAAAGATCCAGAAGTAGTTAAGGCATATCGTCGCAATATTAGCTTTGATGCAATTTGTGCCAATCTAACCGAGGTCGATCCCTACTCGCTTCCCCCAGTGGATGTTTTGTTTGCCTCTCCCCCCTGCCAGCAATGGTCCGCAGCCCGTAGTTTCTCTGCTCCACGGCGAGAAGATGCTGAAATTGGTATAGTTCTCTGCCGCTATCTAGAAGCTTTAAAGCCAAAATACTTATTTCTGGAGAACGTGCGCGGCTACATCAGATCGCGATCGCTCTTTGAAATCGAGCAAATGCTTACAAATTGGGGTATTGGGTAGATAGACAAATAATAGATGCTGCTGATTTCGGCGTACCGCAACATCGAGTTCGATTAGTTTTGAGGGCGGTCAGGGGCGGCTTTCCGCCATCGCTACCAGCCAAAGAAAAAAAGCGAGGGTGGTATGAGGCGATCGCCGACCTCATCCCCACGCTCGAACCATCGCAGCTAGCACCTTGGCAGATAAAGCGATTACCACCAAATCTACTCAGCGATTTTCTCATGGACAGTAAAAATGTAGATCCTCAACGAACCTCCGTAATTAGATTTGCCGACCGAGCCGCTGATACAGTTCGTGCGTCTGGCTGTAGGGGCTTTCCCAAAGCTGTAATTGTTGAGCGCACAGGAGTCAGGGCTGAAAAATTAAAGTTTCGATGGGCAGAAGAACCAGCATGGACGATTAGGAGTTCAATAACGACGGACGGTCAAGGCAATAACCGTTCTCGCTTTATCGACGCGATTCTCCCAGGACAAGTACTTCAACTCAACATACATACTTTAGCTAGGTTACAGTCTTTTCCCGACTGGTATGTTTTTCGGCGTTGTTGCATAAACGGTATGAGATAGGGGGTAAAATACTGAAGATGGAGAAGCATTGAATTGTCTTGCAATGAAAACGAAACCTAAACCCTCAAAGCCGAGTCCGCAACTGGAATAACTATGATGCTGCGCTCAAACAACGAGGAAGCTTGAGCTTTTGGATTGACGAAGCGGGGAAGAGCAGGGTGGATCAATGAACAAAAGAGTGGAAGGCGTGGAGCATCTAAGCACTGAGCGCGATGGGGCAATTGCATTGATGGCAACGGCTCAATCGTTATTTAATCTACCCGGACGGCAGACGGAGGGATTTGTGGAGTCCAAGTTTTGCCTTGATGGGAATTGACCTGCCGGTGCCTGACCATAGTACCTTGTCGCGACGAATGGGCAAGGTGGAGGTAGAGATGCCCGTGGCACCGAGTGAAGGAGCGATTCATGTAGTGGTAGATTCAACCGGAGTCAAGGTGTATGGCGAGGGGGAATGGAAAGTACGTCAACATGGAGTGGATAAGCGACGGACGTGGCGGAAGTTGCATGTAGGTGTGAACGAAACGACTGGGGAGATATTGGAGAGCGAAAAATTTCGGGGGAGATGGGCAATAATTCAGCAGGCGTTCTAAACATTAATCATCCCAAAGCCCTTGAAACTTGGTAGATGCAAGTTCGGTGTAACGAACAGTGTGCTGAATATTTTTATGCCCCAAGTAACTTTGAATTGTCCGAGTGTCAGTACCTCGATTCGCCAAGTAGTAACCTGTTCCATGTCGTAGCATATGGGCATGAACAGGAAAAGGTAGACCAGCTAACTCACCAGCCCGCTCAATAATTCCACCGACAGTATCAAGTGCTAACGGTCCATGTCGAGAAGATTGGAAAACATAGGGACTAGCAGGATAATCTCGCTGCAACTTGCGGAGAGAGCGAATCTCATCAGAGTAAAGTGGGTGAGTAGAAGGAGTTCCCTTTTTGACTCGCTTGATGTAAATCGTTCCACCGTTAAAGTCGATCTGCTCCCATCGCAAGGCTGCTGCCTCTGCCACTCGCAATTCGTGACGGTAGAGCAGCAAAATTAGGGTTGAGTCTCGATGAGCGTGGCGACCCTTCAATTTTTTGATGGCTTTCCGCATCGCCTCAACTTCTTCAGGTAACAAATGTTCCCTAGTTCTAACTTCTGAATACTTGCGAGAGTTAGGTGATTTACACTCTTGTTTTTCTGTTTTACCAACTTTCGATAGTTGGACGATCTGTTTCATCATGACCCAAACTCCTAAAAAGCTTGGGATATGTCAACTAATTTTACCAACTTACACACGAAAGTTGGTAAGTACATAGACAGAAAAAAACTAGCTTGTTTTTTACATAGGTTAGTGCTTTCAAGGTAAATTAAATCGCATTCATACTGAGGATTTAAGCAGTATGAAGCATTGGCTGGTTTTGTTCGCTATCCACTCTAAATTCGGGATACCACTGCTGGAATTTACTCTTTAACTCTCCGTTCAATACTAGCGTTCGCATTTGGAGAAGAAGATGCGCCCCATAAGAGAGTCCAACGCATTTGTTGCTTTTTTACGAATCGCTTGCTAATAACTTGATTAACGGTAGACTCTACAAACGAGCTGGAAATCGGTTCTCCATTACGGTAGCGTTCGCCATAATTGGGAATATACTGCCCATTATTTGAAATATAAGTTTCAAACTCTTCCAAATGAGAGCAGAGTTTTTGTGCCTCAAGACTTGGTTCTCGCTCGTCATCATCCGAACCTAAGACAAAGGCGCTATCGATTAAATCTTCAATTTTTGATAATCCTTTAAAGACATTGCCGTGCCATAAATACCACTTTAATGAAGTCAAATCTTTGAGGATGGATTCGCTGTTTATACCTGCTGACAAATCTTCTTTACTTATCCCCTTAGCAATTTGTTTCATCACAGTTATCCGCATGGTGATGTGAAACCAATCAAGTATATGTTCGGCATTGGGATTGAGATAATATTGTAGGTCACGTATAATCTCTTCTCCATCTGATAAAAATCTGACCTGCTGGTTCATTTGCATCCCTTGAGATTTCAACACCTCAAATATACGCCGTTGGGGTTTGGTGTCGTAGCAATAAACCATGCCAAAACATTTGGATGCACCGTCTGCTTTTATACTCTTGCCAGCGATAACTTCAAAATTTCCGGCTTTTTTAGATTTCCTGTCATAGAAACGAACATATCCTCCATCCATACCTACTACCAAGGGTAAACCTGGTCTGGGGAGCTTCTCCCAATCTCTTTGGCAACCCTCGAATAATATTCCTGCTTCTTCCGGTAACTCTGATTCTAAGCGTTGACCTAATGCGTGTAGATTGTTGCGTATAGATGCAGCGTTTATTTCTCCTTCTATTGGTAGTAATTCTTGTAATAGTTTGGTGGACAGTCCATAAGACATTAGAGATGCAAATTTTGATTCTAGGTAGAGCAATTCTGGCGATGTGCGCTCTTTTATTAACCCGGCAATCGAAAAGGCTACAAATAAAGGACAAAAGAGGTACAATGGAGGCATGAATAAACCTGATGCCCGATTGCTTAATCCCACAACTCAA
>NZ_JACJQX010000089.1:0-9879 GCF_014696895.1 Chroococcidiopsis sp. [FACHB-1243] | reverse complement strand
GGGGCAAAAGTGGGTGCGATTGGGAGCAGATTGAGAGCAAAAGTGGGTGCGATTGGGGGTAGATCTGGGGGAAATACGGATGATAAGTCCCTTAAGAAGAAATAAAGTAGTTTTATACATAGATAACAGTAGACAAACTTGACTAAAGCGATAGGAATAATGTTGTTAGTGTTTGAGTTGGAACGATAGCGGTCATTGCCTTCCAATCCAGTGGGTATTGGTTGAGTGCAGTTGGTGAAATTATCCAGCCAAGTTTGAATTCGTAGCAGAGGCGATCGGCAAAGATACCAGGTAGGAAGTCAGAACGATGCACTAAGCGCGATCGCTGGTGTTGAGTGCTACGCATTAATCGAGAAGAACAAAGAATAGGGGTTAAAGTTCTCAATGCCAGGAAAAGCAGCGGTGGGTTCGACAGGTACGATTCAGTTAGCGCGGATCGTGCGTCAGATCGGTAGTGATGACGGCATAACGTTTGCATATTTGCAGCAACGCCGTCGCCCTCAGACAGAGCTAGTGTGCGACGCATTACGGGCGTATTATTTGCCCCTAGCACTCTTGGATGCAGGGCTGTCAGGCAAAGAGTTACGGGAAGCAGCCATTGACGCGATCGCCCAATTAGAAGCGCAGATTGGGAAGATCGAGCGGATGTGTGACTTAGAGGGAATGGCACGAGTGTTAGTGCAGCCACCCCCAGAGCGACCGACTGCAAAAGGCGACATCGATGTTGCTACATCGCCGCAGCAGGTATCAAGTGCCAAGAGAGTTGTACGTAGAGATGCAGACGTTACAGCTACAGGCGAAGAGCCAGACGAAGATGAAGAGGGACAAGAGGAGTTACCTCATGATGAGGTGTGGGATGCCATGTTACAGCTACGACTGAAGTGAAGTCCTGACGCTCTGCCAAAGTTTGCCATACAGCCATTGCTCAATCCAATACCTCACTAGAGTACTAACCACATCTCGCACCAGCTAGCAGTTGGATCGATCCGAAGGCACCGATCCTTCAGCTTCCTCCGAGTCGATGATATCCGAAATCCCCACTAAAGTAATGGGTGGGCGGTCGGGAAACTCAATAACTAACCGCAATTCACCCCCCATTGCCGTGATATACTTCCGCAAGGTTGAAAGCATCAGGTCAGTCCGCTTTTCTAGCCGCGAAACATTCGCCTGGTCGATTTGCAAAATTTCTGCCATTTGCTCTTGAGTCAGTTTGAGCGCTTCTCTGAGCTGCTGGCGAGACATTTCCTCGGCTACTAGCTCAGCAGAGCGCTGCTTAACTTTCTGCCGTCGCTCTTTTGGTAAGCGCGATAGCTTTTCTTTCAATGTTGTTGCCATAACTTTCCTTACTCTCCTTTTAGTTGGGCTAAGTGCTGGTAAAACCGAAGGTCGGCTTTTTTTATCAGTTGCTTGTAGAAACGTTGTTCGCTACCACTGGACTTATCACCAGCTACGAGCAGGATGGCACGCCGTTTCGGGTCGAAGGCAAATGCTACCCGCCAAACGCCCCCTGCGGCATTGAACCGTAATTCCTTCATGTTGGCGTGTTGCGAACCGTTAAGCGTGTCAACGTGTGGTCGCCCTAGCTGAGGACCGAAAGTCTCCAATAAGCTTGCATGGGCAAGCAATTCGTCTTGTACTTCTTCTAGCAGGCTGTCAAACTCCGCCTCAAAGTTTTCATGAAATTCAACTACCCAGTTCATCTTTATATTATGCGCTCAAACGCATATTTTCTCCACTAGTTTTGAGATTTTTATCAGTTCGGACAAGCGCTAGCTTTTTATCCTTGTCTTCCAAATAGATGTGGATTTCCATTATTGAGTTGCAACTTAAATAATTCTCATCGAACCCAAATGCTCCAAACTTGCCTTTACTTGGCAGCAATCTAGGATATAACAGAGTAGAGATTTTTGCGTTATCTTCCTCCCAGTGTAAGGAAGAGTATGAGCGATCGAGCATGACAGCAGCAAAGACCAAGACCGTACCCGACATAGTAGTAACGCTCGATCTAGGTGCCAGTAGGACGAAGGCGATCGCCCAGCAGTTGGGGAATGCTGCACCTATAGTGGTGAGCATGGAGCCAGAGTTAGCAGATATTTCCTCCGAGTCAGTTAGAGATTTAAACAGCGAGGGCATTCCCGAAAATAGTTGTTGGGTGGAAGTGCCTGGGGTGGATCATTTTGCCGTGGGTTACTTGGCAAGGGCTAGATTTGGCGGCATTTCCCAGTTGCGGGATCTCAAGTACGAATTAGCAGTGCCTAAGATTACGGGTGTTTTGTGGGTTTTACAGCAAAAGCTGGGCTTAGCGGCACGTTTTAGCGCGTCGATGTCATTGCTCTTACCGCCAGGAGAAGTTAGCCAACACGATAAGGCATTGTTGCTATCGAAGCTAGCAGCATGTTTGGCTAAGTTTGATACGCCCAGCGGTCAATTGCGTGTGAAGATTGTAGATTTTGAGTTGATGCCGGAAGGTGGGGGTGTTTTTGGCTATCGAATTGGACACTTAGGTGCAGATTACAAGCAAAAGACGATTGCCCTAGTCATGCTGGGCTACAGAAATGCTAGTTGCTTCGTTTGCGATCGCGGCAACCTCAGACCTGGCACTAGTAGCGATCTGGGTATGTTCTGGATGGTGAACAACTTTGTCGGTCGTGCCAAAGGCGGGTTGTCTAGAGACGATCTGCAAGTCGTGCAGGCTTTGGTTGCTGCTGGTGGAGCCAATGGCAATCTAGAGGTGCTGCAAGGGTTGTCGAGAAAGCGTTCTGTCAACGATATCCGTTTAGATGGAGAAGCATTTGCCGCTGCTGCTAGGATTTCTCGTGACGAATACGCGCGGGCAGTCGTGCGCTGGATAAAGTCTCTTGCCCCAGCCGAACTGGATGAGGCGATCCTGACTGGCGGTACTGCTGAATATGTAGCGCCAGAACTAGAGGCTTATTTTGCCAAGGAAGGCATAACAGTAATTTGGAATGGCGGTGTGATGGTGTCGCCAGATTTACTTGCTGGGGAGTCCCTGAGCAGATACGCTGATGCATGGTCAGTACACGCCAAGAGTTTTGCACGGTTTAGTGCCAAGTATAAAATACCTACTTTTAGTAATCCTACTCCATCTGTAGCTGATAATAAAGCTAGCAATGTGGCTGTCAATGATTCTCCTGAAAGAAGTGATGTTTCTGACAGTAATAACACTTCTACTAGTAATAATGGCAATTCTGCAAAAAAGCAAATCACAAAATATGTTAGACCTAAAGATTTTATAGAAATGCCCGATAAACTATAACAGTTCTACGCATTCTAAAGGGCGGTAGCTTTCTGCTTCACAACAGCAGTGTTAAAAACTTGAAAAAAAATCAGCCCTGAAAAGGCTGATTTCTATAAATTCGGAGAAACTTTTTCGGTTTAGTAAGCAATTTCTTCCGCAGCAACTCCAGCAACAAAACTGCTGTCAGTTTGAATTACGGGTTGTTCGACAAGTTCGAGCTTTCGGTATGTAGCTTGCCGTTTCAGCCACTGTTCGCGGCGCTGCCAGCTGCGTTGATTGTACTCGATCAACTTTTCTAGGGAATAGTCAAACTTGTCTTTAGCAAATGCAAGTAGCTGTTCCATAGTGTACTTGCGTTCTTCGGCTTTACCGAAGCTAATTTCAAAGTGTTGTTTGAACGTTTCCCAATCAAAAGCTTCCCCTAGCTGCCGTTGGGCAACTTTACCGTACAGTTCGCGGATGGCATAGAAGACTGCGTTGTACTTACGAGAGTCGTAAGGTTCAATCTGGTATTCGCCCATAGCAGCGTCGTTAATTAGAGATAGTTTCTTGGTGTTAGCCATAGTTGTGTCCTCTACAAGTAGCAAGAGTGATTTTTTTCGGACAGGCGCAGCCTTTTTTGGCGCTGTTAACCAACACGAGTCGTTGAGTTCTTCTGTTTTCCAAGCGCAGCCTTTTCGCTAAAAAGAAAAACGCCTCTATCTATCTGGTTAAAGCAGGTGTAAGCGTTCTCATAGGGGTGGAACCTCAAGTTTTGTTTGTCAAGAGCATTTGTGGTTTAAAAACTAGGTAAAATAAAATAACTACCGAGCATTTCAACCAAAGTCATGAGTAAAACTAAGTTAGAGCAAGCTTTGGAGCTGGTACAGAGCCGAGGTGTCATCGCACCCAAAGACTTTGAAGAGCGAAACATTCCCGTCAGCTATCTCCAGCGTTTAGAACAGCAAGGAATACTGATGCGCTCCAATCGGGGCGTGTACACCTCTATGGAGTACTCAGTCACGGAAAAACACAGCCTGGTTGAAGTCTGCAAGCGAGTGCCAAATGGAGTGATTTGTCTGCTTTCGGCACTACAGTTCCACCAATTGACTACCCAGTGGCCGTGGCAAGTTTGGCTGGCAATCCAGAACAAAGCACACCGCCCCAAGATTGATTATCCACCCGTACAGCTAGTTTATATGTCTGGGGAGGCATTCACTGCGGGCGTAGAGTCACATGAATTTGAGGGAGTGACGGTACGAGTGACGAGCGCGGCGAAAACAGTGGTGGATTGTTTCAAATTCCGCCACAAGGTAGGGCAAGACGTGGCGATGGAAGCACTGCGGGACTATTTACAACAGCGACGTTATTTGAATGAAAAATGGGGTCCGCGCAGCGAACTGCACCACTATGCCAAAATTTGCCGAGTGGAAAACGTGATGAAACCTTACCTGAAAGCATTCTCATTTTGTTAGAAGTATACCCATGAAGAACCAAGCAGCCTCGGTGAAGCAGCACTTGTTAAACTTCAATCGCTCCCAGGCACAGCCAGAAGAATTTCAAAAACTACTAGGCGTTACGCTTTGGAGCGGTTGCTGTATCGCTTGAGCCTTTCAAGATCGATTTGGTTTCGGCTCTCGATCCATTTCAATTTCTACATTGCCAAGCGCGTTCGTAAGTGCGATCGCCTTCAAAAGTCCGCTCCTTTGGGCGTGCTACAATCCTTCCAACAGCTAGACAAGCGGATTATGGACTTAGTTTTCGACGACTGGTTACGGCAGCAGGAACTAGAGGCTTTTCGCTTAGCGAATTCGACAATTGCAACGCGAGCTTGCCCAACACCAAACTCAACTTCTTGCGCCACAGCCAGCAACTGAGATTATGGCTGACTCCGCTCAGCCTCAGTCAAAAAGCAAACAGGTGCGTTTTGTTAATGCTAGCCAATCCACTTGATAAGAGTCGTGGCAACGTATGGTGACTCTCCAACTGAAGCAAATTGATGTCCTCCCAGGTCAGCGAGTCGTATTGCGGCACGTCAACTGGCAGCTGTTTGAGGCAATTTTGACAGAGTTAGGGGAGCATCGCACTATCCGTTTGGCTTACAGCAAAGGAACGTTAGAAATTGTGGCTCCCCTACCAGAACACGAGCAATCCAAAGTTGTAATTGCCGATCTATTAAAAGTGCTGCTGGACGAACTAGACATGGACTGGGAGCCATTAGGATCGACCACTTTCCGGCGAGAGGATATGCAAGCGGGGATCGAACCGGATGAATGCTTTTACATTCAAAATCACGCTCTGATGATTGGTAGAGAGCGCATCGATCTCAGTACCGATCCACCCCCCGACTTGGCAATTGAGATCGAGATCGCATCTAGTACCCAGTTAAGCGCCTACGAAGCTCTGCGCGTCCCCGAAATTTGGCGTTATCAAAATCGTCAGTTACAAGTCTACGTGCTGAGTGAAGGAAGGTATGTTGCATCTTCTGCTAGTCTCATTTTTCCCAACTTTCCTGCGATTGAGGGTATTTCTCAGTTTTTCGCCTTGAGCCGCACCGCAGGCACTCGTCCTGCTTTGAAAGCTTTTCGTACTTGGATAAGAGAGCGGCGGCGAGCGCAGGCTCGATCGTCCGAGCTAGGAGGGCGATTCTAACTAAAATCGGTTGTTAGCCGCTCTTTTCCAAACAGATCTCATACGCGCACCGAACGATCGGATCGCGATCGCAAGCATCGTCAATCGCCAAAACCAAACCAAAAATTTCAGATTTGGCAATTGTAAACGCTTCGTCCGTGCTGAGGCGAACGAGCGTAATTCCTTTATCTGTCTTTGTTACTGTTAAATCTCGAGCTGAATGCATTGTTAGTAAAGTTAGTAAAAGTTTCTAGAACTCTCCGATTGGTCATTCAACACCTTCCTCCCAGCAATCTCCTTCAAACAAGGAAGGATTCCATTGAATCTGTAAATCTGCAATAGTTGCTGTAGCGGGAATTCAACATTCCTGTAGTTGTGACGTGTTTTGCCAACATAGGAATGAGTATGTCCGAAGTATACGTGCTTGAGAAACTTGGAAGTGTTTCAGAACTTTAGTTTTACCGATAAATATGAGCCAGACAGTCGGGAATATCCGATAACATGAAATTAACAAAAATTGTGTTTGGCGATGCCCAAAGCTATGACTACTCTGGCCAAGCATTAGCATTAGGTAGCGATTGGCTTTTCAAGATCTGCAAGCCTGATTACCTCTCGCTCGTGCAGCTTGTAGCGCTTGAGTGAGGCAGGAACTTCAATCGGCAAGTCTGCCACCCTTACGACACTGTTGCCATGCAACTTGTATAGCTTGAGTGAGGCTATGTCAATTTCAAACTTTTCCGACAAAGACTGGCGTGCTGGGGGCAGTAGCCGCAGTTGTGGAACTGGGAGAGTAGTGGCGATCGCTCTCGCAGTTGATGTCGCTGTTGATGTAGAGTCAGAAATCCAGGGGTCTTCCACCATATTTGGGTCTAGCTGAGGCAGCGTTCCTGGTGCGATCGCGATCTTCTGTGAGGGAGACTGCACGAGCTGTTGTTGTATGCTAGGAGCAGTTGATTGCTGGAAAATCGACTTGAATAACTCCACTGCTCCAACGGCGAAGTCAATTGCCATGACAGTAGCACAAGCAACGATGGTGAGTTCGATGACGATAGTGAGAAAGTTCTGTAACATTGGATTCTCCTGAATTGAGCTGGCGGCTGGTGTAGCGACCCGCCAGGGATAGATGAAAGTGAGATCGGGGCATGTGGCGGTTCCCTTGTCGCTCTCCCTCTGGTTTGGCGAAGCCGTTTTTTAGGAGAAAGCTGCGATCGTCAGCAGTAAAAAAATTAATTCTTCTAGAGCAAATAGAAGAATTAGTGTTGGTTTAGGTTTAAAAGAGATCGATAGATCGAGAGAATTCTCGAACAACTTTCAAGTGTTCTAGAGTACGGAGTTGCCGTTGTAGCGACTGATGAATCTCCTTTTGAATTTCAATTCTTTTTTCTAGCAATTGAATTAATGTTTGGAAATCATGTTGGTTCATAGTACCTCCAATAGGTATCGCTCACTACCGTTAGTGCAAAGCACTTTCTAACGAAAGGAGGCATAATCAAAGGGGCAGATTTATCGAACTCTCAATAGGAGCAACACGAGCTACTGAGATTGAACCATTATGCAGTTTACGCTATATACAATTTGGCAGTGCCATCATCTGTGAATTTTTACAAGCTAATAATTTTCCCGACTGAGTTTGTCTGCTCTTGCTTTCAATTCGATCGCGTAACTTTTAATAACTGAAAGTGCTGTAGAAACTGCATTGTCATATGTTGTGGAACTACCCTCTGTGACTGACTTTATTTCTAAAATTTCGCACATAGATTCGTCTTGTAGGTCTATGCAATAACCGTATTCTATACCATCAAATCAAATTTCAATGTTAGGCTGGATCGAAATGTTCATTATTGTGTTTTTTCTATAAAATTAAGTTGAGAAACTCAGCTCTTGCATCTTGCCTTTGACTTGAAAACTAGAGAATCAAGGCTCAAATTACCTCGATCTGTGTGGCAAGAGCTGAGAAAACCTAATTAGATTACTAGCGATCTTTGCTCCTCAATCATGTTAATGATTCGCTCGCTGTTGATCTGGATGCAAGTGGCAGATTCTTTCAGTCGCGCGATTGCATCTACGCCATTACCCCAACCCGTAACGTAGCCAATAGAGAAATCGCTACTGTCAAAACCAAAGTAGTTCAACACAATAAACGCTCCACTTTCTGCTTCTATTTCCATCAATTCTCTGTGCTGAGAGTAGTCTTCTCCTTTGTGAGCTAAAGCATGGAATAATTCGTGAGCAAGGGTTTTAGCTTTGTGCAATGGCTCTAAGTTATTACTGATGACAATTTTTTCAACGCGATCGCCAATGCGATCGAACTTGCAGTAACCGTTGCGGGAGTCCATCGACTCCTCAAACACGGGAACTTGAAGTTTCGAGCAGGCTCGGGTCAGAGCAGCGTACAGTCCGGCATCGTCGCCGTGAAGGGGAGAAACCAGTTGGGGTAGCTCTTCGCCATCGGTCTGCGAGATATCGAATACTGTCACCAAGTTGAAATAGGTAGATTTCTTTTCTTTACCTTCTTCATCCAATTCTCCAGTTTTCTTTGTAAAGGGGGCGCGGATGGCAATGCCCTTTTCTCCCTTGCGAACCTGCCTGCCAGCTTTTTGCCAGTCGCGATAACCTGCAACAACTGTTGCATCTGGATTTTGCATGAGAACGAGCAGGCAATTCTGCCAGCTATAGCGGTTCATGGAGAGGCTCTTCAATCGACTCATCATTGTTAACCATTGTTGCCAACGACCGGAGTCAAGCAGAGATTGAATACCCTGTTCGAGTTTCGCCATTGCCACTTCGCGTTTTTCTTGAGCAAGTTCTATGTCAGTTTTGAGTCGGCGAGATTTATTTGTGATTGTCATAGTTGCAAGTTAGTTGGTGACAAAATAAAACCCCTGGATCGTTCCAGGATTTTAGGGGTTGAGGAGAATGTGGCTGTAGCGCATCTGTTGTTAAAGCTCGTTCTTTTCGTAGCTCTGCATTAACTCCACAACAGCCCGACAGCGATCGAGATCGAACATAGCGATGTGAGTTTGCGATTTAGAAATTCCAAGTTGTTGCGACAACCATTTGTATGCTGCATTGCGAGTCATCTTGCCGGATTGCCATAGGGGATCGAAGGCAGCATGAGCAGCCTGCCGCCATTCTCGCAATTGTCTGTTGGCTAAACTGCCTTTGGGAGAGCCGTTTTGATGTGCGCCCACATAGGCATCGCAGTCAGGATATCTGGTACAGATCCAAACTCTACCAAAACCCTTTCTGCCGTAAATTTTTTCTGCACTGGCAAGAGTTGTTAGACTGCCGCAATAGGGACAGCAGGTCATTGAGGAGTAGAGCTGTTTCATTACGTTTATCGTTCTTCTGTCATCAGTTGAACGATCTGCAAGGCAGTGTTTGAATGGATGAACTGCAACTTCATAGTTACGGATTCTGCACTGTCAACTTGACAGTGAATGCTGCCTTTTTGAGTAATTTGTCTAAACGTATAACAGTCATTTAAATTTTTATTCAAGTAATAATCTGCCTTGCAAGCTACTAGTAGTTTCTTCAGAGCTTCTTGACGTTCCTTTTCCGTTTGCTCTTTAGCAGCACGTTTTGTAAGTAGTTGCTGCCATTCAATTTCTGCTGGAACTATCAATCGTCTCCCAATCTCAGTAAAAATGACTTTGGGAGATTTACTTAAACTGATACCGATCCGAGTATTTAGGTCATGTATCTGAGCAATCAATCGCTTATTCTCCACAGTTAAATAGAGTTCTAAACCATCAGTTCTTGTAAGTAAAGTTTTATTTGTTTGGTCGTTGTAAAATTTAGATGTCCATTCAGATTTTTGCAAGAAGAGATTCCTGATTTCTAGCAAATTGTTCTCGAACTTATGCATGGTGTTATTTATTTCAATCTTGGGAATAAAGGTAGGTAAGCGTCCCAGTTATTTTTTCTGAATGAATGCAATCCCTGATTTGGGAAATTCAACTCTTACTACTCCCAGGCTTTGAGCAATGAAGCTTCTAAATTCCGCTTGC
>NZ_JACJQX010000088.1:0-10006 GCF_014696895.1 Chroococcidiopsis sp. [FACHB-1243] | reverse complement strand
ATGCCGTAGATGGAGGCAGAGGAGGCGGCGACTACTTTTTTGACTTTTGCATTCACCGCCGCTTCCAAGACGTTGAAAGTCCCATTAGCTAGAACTTCCATTGCCAAGCGCGGTTCTTGAGCGCATTGAGTGATGCGGATCGCTGCCTGGTGGAAGACAAGATCGACACCTTGCATCAGATCGGCAAGCAGTTGGCGATCGCGAATGTCACCTTCGACAATCTTCACCGAACCACGCTCTAGTGACAAACGCAGATTTTGCCGATCGCCGCGCGTAAAGTTATCAAGCACGACGATTTCAGCTACTCCCTGCTCAATTAATAAGTCAGTGATGTGAGAACCTACTAAACCAGCCCCGCCCGTAATTAGTACTTTGTCAACCTGCATTTTGCTAAAAACCTAGTAGAGTACTTGTGAGATTGCAACTTTAACTCGGAAGCGATCGCCGTGCAGTCCGTCTCGTCTAATGGCGATCTCTGCTCGTAAATAACTTTGTTGAGTATTCAATCAGAAACTCCAGCACCAGCCAGCTACATTGCTAAACTCCGTAGCTACTTGCATGTTTTGCCAAGTCCTCTGATGATTCGTATCCATCACGCCAGCGAAGAAAACGAGCCGGAACGCCAGTAACAATTGCAAATGGTGGTACGTTCTTGGTAACAACTGCGCCCGCACCAACAATGCTACCTTTGCCAATTGTGACTCCAGGTAAAACAACCGCGTTCATACCAATATCGGCTCCAGCTTCAATTTTGACTGATTTGATTTCTAGGTCTGTTTGAATAATCGGAACGTCAACAGGTAATCCAGTATGGGTTGAACCTAAAACTTTTGCACCTGGTCCCCACCCAACATTGTCTTCAATTATTAAGTCACGCGCATCAAAATAGCTTTGAGGACCGATCCAAACTTGGTTACCAATTACGCACTTACCATCAAATCGTCCTTGAATGTAACTTTGCGAACCAATGAACACGCGATCGCCAATCTCAAACGTTTCTAAATGTTTGAAGCCTACTCCACTACCAATCCGAACTCCATGTCCAAATCGCTGCGCTACCGCTCGCCAAATAGCTCGTCGCATCAGTCCATCAAAATCTCCATCGCCGATCGCAAAACGCGAGTGCAGCTCAAGTAATCCCTTTTGTCCATACTGGTTGAGGAGATATTCTGCTAATCCAATTTCAAAATTAGGATCTGGCTGAAAGTCTTTCAAGCCATGAACGGCTTGGACAGTTCTTATCCTATCTAGTTCAAACATTGTCTTCCTCAACTATTTCCTGACTAGCTCTAGGATCGCGGCAAACATAGTACAGACAAGCTGCATCATATAAGTTTTGCTGTTCGAGAAAATTGTCAAGTATCAGACATATTCAGCAATTACCGCATTGACAATCTGGGTTTGTGAATCTGCGGTCAATTCTGCATACATTGGCAAGGATAAAACTTCCTTTGATGCCGCTTCTGAATGAGGAAACGCGCCAGCTCGATAACCTAAGTCGGCATAAGCTAGTTGTAGGTGTACCGGAATGGGATAGTGAATGCCTGTTTGGATTCCTTTCTCTTGCAGCTTTTGTTGTAAAGTATCCCGTTGCTGCGATCGCACGGCATAGACATGGTAAACGTGATGGCTGTAAGGCATCGCTGTCGGAGTTTTCACACCTGCATTTGCTAGCGGTTTGTCATATCGTGCGGCGTACGCTCTGCGTGCCTCTGTCCATTTGTCTAAATGGCGTAACTTCACCCGCAAGATCGCTCCCTGGATGCCGTCCATCCGGTAGTTGTATCCCTTAAAGACATGGTGATACTTGCGTTCTTGCCCCCAGTCGCGCAGCATCCGCATTTTGCGCTCGTATTCGGGATTGCTGGTGACGACCATACCACCTTCACCACATGCCCCTAAGTTTTTCCCAGGATAAAAGCTGAAACAACCAATGTCGCCAAGACTACCAACTCGCTGCCCTTTGTACTCGGCTCTGTGTGCCTGTGCTGCATCTTCAATCACAACGAGATCGTGACGGCGAGCGATGTCAAGAATCGGTTCCATGTCGGCTGGTTGACCGTACAGATGCACTGGTAGAATTGCTTTGGTGCGCTCGCTAATTGCTGCTTCAATCTGGGTTACGTCCATCGTGTAGGAAACCGGGTCGATATCGACGAACACGGGTTTAGCTCCGGTGTAACAAATTGCTGCCGTAGTTGCCACGAAAGTAAAAGGCACGGTAATCACTTCGTCACCCGCACCAATACCAGCGGCTAATAATGCTAAGTGGAGAGCGCTAGTGCCTGTATTGACAGCAATGCCAGAATCGGCATTACAGTAATGAGCGAACTCTTCTTCTAAAGCGACAACTTCGCTGCCTAGCACAAATTGCGTACTTTCTAAAGCTTTGAGAACGGCAGTATCAATTTCGTCTTTAATGCTCAAGTACTGCGCTTTGAGGTCTATAAATGGGATCATGCTGCTACCTCCGTTGTGTTTAGTTCAATTAATCGCCCTTGCTGCTTGATGGACTGGGTAGCAGCCTCCAGAATTTTTACGACCCGCAGTCCTGCTTCCCCGTCACTGATGGGGCGATCGCTTTGCTTAATACAATCTATAAAGTGCAGTCCTTCTGTCCGTATTGCCTCGGTCATATCCAAGTGCGGAGCCCACATATCCCCTGCACGGTAGCCAATGAGCATTTGATATACGCTTTCGGCAGAGTTGCTATTGAGGGTAATTCCCTTGTCGTAAATCTTCACCTTCTCGCTCGGTTCTAAGTCATCGTAGACAATCATGCGCTGGCTGCCACCAATTAATGTGCGGCGAACTTTGACTGGTGCTAACCAGTTGACGTGGAGATGAGCCATCAAGTTGTTTTCAAAAAATAACGTTAAGTAGGCAATGTTTTCCGGTTCTCTGGGAACGTGGCTAATACCTGTAGCTGAGACAGCATAAGGTTGGTATGGCAGTAGATAGTCCATAATCGAAAGGTCGTGGACTGCCAAATCCCACAATACGTTCACGTCATGCTGAAACAGTCCGAGGTTAACGCGCACTGAATCGTAGTAATAAATATCGCCGACAACTTTAGTGGTAATCAGATCGTGCATCTTGCGAACAGCACCCGTGTAAACAAAGGTGTGATCTACCATCAACACTAGGTTGCGCCGTTGAGCTTCCTCAATTAACCTCATTGCCTGTTCGGAGGAGGTCGTCATCGGTTTCTCTACCAGTACGTGCTTGCCAGCTTGCAATGCTGCTAGAGCTAAATCGAAGTGAGTAGAAACTGGTGTAGCGATCGCCACGGCATCGATCTTTGGATCTTTTAATATGTCTCGATAATCGGTCGTAACTTGCAAGGTCGGATATCGTGTCTGCGCTTTTGCCAGCAATTCTGGTTTAAAATCACTCACAGTTCTTACCTGCGCTCCTGGGATTTCAGAGAAATTTCTCACCAGGTTAGGACCCCAGTAACCATAGCCAATGACACCTATAGAGATCGCATCTTTCATTATTGTTACCTAACTAATTTTTTCAACTAATAAGCAAGTGCTGTAATTCACACACAATCAAAATGACTTTTTCTCGATCGCGGTACTAATTTCAAGTAAAATCAAGTCACAACTTTTACAGATCGGCTATATTGTTTCGCATTCCAAATTACTCAAGCGATCGGCATCTATTGCAGTCGGTAGTGTTCGAGCGCGATCGGTTCTCTTTAAAATGGCATATCCATTTCTTAGAAAAAGATTTTGAGCAACTATGGCATAGCCCGATTGTGCTAGCAATCTATGAAGTAAGTTGTGGTTAGATAAGGAGTTGATACTGTCAATCACAACAAACTTGGCTCTGTGAATTTCATCAAATTCAGCAGAAATATCAAATTTAGGATCGCCGATTAATATCATATCAAAATAGTCAAGCTGATTTTCTTGTCTGATTTTTTTTATTGTATTTTCAGCGAGTTTTATACTATTTAAGTCTTTGCTATTTTGATACAAGCTATTGAATAAGAATCTGCAATCGTTTTTATTTAAATATTTGCAAAAAATAGCAGACTTTGAAATTTCTCTTGTATTGGGCACACTTTTTTGATAAATTAAAAAATTATGAAATTCAACTAAAGAGTCATGTAAATAGCGTTGCTGTATTTTTTGAACTTTTGTCGTAGGTAGATCGACACAAAATATTTTTATTTTATTCTGACTTTTTTGAATTCCCGTGAAAAATATCTCAGATGTTTTTAACCTAGTCAATGCACCAATTGTTAAAAACGTTTTGATGTTCTCCTCCTGTGTCAGTTTCTTAATCGCAGAGAAAAACTCGTCATTTTGAAATATTGACAAATGGTAAGGTAGAAAACAGCCAAACGATTCTTCTAAGCTATTTAATAGCTGAATTACTCTTGGCTTCAATTTAGATTTTATTTTTAAAGTTATCCGTCTAGTAAACCTAAAATTAATATATGAGGAAGTGGGTAATAAACTATTAAATTTTATCATTTTTCTTTTAAAGGCAAAATTTAATAAATTATTAATAATGTATTTGAACTTTAACGATCCTTCTTGAAAAAATTGTTCTTTTGAACCGGATGCGTTATTTAGGTTTTCTGCAAAAGTCAACTGCTGGCAAGCTTTTAGCATGGTACAAACATTAGTAACCCAGTCGCTAAAACTCCACTTCGGTAATTGGTGAACGCTAATTCGATAGTTTGACAAATTATTGTCAGGTATGGCAACTTGTTTCTCTGAATTATTTAAAACCTCAATCGCCCAACGCACGCGATCTAGTTCGGGATGGTTAAGAGAAGGAAACTGATTAATACGTTCTGTCGCCTCGCTTAGCTTTCCTTGACAAAGGAGGATAATAATTAGGTAAGCCCACTCTACTGGATCGGGTTCTGAAGCTTTATTTAAAACCAGTATGCATTCAATTGGTTGTAGAATCCACGAGAGTGCTTGCTGAGCATTTCCTTTATAAAGGCTACATATTGCCAAACGTAATTTTGGTTCAGGTAGCATTTGGATTAAAGAATTTAGACAGCATAAATATAAAGATTCTGCTTCATCATATTTACCATTCCAGAGTTTTTCATCTCCTTGATGGAGAAGTATTTTATCAACTGTATTATTAATAATATGCATACTTTTAATTCTTGAAATTTCTTCTACAAGAGTCAGCTCTCCAAAGGGGTTATTCTGAATAATTTTTTGACCCGGCTTAATTATTTTATTCAGATTAAACCATTGAAAGATTTGATCTCGTTGTTTGAAGGTATGCTGAGAGTGAACTAGTTGATAGCCTGCATTAGTAATTCTCTCAAGTTCTTCTGGGTTTTGAAATAGGTAATCAATTTTATCTAATACATCAGTTTCGTCAGCAAAAACACAATTTTGCATATCAACGAAGCCAGCAGCTTCTAAAGCTGGAGTTTTTTCTGTAATTAGACAAGATTTACATGCGGGAATTTCAAAATGTTTACGCACAACTTCTCTGACTATTGTGCCGCAAGCTGGTACAAACCAAGAGGCATTGATCGTGCGTGCGTACTGCTGACCGTAAAGCATTCGGAATGCTGTTTTCTCTTCGTATCCAAAGTGGGGACTAATCAAGGATGGATAAGCTTGAGATACAACCTTCAAAATTTGTTGTCGCCAAGGATAAAAAGAAGTGTTACTACCTGTAAAAAGCACTGGTATAGTTTTAGAACATGCATAATCTCGATATAAATCGGGATCGATAAAATTAGACCACGTAAATATGCGATCGCCAAGTTCGGGCATATACTCAGCAGAACGTACAGATAAACTAAATAATGTTTGTATACCCCAATTTTCTATATCAGCAATAAAAGCGGATCGAGCTTCACAAAAACAATCTGCATGATAAAAACCCAATTTAGGTATTTCTGGATAAACAGAAGTGTTTTGAATATTTAGACGAGTATATCCCCAAGCTGATATGCCAATTTCAAAAAGCGTGATTTCCGGTTGATACCGATCGCAAATTTCTTGGTAGTCACAATCTTCATTAATTACAGTGACATCAAAGAATTCTGCTAAACAATTAACTTGTTGTTGATAGTGCAATCGCACAAATTTAGCTATATGTTCGTATTTTCTTTGAAAATATACGAGTTTTGGTTTATTTATTAACTCGGGAATAGCGTTCATTAAAGCGTCTCTGTAAAATTTTTGTAGGCGATCGCGCTACTTTGATACAGCTAAAATATCAACTGTCAAGTACCAATTCTAAGTTTTGAGAGCGATCGCGCACGTCACCAATAATACGTGCAGGTACTCCAACTACAATTGCATAATTAGGAACATCATGAGTTACTACTGCTCCAGCTCCAACTATCGCTTTTTCTCCAATAGTCACGCCTGGTAGGATAGTAGCATTACTACCAATAGAAGCACGGCATTTTACTAAAGTCTTGATTACACTCCAATCAGCTTCAGTTTGCAAGCTTCCATCTTTATTTGTGGCTTGCGGATAAAGGTCATTAGTAAACATGACTCCATGACCAATAAACACCTCATCCTCGATCGCAACCCCTTCACAGAGAAAACTGTGAGATGAAATTTTACACCGACTCCCTACAATGGTATTTTTTTGAATCTCTACAAAAGTACCAATTTTAGTATCGTCACCAATTGTGCAACCATAGAGATTCACAAGTTGAGGATGAAAAATATTCACATTTTTGCCAAATTTTACATCATCTTTGACTGGCATTTCTTATCTACCTATCGCTTTCAATATAGAATTAATTCTTTTCCACGCTATGCCAAACTGCTTCTTCTAAATACATACACTCATGAGATTGCCATTGGCATTCTTCCCGTTCAATACCGTGCATAGTGACTTCAAAAGGACAAATATTAGAGATATTTTCTAACACAGTATTGCTACGAATTTCAGATAACCATGTAGTTATAGTGTACGAACCCATGTATAACCTAAACTTTGGGATTTCACATCGCACAATAAAATCTCCTGGTTCTCGGCGAAAAGGAGCCTTAGCATCGTAAAACCAGAAAATACAAATAGATTGTTGTAGCTCATTAACTACATTAAAAGAGAACCATAAAGTTTCATGCGGTTGAGTGATATGTAATGCAAACTCGAACGTAATGGGTTTACCCCAGCAATGAATTCCTTGTTCTTCAGAAGTATACACCCGCGCCCAGGCTATATAGTTGTTTGTTTTGTTTGTAGGAGCTTGGTAATAAGGAAGTTTTTCAGAATCATTTTTTTGCTCAGCTAGATATAAGCGTACTGCTTTATCACTATGACCATCAAATTGAATATTCCCTTTGGAAAGTAATATGCAACGCTTAGTTAGTTGAGCAATAGCTTGCATACTATGGCTGACGAATAAAACTGTGCGTCCTTCTTTATTTGACACATCACTCATCTTTCCCAAACATTTTTTTTGAAATGCTGAATCGCCTACTGCTAAGACTTCATCCACAATCAAAATTTCTGGTTCCAAGTGAGCAGCAACAGAGAAAGCAAGACGAACGTACATTCCAGAAGAATAACGCTTGACTGGAGTATCTAAAAACTTTTCAATTTCAGCAAAGGCAACAATTTCATCAAACTTTTTTTTTATCTCGGCTCTACTCATGCCTAAAATAGAACCGTTGAGATAAATATTTTCTCGTCCAGTTAGTTCGGGGTGAAATCCCGTTCCTACTTCTAGCAAGCTTGCTACTCGCCCTTTAGCAATGATATGTCCTCTAGTAGGTTCAGTGATGCGACTCAAAAGTTTTAAGAGTGTCGATTTTCCTGCACCATTGCGTCCAATAACACCAATAGCTTCACCTTGTTTAATCTCAAAAGAAACGTCTTTTAATGCCCAAAATTCTTCACGATTTGGCTTGGAAATCTGGCGACCGCGAGGCTTTAAGAAGCAGCTTTGAAAAGTTTTAACTTGCTCTGTCAGCGTATCTCGTAGTGTGGTGTAACGTTCTTGTTTTTGATGACCAAGAATGTATTTTTTGCCCAGGCTTTCGACACGAATTACTGAGTTTGACATATTTATAGTCTTTATTTAAATTACGTCCGCAAACGATCGCTCTACCTTGCGAAAATACCAGATGCTACTAGCAAATAGTAAAACGACTAATCCGACAGACAACATGAATCCTTGCCAATAGAGTTGAGTCTCTCCACCAAGAATTGCCCAACGAAAACCATCAATAACACCCACCATTGGGTTAAGTGAATAAACTAAACGCCATTGTTCGGGTACGATGCTGCTACTAAAGCCAACCGGAGAAATATATAACCCAAACTGGACGATGAACGGCACGATAAAGCGAAAATCACGGTATTTAACATTCAATGCCGATAGCCACAATCCTCCACCGATAGCAGCAACAAAAGCGATCGCCATAAATAATGGTAATGTTAAAATTCGCCAGGAAGGAATAAAGTTATACCATGCCATTAGACCTAACAAAATCATGCCTGAGACTAGGAAATCTACAAAACTGACAACAACTGCACTAGCAGGCACAATTAAACGGGGGAAGTAAACCTTGGAAATCAAATTAGCATTAGAAATAAGACTATTGCTACATTCTGCAAGAGCGCTAGCAAAAAATTGCCAAGGTAACATAGCTGCAAACACCATAATTGGATATGGTGCGCCCTCAGCAGGTAGTTTTGCGAGTTTGCCAAATACTACTGTAAAAACAATCATGGTTAAAAATGGGCGCACCAATGCCCACGCAATACCGATCGCAGTCTGCTTGTAACGCACTAAAATGTCTCGCCAAGCCAAAAAGTAAAATAACTCGCGGTAGCGCCATAAATCTTTCCAGTACTGGTGTTCTGTTCTACCAGCTGCAATAATTAATTCAGATTGACTGTGGTTTGTCACAAGTAGTCAGCAGTAATTACTTAGTAAATGTCTTGTAAGCTTGTACGAAGGGCAGGCTACAAGCCTACCCCATAAACGATTGATGTTCTTTTCGATCGCAACTTCTGAGGTTGTTCTCTAAAAAACTAGGGGCGGGCATTAGCTTTTGGAGAATTAGTTTTTGTCAAAGCTTCCGCTAGTTGTAACAGTGCTGCTTTTACCGCTTGCAATTGTGGCGCAGCAACTTGCAAAAAGTTTCCGCTACCGCCATTAATTAAACCATTGTAGGCTTCTATAGCCCCTACTAATTTACCTGGAGAAATTACACTACCAGAAGTTAGTCCTTGCAAACTTTTGACAAACCCTGCCGCTAGTTTTGCATCTGCACCCGCCGCAACTAAAGTGTTTTGAAATTGAGTGGCAGCTGAGGTAGAATTTCCAGTCGCAGTCAGTATACTTGCTAGTGCTTGCTGCGTCTCTACAGGAATACCAGCGATCGCTCCTTTTGCCAGTAAACCGTTAAGCGCAGCAGCAGCCCGATCGATCGCAACTTGAGCCGCAGGATTAAAATCGCCATTTCTTCCTGGAGCAAAAGCACCGCCCACAATATCGCCAGTAGTGATAATAAAACCCGTGATATCTGACTGGTTGTTGCTCTGAGCCAGAGTTGGTAACGAACTAACTAGCAGAGACGATCCTAAAGCTAAACCTAGAAACAGCTGGCGTTGAACATTCATCATTTTAATTCCCCTCGTCACGACCTAAAAACGACTGACATAACCGACACCAAGAACGAATCGAGTACCATCACCAGCATTGCCAGTGACATCGGCAAGAGATGGAGTAATGACTAGAGGTAGACTTCGGAAAGGTACGACAGATACACCTAAGTTCAGATCTTGACCCGTCCAGTCTGCAATTAGGGAAAGCTGTTCGGTTGCTTGCAAGCCCATGCTGCCAAAAACATTAACCGTATCGTTACCATCCTCTACATCCTCTTCCGAACGGAAGCGACCACCACCTAAACCTACTGAGGTCGTAATCTTACTACTAACCAGAGCATAGAATGGTGAACAGTTTTAGGCAGCGGAGTAAGCAACATGTTTCTCACGAAAAAAGTTTTGTACAACGTGTGGTTGACGTTGTGTA
>NZ_JACJQX010000087.1:0-10437 GCF_014696895.1 Chroococcidiopsis sp. [FACHB-1243] | reverse complement strand
TCTGCTTTTGGCGAGAAAATATATCGTCGAACCGACGACACCAGTTATCAAAACATGCTGGCATCGCTGCACTTACTTGATCTTTCATTTACGCTGCTCCTGTTGAGACTGACGTAAAACTACCTCGGTGACTGTATTGTATCTCTATTTTTTCTTACTTTTCTACAAAGTCCCATTAGGCTGCTGTTAAAATTTCTCGCTCCTGCTACGAGTCCTCCAATCCCAATGGTGCGATATCCTATCTCGTATAGTTCGATCGCTCGTTGGATGCGTTCGGCTAGAGTGAGTCCGTGAACCACAGCCATCGGCATCCGCTCGGGCAACTTCAATGCAGTTAGTTTAATAAACTCAATTGCCTGTTGCCAGTTAAACTTTCTGCGCTCATCAATGCGATTGCCCACAAGTAGGTGATCTGGTGCGACGATCGCATCTCCAGGTTTGCTCAAACGTGCGTAATGGTAGATACAAAAATGTGCGGTGACGAACTTACCACGAATTTGAGGAATGTCGAGATTTCGGTAGCCAAACGCGCCGCAATCCCAAATCATCGGCTGGCGAGCGGGCATCATTGTAGGTCGGCTGGCAAGCGATCGCAGCCAACCCGTGGGTTGCTCGTCAAGCAGTTCCCAAATGGGTATTCTGCTTTCGTTTAATCGTATATAGTCGCTGTTGCCAACAACAGCATAGAAACCTGGTTTCATATAAATATAACCTGCACTCTTGCGTGGAGAGAGTGCAGGCACTTTCGTTGTTGGAAAAAAATGAACCTCTGCCTTACTAATGAAGGCAAGAGGCTCCAGGTGCGCTCTTTAGACGAGCGGGTTTAACTTGCAATCGCCCGTGACTTGCTGGGAAATAGTTCTTCCAGCCTCGGTCGCAGAAATGCTTCGACTGCCGCGCGGTCTTGGGCAGCCGGAGGGCTGTTTCTGCGACCGCTAAATTGCACAATTCGACCTTGACGGTCGATCTCGATGGCATATTTCAGCTCTGCTTCCGCCATAACGCCGAGCAAATAACAGTGCCGTTTGATGGCTTTGTCAGCGTAGCTACCAATACAAATATTGAGAGCGTTCCCCCACTCTATTAGCATACGAGCAGTTCTGGGGACGACAAAGACAAGACCGTTGACTGCCATGCCGTCTAATTTTCCCAGCATTTTAATGGGCAGGCGGCGTTTTTCTTCTCGTTCGCTACGAAAGCGATTGTAATCGCGTTGTATCCAGTCGTGCAACTGGCAGAGCGATCGCGGACGCGAGGGCAGTTTGTAGTGGGGCAGCTCCTTTGACATCTGCCAGTACATGTTAGCTGCATCTAGTAGGTAGCTGGCATTGTACTCTTCTGCTACCGACTCCAGCAACTTCAGCACCCGTTGGGGCGAATACTGTTGCAATAGGTGATGCACCTGTTTGGGATCGATTTCGACTGGCTTCAGTTCTAACAGGGTATGGATGTAGTCGAGCTGCCACTGCTGGGCGAAGGCTACTGCTAGCGCCAACCAGTTGGTATGAACTGCCCACAGACATTTCCTACCATATTCTACTTGCGCCTCCAGCAGTCGCGCCGCGAGTTTGAGCAATTGCTTGCTATCCCTACCAAACCAAATTTTGACAGCATCCTTAAGATTTTCTCGTTTCAATCCCAGCCGCAGTATGGCGGGAATCGGAGGAATGGAATCATACTGTTGGAGAAATGGTAATACCTTAGCAATAGTTGTTTCGTAGAGGTTGGGGCATTTCTCTATTTGCAACAGTTCGGCTACGGCTTGCTTCGCCAATGCTATCGATAAATTCCGAGAGTCAGAACCAGCCACCCGCGCCGCTTTCGCCAGTTTGTAAATGAGGCATTCGGTGTCGCTGTAGGTGGCATCGCGCACTCCATACCGCTTGCTCCAGATGTAGACGCGCAACTTGCCCGTTCTCAGGGAAAAACAGAGCCATTTGGTAGTTCTGAACTCGCCTTTAACTTTTTGGCGCAACCGCAAAGTCACTTTATTTTCTGCACGGTCGAGAAACAATATGCCGTATTTCCCCTGCCAGTAGATGCCACCGTTGGCAGCAATTTTGTAAGTCTTGTCCATTGTCGCGCTCCATCAATATTCTCCATGTCGATGCGCAGCATTTTCAATCGATGGCAATCTGCAAACGAACTTATGAGCAATAGCCATTCGTGCAGAGGAGCGATCTGGTATTCATCTGGGCTGCGTTGTTGTGTTAATAAATTGATAAATTAGAGCTAAATTTAGTTATAAATCTCTACAGATATTTGTTAATAAATATCGACGAAGATATTGATTAGTTAGAGCAAAATCGTCAGAGAAATCGCCATACTTAAACGTTCTACTAAACCTCTAAATTATACTATCTTACTGGTCGTTTTAAAACAGCTTCTTTAATAATTTGTCAGTCATAAGTCACTGCTTTATAAGTGTTCTCGTCAGCCCCGAACTTATTGTAAATCGCACCAGATATGAGCTTTTGAGTCGATCGAGCATATTCAAATATATTTACACTTTGTAGAAGAGCAGATTGTCCATTATATTGGTAATTGCTATATCTAACATAGACTAGATATGGCAAAATAAATATTACATCTAAATCGCTGACACCAATGGCTGTATCTCTACCGTAAGAACCAACGTAAATTCTGTGATTTGTGTCAGAATATGAGTCCCAAAAATCTATATTAAGACGTTTAGTTATAGCCTTACATCTAATTTCAACATCATCACTATTACCGATTGTTAAACAATCGCAAAAAGTTTTGAAATCTTCGCCAACGCCCATTATTACCAATTAAATATAGGGACATATAGTTAGTATATTCGACCGATCGCAGACAACCGATACAAGACAGCATTCCCAACTGCTGCTAGGCTCCAAATTCCTATTCAATCCCTGTTACCCCTAGTAGCCTCAAAATTTCTCTGACTCGTGCTTTCTCATGGTTAAGCCGCTGTACTTCTGGTAATAGATTTTTGGGAATGTATTTGGTGGATTTAATCAGGCGATCGCCCTTACTCCAAAACTCGTAGTGATACCAAGGCTGAGGATAGTCCTTACCATTCCGAGATATGGTCTTCCAGTGAATCGAGCCACTACCATCACCCTTAGCTCGTCTCGTTTTACTAGGACTTTTGTTACTAGGGGATATTTCTAACTGTTCTCCATCTTTACTGGGGCTTATCTCTTTATCCCCTAGTAATACTTTTTTACTAGAGCTTTGCGTGACTCCCAATAATCTCAGGATCTCTACAACTGGGCGCTTTGCTGCTTCTGCTTTTTGTATATCCCCTAGTAACAGTTTTGGAATGTACTTACTCCGTTTCCTCCCATCTTCTTTCCAGTGATAGTAAGCCTGGGGGTAATCCTTACCATTCCTGGTAATGGTGCGCCAATAAATAGATCCGCTACCATCACCCTTACGACGGCGGCTTTTACTGGGGCTTTCATTACTAGGGGATAAGTCGGATTGCATTGGCTCTTTACTAGGGCTTTCATCTATATCCCCTAGTAAACAACCACAAACCCTAAGCTCATCACCCTGGCATCCATAACAAATACATAACTCGCTCTTGAGCAATCGCAACGCAGGGTTCAAGGCTGTTACCGAGGGCTGCATATCTCACTCAGGTAACGTAGTCACGATGAACCATCCTTCACGCGATCGCTGCC
This sequence comes from Chroococcidiopsis sp. [FACHB-1243], assembly GCF_014696895.1. Taxonomy (NCBI): domain Bacteria; kingdom Bacillati; phylum Cyanobacteriota; class Cyanophyceae; order Chroococcidiopsidales; family Chroococcidiopsidaceae; genus Chroococcidiopsis; species Chroococcidiopsis sp. [FACHB-1243]. Next base: position 6,766 of record NZ_JACJQX010000087.1, on the reverse strand, counting down.
CACTGCCCAGGTAAGCCTGGTGCCATCTCCTTAACTTTTAGGAACCTGCATCGCACGCTTCCTCATGCCGTTGCTGCGCTGCCACTTCTTTATCCCGATCTAATCTAATTGCGGTGGCGGTGGTTGCTGCCCGACGATAGCACTGCCGATCGCCTGCCAGCGTTCGAGATCGCTGGCAGTGATGCCAGTAGCATGGAGGATTTTGCCTGTAGTTACATTTACTCGCATCAGTTCGCCCCGTCCGTCCTTAGCAACAACAGAAAAGATATTGGCTCGACGGTTGAGCAGCAGTTGATAATTTTCTCCTTCTGCCATCTCAGTCTGAGTGTCAACCTCTTGGGTCTGTTGGTTATTTTTCAATGATAGAAAACACTGGATCAGAGTTGGAGCAGTTGCAGCCGCCAGAGTCAGTTGGATTGGATCGGTGGGACTGGCGGTGAGTGCATTAGGGGGTAGCGTTTGAGGCTGCTCTAACTCTGTATCAGTCGATTGGCTCGTACTAATTTGACGCTTTTGTTCTAAGTTTCTGGAACGAGTGGCACTCTGCTCCATCGCTTCTAAATAACGACTTCTTTTCACACGAATTTGCTCTAATACTTTTGGTAATCTGATATTGCAAAACTTTTGCCACTTGTCATCAGTTAGCTGTATCAACTCTTCAGTAGGAATAGCAGACTCCACTTGAATGCCATGACGATACCAAGCGTTCAATCCATCTTCTTTGAGAGCACTATCCAACATCCGTTCGACGAGTTTGAGTCCGGCTCGCGGTTGTGACTGGTTGCTACCATTTTTCGCTAATTAAGCTACAAATAGAAGCAAGAGCGTTGTAAAAGTAGCGGACAGTCATGGCACGCCCTCTAAAGATAGAAATTAGTGAGAGTGCAGAAGAACTCAAAGCCTTACTGGGAAGACAAAAAACGGCGCAAGGCAAAGAACGTGTGCAAGCGATGTACCTACTCAAATTAGAGCGGGTGAAGACTATCGGCGAATTGGCTCAAATGTTAGGTAGACATCGAGTGACCGTGCAAGAGTGGTTGGCTACTTATCGTCAGGGAGGGCTGACGGGCTTGCTCACTCTCAAACGGCAACCAGGAAGACAAGGCACGATTCCCAAATGGGCAGTGGCAGCACTGCAAAAACGCTTAGCCCAGCCGCAAGGATTTCCGAGTTATGGGGCAGTGCAGCAATGGTTGTCTGAGACACTAGGTGTGGATGCTTCATACATGGCAGTCTATCGATTAGTACGTGGCAAGTTGAGAGCCAAGCTGAAAATTGCCAAACGTCAAAGTACTGAACAAGACCCCGAACAACTGCAACAATTCAAAACGGTGTTAGCAGATAACTTGAATTTGTTGAAACAGGTGGTTGCCTTACCACACAGCCAAAAGCCGCATCGGATTCGCTACTGGTGTCAGGATGAAACCCGTTGCAGTCTGACTACAGTCTGTCGCCGATTGCTTAGTGCAGTTGGAGTCAAACCTATCGGTAAAACCCAGTGGATGTGTGAGGGGTTTTGGCTGTATGGGGTAGTTGAACCACTGATGGGCGAACAGTTTTTCTATGAGTTTTCTCATCTAGACAGCATGTGTTTTCAACAGTTTCTCCATCTATTCGCCCAAAGATATCCGGATGAGTTTCATATTTGGCATCTAGACCGAGCATCTGCACATACAGCCAAACGCATTCAACCGCCTGCTAATGTCTTATTGTTGTTTCAACCCAGTCATTGTCCAGAACTCAATCCGATTGAACGCTTGTGGCAACACCTGAAGAATTCTATTACATGGCAGTTGTTTGCTGATGTGGAAGCGTTAAGAACCACGCTGCGGCAACGCTTAACCGACTTGACTCAGGAGATGGTGAGAGCCTTAACGGGTTGGGATTACATTTTAGATGCTCTTTTTGTAGCTGGATTTTCGTGAAACGGTAGCATAAGTCTTTCACAAATTCTTTCACACATAGAATTGCCATTTCTACGTGTTTTTTGTCTTGCCTTCTCTGCTGCGGTAAGCCACGTAAAGATTTTAATTTTCCTTCCAAACAAAGAACGGGATGAAGCACTCTGATGTTGACCCCAGATAATTTAGACTCCCCAGGAAATGGAATGGCTGTACCCGTGATTTCAGAATCATTTAAACCGTATACTGACGCGAGAAAATCAATTCTGAGGTTAGCGTCTTGGCGCTTGACTGTAACTATCCCAGAATTGGGGCTGGGGTCGAAATCTCGGTTCAGTTTGGCTTCACCCTGTAAAGCTTCTTTACAGGTAAGGACTTCGATCTTACCACCATAAAAATCTAAGTCTTCACTGGCAAAGGGAAGCATCTGTTGCAATTGTGGAGAGCGATCGCGATACTTGGATGCCCACAAATTAATTGCTTGTCCTCCTACGACAACAGCATCTAATTCTGCTGCTTGTAGTTTGACAAAGATATCGTACAAATCTTCAGGAGTTAGTTTCTTCACCATAGCGAGAAGGGATGGATTCTTCCCATTTGATGTTTTCGGCTCGCAGACTCCAATACTGGGGGTATAGGGTCATATCCGCTAACTTTTGTGCTTCTTCTGGTGGCATGTCGAGCAACTGCATTCTCGCCTCTATCTTTTCTCGAACTAGTTGCGCCATCTCTCTATCTTCGTACAAAGTTGTCAAACCTGTTGCTTGGGTAGAATTGCCTGCTTGTTGGAGACGGTATTGCTTTATGAGTTTAGCCAAAGGATGCTCTGGCGGTAATGTATCTACAAAAGCAATGGCTGCATCGATACCTTCGGCATACAGAAGCGAAAAATTGGTAAGTAGATCTTGTTTGGTATAACCTTCGAGGAGTTTTGTCACTACCCACTCGACGCTAAAATGAGTGCCAGAGATAAAAGGCTTGCCACCCAAGAAATTTGAGTCGGAAACTATAAGCTTTTCAATAAACTGGCGCTGCTGGTAATTTTTGCTGTCAGATATCATAGTTACAGAACCAATGCAGTTAGTTGCTAACTCAGAAGACTAATGGAAATAGCCTTCTCTTCACGCTCTAACTCGTGAAGTGAAAAAAAATAGCTATAATTTCTCCTCGTTTCATTGCTGTTTACTTCATAACATTATTTGTGAAATAGTTAAATGTATTAGAAAGATGCAAAATACTACTATTTCAGACTTATTGTAACTCATGTCACCTGTTAATTTCTTGAGTTGATTGACGCTCCTCACTGTCATCGAGACAGCAGAAGGCAAACCAGCACAACGTCCAAGTAAGCCCGACATTTGGCTAGAAACTCGGCATTGGGGTGAAGAACGGTCAAGATTCTGCGGTGATACTTGCGCTCAAACATACCTAAATAAAATATATCTTTATAATTCAACTTTAATTATAAAGATATGGTTTGATTTCGTTCAAAACTAAATATTGGCTAACAACATGATGTAAACTAAATCATTGCGATACTAAAACTAAATTTTATACAATTAGTTCAGTTTGTACTGAAAAAACTTGGGTTTGATTTTGTTGTCTATGTTGTTCTAAGTTTTGAGTAGAAAAGCTAGTCAGTTATTGTAATATAACGATCGTTCATATTAGTTTCCATTGATATAAATTATGATTGAAAAAATGAATCGTTTCAAACAACTAGAGATTGTAGTTAATTGGATGCTCAGCATTTTTTTTGTTTTGCTAGCAGGGGCAAATTTTTTGTTCGCTCGGCAATTATTAGCTCTACTGTCACTCGTGCCAGCAATTGGGCTTTTTCCACCTCTAAAATCTTCTCCGGTTTTCAGACTAGTTATGCTAGTTATTGGAGTATTTGTAATGGTGCTTAGTTAGTTGTTGAAGTTCCGCACATTTTTGTACTAAATTCGCTCGCTAAGAATATCCAAAACCTATAGCAATCTCGATCTAATTAACGACACAATAAACTATATCGAGTCACTCTAGATTTTCAGAGAATCAACTGAAAATCTAGAAAAAGTCTATGGCATGAGTAGAACATCCCATACTAGCCGAGGTTGTGCTAGTTGTTTGAGTTGGTTTTTGGCATTGTCTAGTTTGGCAAGCCATGTAGGGTCTTTGAGCTGATGCCACCAACAATATTCTAAGTATTCCAGCAACCAAAGTTGTTGTTGGAAGTCGAGCAATTCTGCTTCTTTGCCGAGCGATAAAGCTGTCACGAGATCTTTTGGAGGTAATTGGAGGTGAGAAAGAAGTTCGGGGGGAAGCGATCGCAGTTTTTGGTAATGATAGATAGCACGACCTGGGCTGCCATTGGCAAGAGCAATTATTTCAGGACGAGCGATAATTTCTGTATATCCAATCTGGGAGAGAACTTGAAGGATTTCAGTGTTTAATAGGGGGAAGAACGGAATTTTCTGGCATCTACTGGTCACTGTAGGTAGTAGTTGAGCCGGATTGCTGCTGATGAGGATGAGAATACCTGTAATTGGTTGTTCCAAAGTTTTGAGCAAAGCGTTGGCAGCAGCAGGGTAGATAGCATCAGCATGTTGGATAATTACAACTTTGAATGAGGCATCGAGAGCCGAAGTAGACAAAAATTCAGAAACTTTTCTGATTTGGTCGATCCTGATAGCCGGAGGAGATTTGCAGAGTAGTTCGCCTTCTATTCGTGTTGCGGCGATTAGTTCTCCTTGATGCACGTATGTTGGTTCTATCCAGAGAAGATCTGGATGATTTTGTGAGTTAGCGATCCCCAGCCATTGGTTGATAAAAGCGATCGCCGCCAGAGTTTTGCCAACGCCATCTGGTCCAGCAAATAGGTATGCTGGGGCAATGCGGTTAGAGTCGATCGCATTTTGCAAGCTAGAAAGAGCAATTGGTTGACCGACAATTCGATCGAAGGTGAATTGCTGAGTCTGTTGTGATAGTCTGTTTTGTGGCGCTTGGTGGCTAGCATTGTCTGTACATTGTTCCACCTTGCCTTGGGTTGTAGTGGTTTGCTCTAGTTGTAATAATTCTAGTTGAACGTCCATGTCTATTTGTGAGTTTTGTGGATCTTTGATATGCCCTTCGCATTGGACGCTGCCAGGGTGCGTTAAGGTGTGCGCTGTGGCGATCGACTAAGCAATCTCAATCGAATCGGGAAATTCTTTCTGATTTGACCGTCAAGAACTGCTAGTGGAAGAAGCAACATTGCGATCGTCAGTAACAGTGGCAGCAAGCTAATAGCGGTTTTGTCGATCGATAGCCGTGAAGATTTTGTCTCAGACAGTGCAGAGATTGATAACATATGTTGCCAAAATGTCAGCATTGCCTCCCGATTTGAGCAAAACTTCCAACTCCAGCAGGATAGCCATTGCCTTTCTGAGCTTTGTCAGGGATACGGCTCTAATCTCTTGCTTGATAAAGAACAGTCTTTTAGGGTTTTTGAGTTCGACAAATCTAGCAATTACAGCATCGTCTTTCCATCCTGCCTCAATGCAAGCTTTAGCCGACAGCCAGGTACGAAAGCAGGTAGCCAGCGTAGCGACAATCCGCAGGGGAGGTTCGTTTAAAGCTAAGAGGCGATCGAGTTGTTTCAGCGCCAATGTTGGATCGCCCGTTCGACAGGCAGCAGCCAGCTCCAAACTACTACTAGAAGTGTTGACTACCAATTGTTTGACTATTTCCACATCGAGTGGTGCATCGACTGCATAAAGCTTGAGCTTTTCTAGTTCGTTCCATGCTTGGCGAGAGTTGTTGCCTACAGCTTCTACTAAAGCAGCTACAGCATCATTAGTAAGTTTGACACCCAGGGATGACGCAAACGATTTAACTTGTGACACGATTTTTGTAGATTCCCACTGCGGAATGATTGGAAATGTTCTGAGCTGGGCGTATTGCAGGATTAATTTGACAGATTTGTTTCTTTCATCTGGTTTTTTATTTGATGTCATCAAGAGAATGTTATTTTCTAGAATATTTTGTAGTGTCTTTTCTAATTCTGCAATGACTTCTGGCGGACATGCTCCCAACAAACTACTTTGAGGTAGGTGTACGATTTTTCCACCTTCTCCCAAGGGTGCTGTTGCAACCTCCATCAGAGCGTTAACAATGTTGTCTTTATCTGCTGGTGCTATTTGAATGTAGTTCAGCAATCCCCACTCTCGATCTAAGTGTTGCGCGCGTAAAGCCTCAACTGCTTTGGATAGCAGAAAATCATCTTCTCCCCAATAGATATAGACTGGCATAATGTCTAAAAATTCTAATTTTGATAATTTCAGCGCCAGCTGTTTCGTTGTCTGAAAATTATTTGACCGCTCGGTGTATTCTTCAAAAACTTAGCAAGCTGGAAGCATAGAACAGTACAAAACTTTTGGGAGAAGTTAGTTTTTTTTGCAGTAGGGACAGTAGTATTTTGGATTATGTCTGCGTTTGAGTTCGCGTTCCAAAGTTCTAGTACCATTACGCCAGTGTCGAACTAGTTTTAGTTCCCTGTCATACTGAAAGACAGCAGCGCGACAAATTTTGGCTCCTTGTCCATTTTTGTGCTGTTCTAGTCGTTTCTTCAAACTGCTAGATGTAAAACCTAAGTAGTGGCAAGCCTGTCCTCGTCGAGAGTTTGGGTTGCCTATGGGTTGACCAAAACAGATGAGATAGACATAGCCCATAAGTTTTGACCCGTCCGGTGTAGACGGGTTATCCTCCTATTTTTTACGGCTGCGTAAATTTCCACGCGCTATTGGCATTGAGCCGAGATCCGTGTAAAAATCGGCAATATGGTCTGGAAACTCTTGATACATCTAAGTTTCATCTATTTGACTTGCTTCAATCATTCCAAAAAT
>NZ_JACJQX010000086.1:0-10988 GCF_014696895.1 Chroococcidiopsis sp. [FACHB-1243] | reverse complement strand
GTTCATTGGATGGAGAAGATCGTGAAATGTTGACCGATTCTCTTTTCACAGAGAAGTATCAAAAATTATATGAAGATTTGTCTCAGGATTCAACATTTCTGCTCTATCTATGTATGCGTTTTTATTTTTCTTATCTCTGATATAGTTCACTTCTCGGTAAAGATAGCGACTATTTTCAGCGATCGCTTCCATGTCTGGTTTTTTGGCACTTTTGAATAAATCAACGGCAATTTGATTTTGGAATGCTGCTGCTTGGATCATTTTCCGATACATCTGGCTGTTAACGAAAAAAGCTTTTTGGATAATTTCATTCTTTCTATTCCTAACAGATGCAAGCTCTACAAATTCTTGCATATATTGAATGTAATCTTGTTTAGGTTGCCGCATTCGATCGTCAGGATTTGTTTCACGCTGCTTTTGTTCTGATTGAATCACAGTAGGAAGAAGCTTTTTATAGTGCTTGGCAACTGCGTCAAGATATGCTGATTTCTCTTCAGTAGTACTGTAATTTTTGAGGATAATAATCTCTGACTCTAGTGCTTCAATCGCGGTGAGATGATTGTTAATAACACCAACGCTAATTCCATCGCTCATATGGATAGCAATTTCTTCAAATTCTGGTTGCGCTCCATCTGCCGTGTAGAAAGATTGTTTTTTTAGTTTAGGAGTAGGAGCGTAGGCATTTTCTAGCTGGTTTCTATACTCCGCTTCTTCTGCAAGGTAGGGATAGCATTTAGCTAAGGTAAATCCGATGCAGTCGCCGTCGTAGTCGCGACCTTGCCGTTCTTGCTCTGATTCTAAAACGATTGATTCAATATTTAGACCTAGTTTATTTAACTTATCGATTTCTCTGTTAAAATTAATAGCAAATTTTATTTTTTCTGAAATGTCTAAAGCGTTAATATTGGTATTGAGATAAGTTTGAATCTCATCGCTGTTAAATGTAACATCTCGTTCTCTTATCTGGGCGACTGTATCTTTAACTTGCGCGAGAATGCGGTTGTAGATTTGAGTGAATGTTTCATCACTAACTGCGATCGCCCCCTCCAAAGGATTTCTGTCCGGTCCCAGTATATCTTCTACAACTTTGTTAGTGGAGACGCACAAGCCATTTGCATTGAGGAATGGCGAGCGAAAGTTAAGAACTTTTTCTTCTGGGTTATACCAAGGTATGCAGATTTCGCCATTCTTTAACTCTTTAGAAGGAATTACCATTGCTCGTTCAAATAGTAAACTCCTACCAGTGGCGATGTCCTTCCATTCATTTTGCACGAACCTAGCTAGCTCTTGTTGTACTTTTTCTGTTTCTATAATTTGGCAATGACTCATCAAATCGGTTTTGATGAGACTGTACATAATTAAATCTTCTCTAGGCTCGGTTTCTTCTAAATTCCCCTCATTGTCTATTTCGTATTTTTCTAACTGCTTGCTGTATTGTTCTATAAAATCCGGCAATTTATTCAATTTTATAGCTTGTTTAACCTCCTTCTCCAACTGAGTTTTCTGTTCTTGATTAAAGTCCTGACGTTTTTCATATTTTTCGCAGTATAAAGCTGCTAGTTTTCGCGGCTCGTCTTGGGCTTCTTTGAGTCTTTTGGCTTGAGCTTCTAATTCTTCAGCAAAATCTTTGATTCCGATGGGGAATGAGGCTAACATCTGCGAAATAGCGGTTTTTCCTCGTTGGGATTGTGATTTTTCGCCTAGCCAAATTTTTTGTTTATACAACCCAGGCTCTATTTGTGGTTTTAGAGGAGTACCAGGTCTGTCCTTGTCCGTTCCCTTGAAGGAGGATAGAGGTAAGATGAGATCGATTTTTGGCTTGTTGTTTAAGTCTTGAAAATCTAAATTGTCCAGATTATTAGGTCTGAGAGTGCCTTTGCCAAATCTAAACTGGGTGTCATCACCATCTTGAGATGTCCAGCCAAAGCGGTGTTGAATGACTCGGTAAGGTGCTTTCGTATCGATTTCTCTATCGGTGAGGCGGTTGTAGACATCGGTGGATATTTGTCCGTAGCAGTCACCTGTAAGCCTACGAGCTTGTTCTTCATCGATGATGGCGCCATTTCTACCTGTAACATCGTCAACAACCAGAATACTAAGTTCTTCAGCGATTGCATTTTCACAAGAGCCAAGGAAAATCGATCCGTAAGCACCCCTGTCTTTACGGTCGGGGCATAATCGATCTATTACTTCTAAACACTCTATAGGTCCGTAGAGTAATCTAGACTTAGATGAAAGGAGCAGTACGCGATCGTCTGGATGGTTTTTAAGTTCTGTGGCTGTTGAAGTTTCGTCTATATGACCGAACGAAAATTCAGTATTGGGAAAGAAATACTCTAATAATGTATTTTTTAATTCTTCATTTAGTAAAGATTCAGCATTGTTGAGATCGTTGTCGATGTGAATCCATTGATTTAGTTTAGTATTGAAATGCTTAGTAGTAATTGTCATAGTTGGACATTTCAACAAGGAGTTTTAATAATGGTGCAGTATTCACGTTTAAAACGTTTTTTAAATCAAAATAAAAGGGAATTAGACTGCGAAGGTAATCTTGAAGCAGAATATGCTGAAGGTATGCGTTATCGTGGATTGTCAGAAGCAGTTATTGCAGATAAGACTGCCAGACTGAAAGCCGAGTACGAAAGACTGAAGCAGCTTGACGAAACCGACCCCGAACAATGGATTGTTTACACTGCCTATGATGTTATCTTCACAGAAGAAGAGAAGCAGCAGTTTAACCTTGATGGTTCTTTGCGCCAGGAGTACCAGCAAGATATGCAACGGCGCGGTTACAGTGTAGATTGGCTGGAAGAGAAAGAGCGTTTGAAAAAAATTGAAGTCGAGAACTTCGAGCAATTGTCGGTGCAGTACGCCCAGGTAGGAATTAATTATCCAGAGCAACAGGCGATCGCTCGTGCTAGTAATTTTGCTCGACTTCAAAATCCAGCTCAAATGTACCGGCTTCGACAAGACATTCGTAATGCGGAAAAGATATCCGAACTTTCTATCGGTTTGGAAAGCGACGATTACGAACAACAGAGCTGGCAGCAGTTTTAACATTCCTTTAGCGATCGCTTTAAATGGGATCAAAGCGATCTTAAGAGAATTGTTATCTCTACTGGATCTAATAAAATTCTGATTTTATCTCAGATATCTGTTGATTCTCGATCGGGTGATGTAACACTAAAACTATAAATATGAATACAAAAGTGACTGACTGAATGTTAAGAATAAATAGCAAGCGGCTCCCAACCGGATTTATTAGCAGAATTTCTATAAAACTTCATTAATAACTGTAGTCAACATCTTTTTTCTTTGCCTTCAGTTGTTGTTGCAGTTGTTGAATTGCTGGAACAATTTTATCTAGTATTACTGTATCTTGCTGGGTCAATCGCGTCGCTTCTATTTCTTGCCATTGCCCATTGGTATATGCAGTTTTTAGAAGTTGTTCTCCATTGGAGTTGCGGGTCAAAGTGAGTATATTATTATCGAGCTGGGCTGAATATCTGTTACCGCTGAAGAAAGTCGTGTTAAGTGTCAGAAGGTATGCTGTCACTATAGTAGAGTAATGGGAGTATGACGGTATAGGGATGATATAAGGCGTGGGGTGGCAGGTGTCGCTGGAGCTACTACCTTCCACGATTGTTCGTATTGGTTCGACATCGGATTGGGCGATCGCATCTAGATGCGATACAGGAATCTCTGTTTCCTTCTTAGTTTTTGTTGTTTGTTGTCTCTCGTTGTCACTAAACTGAGTTTCATGCATCTGATGAGAAATTTCTGCTAAGCCTGCTTCTGCAATTTGCGCTGAGACGATAGGTACTGTGACTTGACTGGGGTTATCTTCAACAGCGTCATAACGAGCGCCTTTGATGTCATTGCCTCTGGCAATCTCAATCGAGTTGAGGGATATTGTCGCTCCCCCTGCTGCGACATTTTGCTTTTTGACATTGCTTCTTCTCCTCTTCTTACCCTCAGTGGCTGTTAATTGGGGATGTCGAGCTGCAACAATAGCTGGCATATCTTTAGATGGATCGAAGGATAAGCCGCGTTGGATTAACTTAGGAAAGGTGTAATTGCTGCCAATAGAATATCCAGCAATCTGCCAACCATCTTTGGAGTAGCTAAATCCCTCCATAAACCTGTCGCCAGAAAACTTAGGTAACACTGCAATACCGTGTTCCCGTTCTAGGCGTTGAATAAATTGACTGACAGTAGGCGAAGTTGCAACTAGATCGTCGATGATTTGAGCAAACTGTTGCGTTAGCGACTTCTGATTTGAGGTGTGGTGCTTCTGTCTGATGCTAGGTGCGCGGTGGGTAGTATAACCAGTTTCGATGCCATGTTGCTTTTTAACAGCTGCTGCTACTTGAGAGTTGCTACATGAAAGAATTTCCAGCCCATACTCTTGCTCCAGCTTGCGAATGGTAACTTGAGATTTCCACCAGTCCCAAGAATCGTTGACTGCCGTACCATCCATCCTCACCCTACTCGCGACTATATGAATATGGGCGTTGTTTGCGTCGTCGTGGCGAACGACGAGCCACTGACACTCATGAGTTCCTTCTCCCACAAACCCCATTGCTTGTAGGTAACGCTTGCTAATTTCTGCATATTGCTTGTCTTCTAGGCGTTCGCGGTATCCGTCTCTATCTGGCAGTGAGAGAATGATGTGGCTACAGGTGCGCTGTACGTTTGGATTGAGGTCGCAAGTGACTTTCAATTGGGCTGCTAGCAGTGCTGGTGTTGTCCCCATCATGTTAGTAGCAATAGTGACAGGATTTTTCCGTTCGTTCAGAACGTATGCCAACGTTCCCCAGAAGCTAGCGTGCTTGTAGTTCTTGCCTATCACTACAATTATGAGTTTTGTTGAATTAGAGTTGCATTTTATACAATACTATTTTTGCTAGCAGAGTGGAGAAAAAAACCAGGAAAATTTTCTGGTTTGAGGATTAGTACGAGTCATGAGAAAGCATAGGATACTTAGACAAACGCAGGTGGTTGGAAACGTGCTTTGTTTTGATATACGTGGACTAACTGTTGCAGGCGATCGATATCTTGCGATCGCAGAATTGGATAGTGATCGCAACTGTGAGCGATGGCTGCCAGCTCTTGCGTTCACTGCTTGTAGGTAGAGCTACCGATAATGCCTTCAGCTGCCTCATTATCGGCTCTCACGTTAGTACGGTGATAACTTTTTCTAATCTGAAAAGCAAGCTAGTAGTCGTTCACGGAAATTGTGGAAATTTACAAAACCGTAAGCTTGCCGTTTAATCAGTTTAATCCGATTGTTAATTCCCTCAATTGCTCCATTTGTTGTCCGATGACGAAAATAATTGGAAATCCCATCTAAATGAGTCCGAATCGTTGTAACTACTTCAGTGTAGACAGCTCGTGCTTCATACAACCACTGCTGAAGGAGCGCCTTGCCTTCCTCAACCATCAACGGTTTCTCGTAAATTGTACGGAATTTCTCTTTCCAGTAATACGCTTGTCTCAACCGCTTGGAACGGTGCAGAATTGCTTCTAATTTTTGGGTTTCCTCTTGGGTTAAATCCAAGCCATTCTTCCACAAAAGAAACTTGCTTCTCCGGTCAAATATACCTACCTGTTTGCGAATCTTATTTAATTCTTCATTCACTGCTTTCATCACATGAAAACGGTCAATTACAATGACGGCATTTGGAAATACTGCTTGCACAACTTTGGGGAACCCTCCCCACATATCCACACTCACCTCCTCAACTTGCTCGCGTACCTGTAATGGTTGCTGAATCGGGGTTTCAATGATATCTTCCTGTCGATGACTGTCGATGACTTCTATTATTAAGGCGGCAGGGAAAGAGACGGCAAGCCTTCTGGTCAAATTGAGGTTTAGTAATGTCTTGTCGCGTCATCTATAAAAGGCTTGCCGTCTCTTTTATTGCCAGGTTAATAATTTCCCAGCTTCAATGTCTCCGACAACTGTAACGAAGTTTTGATGCCCTTTGCGCTTGCTGATCTCATCGATTCCAATCCGCTTAACTCCTGACCATCCATTGTTTTTTTCTGAGTAAACTTGTGCTTGAAAATTCCCTCAACTCGCTCGAACGTGAGGCGCTCTGCGCGACTGACTTGCTCAATACTCGACTGTTTTACTTGCTGATAAATATATTCTTCATATCGTTGAGTATACTGTCGTCCTTCATTCATGAAGGGTAGAGATTCCGTAAAATAACGTTGACAATTAGCACAATAAAACTGACGACGAGGAACTTTTAAGTATGTGGTTTGACCAAATACAGATAAATCTCGAATTAAAATCGGACGATTCTGATGAAGTTCTTCACTGATTTTTTGGCAATGAGGACAACTGGCTGCTTCAGTTAAAAAACGCAACTTCAGATATACTTCATTTGGTTGTTGAGTGCAGCTTTCAACTGTTACATTCGGTAGATTTAGCAATGTGTCAAGATGCAAGTCCATTGAAATACATCCTTCTGAAAGTAACCTACTATACACTTGCCACCTTGATTCCGGAAGAACCCATTATCTAACTTGTATTTCACTGTCTACATAATTAGGAATTCAAATTTAGCAATAATTGTTTGTCGATTAGAGTTGAGCGGATAACTGCGATTTTGACTTTTAATCAGTCAAATTGAGCTATTTTATTGAGGATATTTGATTAAATACCTTATGAAAAAAGTGAATTATTTAGGATTTGACGAAACACTTCTCCTCGGAAGTTAGTCTGTCTATATTGAATTTTCAGTTGTTCTAGCATTATTTTACTGCTTGTTTGAGTATTCAATGATTTGTCCTATTCCTTGACCATTACACAATACAAAATTTATAGGTAGATGTATGGTAAGGTGGAAGCCACTGAATTCTAAATTGCAATCGGGGCAATTTTGGTAAAACCACTGTTTTGCCTCTTCTTCTGTACTGAAAGTTTGCTGGGCAACTTTTTCTGGGGATAAGTGCCAAGCGTTATTGGAATCTAGGCTACAAATGTATTTTGGCACGAGCGAACTCTCAATGACTAATACTTAATATTTGCATGGCATTTTGATTTTTCTACTTCGCTCACAATCTGAATTTTTCTATCTTGCAGCCGATATTCAAAGCAGCATCCATCAGGTAGTTCTATAATAGTCGTACCATTTCTTTCGTAGAATACTGAGCGATCGCTAGCCTTGTGTTTGGCAATTTCTTTTTGTACGCCTGCTTGCGCTAAGCGTTCCAGTTTTTTGCCCCATTCGGAAAATTTACTATTGTTCATAGTTTTATCTATTTTGCTAGTCGAGAAGCAGCAAAGTTTTTATGCTGCAAGCAGAGCTTTATTAGTTGGTTGTTCTATTTTGACAAATTGTAATCGAACTGAGAAGCGTGCTGTAAGGCTTTCAAGCATCAATACACTTTTTTTAGGGAAAGCTGTTGGCTAGTATACTGTTAAGTGTATGTACATATATGACTGATTGCGAGAGAGATTCTTGAATTTATCAAATCGGGAAAATTTCCTTCAAACTCGTTATGCCACGTCTTCTCTATTCTTGCTAGCAGTTTCTATATTATTCCGCATCTTCCCTAACCCATAAGCTTCCATTCCAGCTGCTTGAATGTGGTTTTCAATAGCTTCTAGCAGAGGCATAATTTCTGCAATTGGCACTGTACGATCGCGATATAGCTTACAAGTATTGCGAATGGCGAATATGAGTTCCCTGGCTTTGCCCAAATTCTGGTAGACAAGAATTTGATTGATAGTGGGGGGAGTAGGGAGTTCCCTACGTAAGGCAGATCTTTCTATATATTCGGCAACGGTAGTATTAGACTTCTTTGTTTTCTTTTTTACTTCGGTGTAGTCATCATCACTGAACCTTACTGTGACTCTATTGCTTTTTTTCTGCTTTCCCATTTTTGTTATAGAGTTATTTTTTATACACAACTATTTTAGTTATAGCATCTTTAAACATAACTAGCGCAATAGCAGCAGTAGGAAAAGGCAGATAATACCTAGGTAGAGTAGCGATCGATAGCTGTAGCAAGTGTCGTTTGACGGCAAGTGTTTTTAAAAACATTGATTGCAAAAATTACATTACTCTTACTGATAATCGAGATTTTAGTGCATACATTGTTGTTAAACTGCGTCGGTTGCAAGTGGTAGTAGTTTGAGAATTATCAGTGGGTGTTTGAGTTTTTCACCCCATTCAATACTAAGTCGATTGCAGCTTGTATGTACTGCTCGATCGTCTCTGCACTCAACAAATCTCGCTCTGGAGTTAGATGCTTGAGATTTTCATGAGCATTGCCATAAAACACGCAAATTCCAATTATATTGAGCGTGGTCATGTAGGAATCCAGCGGACGGAAAACGCCAGCTTTTATTCCTTGTTCTAAAAGTCCTGTTAGTAAGTCGATCGCTTGCCGCCAGTTTGTCTGCGTGAAATATTTTCCCTGATTCTGACTAGCTTCTTGAAACAGCAGCATTCCACGATGACGATGGTTGACTTCATATGCGATCGCGGCTCGAACCACTGCTACTAAAGCTCGATCGGGAGATAAGGTTTCAAAATCAATTTGGGCGATCGCATCTTGAATCTCAATTGCCGGACGCTGGAGAACCGTTTGATACAGCCCTTCCTTGCTCTGGAAGTAGTAATAAATCATGCGCGAGGCAACGCCAGCAGCTTTGGCAATTTCATCTGTCCTTGCGCCTTTGAGTCCATGCTTGGCAAATTCGATCTCAGCCGCATCTAAAATTAGCTGCTTGGTTTTCTCTGCGTCTCGAACAGCGCGATTTGAATCCGTTCTTTGAGTCGATTTACCTGCCACGGCAGAATCTCAACAGAATTTTTCAGCTTCCATCATAGCCGTCCCTAGCAATGAACTAAAAAGTTAATTCACAGTTGACAGTCAGTTTCTCCTACTTATTAGATAATTATGAATGAAATTTTTAATTCATAAAGACTGGAGGCGATATGGTTCGAGGTTCTTCTGTGGGTTGTCATGCCATCGTTATCGGCGGTAGCATGGCAGGATTGCTCACGGCGCGAGTTCTGGCGGATTATTTTGAGCAAGTGACGATTTTGGAGCGCGATCGCTTTCCCACAGAAGTTCCTGCCCCTAGAAAAGGCGTGCCTCAGTGTACGCAGCTTCACATCTTACTCACCCGTGGTCGGCAAATTATGGAAGAGCTTTTCCCAGGGCTAGAGGCAGAACTGATTGAGGCAGGTGCAGTCGTTTTGGATATGGGGGCAGATGTGGAATGGTTGAATCCATTTGGTTGGGCAGCTCGCTTTCCGTCTGGATTTAGGGCATTATCTTTTAGTCGATATATCCTAGATTGGCTGATTCATCGTCGCTTATCCCAGTTCCACAATATTCAAGCGATCGAGTCTAGCTATGTCACGGGGTTGCTCGCAAATGCGGATAAAACTGCTGTAACGGGTGTTGTGATGCGTCGTCGCCAGCATTCCGAGCAGGTGCAGCAAGAAGAACTTTCTGCCGATCTGGTAGTTGATACGAGTGGCTACAGTTCTCAAGCACCCAAATGGTTAAAAGCGATCGGTTACGATCCCCCTGAAGAGACGATCGTCACGACTTCAATGGGCTATGCCAGTCGCCTTTATGAAATTCCGACTGATTTTCAGGAAGACTGGAAAGGCGTTTACATTCAAGCGGCTCCACCAGAACGGACTTCGATGGGCGTGCTTTATCCCATCGAGAATAACTGTTGGATTGTTGGAGTCTGTGCGACGGCTCCCAATCGTCCTTCTACGAATGAAGCTGAGTTTTTAGAAGCTTTGCGAGATTTGCCGAGTCCTCATATTTACAATGCGGTCAAAAACGCGAAACCTGCAACAGCAATCGAGATTTATTACCCGCCAGGAAATCGATTGCGTCACTACGAACGCCTCAACCGACAGCCACAAGGATTTATTGCATTAGGGGATTCTGTTTGCTCGTTCACACCAATTTACGGGCAGGGAATAACAGTAGCGGCATTAGGAGCTATTTTGTTGCAACAGTGTTTGCAACGATTCGAGCTGGCAGAACTACCGACCCAGTTTCAAAAAAAGCTTGCCAAGGTAAATGCAACGCCTTGGATTGCAGCTACCAGCCAAGATGCGAAATACCCCAGCGTCAAAGGATTGACTCAGCCACCGAGTTTGCCAGAAAAAGCGATCGGCTGGTACATGGATCGACTAATTCAGCTAACAACAAAGGAACCTCTAGTGACCTTGGTGTTGTTTAATGTGTTTCACATGGTTCAGTCGTCTGGTGCATTATTTCAGCCATCGATTCTATTTCGAGTCATTCAACAACAGTTGACACGCTCATCTTCCAAAAATACCGCACACAGTATACGTTAGTGCCAGCAGTATAACAATGTGATGGAAAAGCGATATCTTCACTAATAGACAGCCGATGCTGTCACAAAACTCAGGGTATTGATGAAGGCAGTGCAATCGAAAATATTAGCACGCGATCGTAGTGTATCAACAGTGTGAAAGTAAAATAGTACGATGCTCAGAAATAGTTGAAGTGCGATCGCTTCTATACTGCAATATAATACATAAATAATACAAAACCTGCACTCATTACTGAGAATAGCCGAAGAGAAGCGAGATGCTCTAGACATAGCTGGCGCTCAGCCGCGATCGGCTGTGATGGTAGCGAGGCACTCTGGGGCGATGCCTGCGCTAAAAGCAGGTTTAATATGGTGTAAAACCCAGGACAGAAGAGACTTTGAAACCATTAACTAGGAAAGATGCTGCCTCTTTTTCCAGCCATCAAGGGTAGTGAAGAATAGTGGGCAGATTGGGAGAAGCTTGGGAGAAGCTTGGGAGGAGATTGGGAGCAAATTAGGGGCAAAACAAATCTGGAGGATAATTGGGGCAGTTGGGGGCAAAAGTGGGTGCGATTGGGAGCAGATTGAGAGCAAAAGTGGGTGCGATTGGGGGTAGATCTGGGGGAAATACGGATGATAAGTCCCTTAAGAAGAA
>NZ_JACJQX010000085.1:0-11691 GCF_014696895.1 Chroococcidiopsis sp. [FACHB-1243] | reverse complement strand
ATCAGATTGAACGATTCAATAATACCTTCAGACAACGGGTTTCTCGACTAGTAAGAGAAAGTCTATCATTCTCCAAACAGTTGAACAATCATATTGGAGCGTTTTGGGACTTCATTCATGGCTACAATGCCCATCTGAGCAGGGTTTGAGCCTCACCACTACTTCCACATCACTACCTAATTGCGAACTATTGACAACAATTTTACAGATAAACGATCGGAGCAAGTCAGAAGTCAATGATTTTTAGCTGGCTTTAATTTTCATCTCAGCCGGAACTCAGAGTTTTTGCTTAGCGTGTATGAGGTGCGATCGCGCTTCTACAAATCATCGGTCAGAATATATAAATGATGAAAAAACGAGATTTTTTACACGCTAGTGCAGCAGTAGTTGGCACGGCGCTGTTATCGCGTTATCTACCTTGGAGATCGGACGATATGGCAACGGCAAATAATGAATTTGAGATCGAAAAAACTGAGGCAGAGTGGCGCAAAACATTAACACCAGAACAGTTTCGCGTCCTGCGTCAACACGGAACCGAACGGGCTAGGACTAGTCCCTTAGACAAGCAATATGGCAAAGGTACATATGTCTGTGCTGGTTGCGGCTTACCGCTATTTACATCGGAGACTAAATTCGACAGCGGTACTGGGTGGCCTAGCTTTTTCACTCCGATTGAAGGTGCGATCGCGACATCTGTAGATAAGTCACTGTTTATGACCAGAGTTGAAGTCCATTGTCGTCGCTGTGGCGGGCATTTGGGTCATGTCTTCGAGGATGGTCCCAAACCGACTGGTAAGCGTTATTGCATGAATGGTGTGGCAATGAACTTTACTTCTGGCTAGTAGGACAGCTATGTATGCGCAGGGGCGGGTTTAGCTAAAATATCTATCAGAGTCAAAACTGTTTGAAAAACCCGCCCGTACAAAATTCGTGTCTGTCTCAATGGCAATCGCATAGACTACCGCATTGGCGCTGGAACCCACTGCTGAAAGCTATCTAAGTGACTCCAATAAGCCATGTATCCGGTCAGCGCCCAAATTAATGCAGCGGCAATTAATCCGACTGCTCCAATAATTCGCCACAAACGGTTATTTTTGAAGTACCAGAGTGTCGGTGCGGCACAAACTCCAGCTAATCCCGTCAAAATGAAGCCGATGCCTGAGAGGATAGGTTGTTTCGTCAATCCCAAATTTATCAGGCGTACGCCTACTAAGATTGCGACTAGCCCAGCAAAGAAACCATAAATCGCTAGAGTAATTAACTCCCAGCCTTTTGCCAAGCTGATAGACGTACCAATAAATAGGATGCCAAACAGAACGCTCGTTTCACCAAATGCAATATTGAAACTGCCTCTGACAGTCCAGGTTAATGTCATGTGCAATCCAGTGGTAAGTGCGATCGCGCCCGTAATTCCAAACCCGGGAATCCATTTGTTTTGGTAGGGATCGTCCAAGCCAGCATAGACATAGTACGCCAGTAAAAACAACCCAGCGACCATGTTAATCAACATTAACGTGATGTAATCTATAAACACAAATAAACCTCATCAACCAAAAGTAGATTTTCCGAAATCTAGCCTGAGAGTCTTGAAGCTATATAACAACAGTTCAATTCTAAATTTAAAACTCTATATCAAAACTGGGGTGCAAACTATAACTGCACCCCTTATTATTTGCTCTTTTATTTCTCCTGCCAATCGCTCTAGTTTTACAGCAGTACCACTTTACGGTTTTACTGGCTGAGCAGCGGCAGGCAGACGTTCGGGCTTTGGCTTGCCTGCCCAAGGCGGCGGACCCTCAGCAGAACGAATTTCAATCGTGGAACCATTAGCACGAGTGATAGAAAAGGCATCAAACTCGCCGCTTTTTTTGCCGATCTCGCCTCTTACACTGACTTTTTCCCCTGGTTTGAGATTAATTTCTCGCCACCAACGGGGACCAGCATCGACAATAATTTCTCCCGAACCATCTCTAAGAGTGAAATCGTTACCAACAACGCTGACGACTTCGCCAGAAATAATCGTACCTCTGGCACGTTGTTGTAGATCGCCAATTCTAGTTGTACTTTGCGCTTGGGCAAAGCTAGGTAACATAGGAATGGCGATCGCGCCCACAACTGCTGTTAAGGCTAAACTTAAGAATGCTCCATGCTTCATAGTTGTTTGCCTCCAATATTCTGCTTCTAGTTTTCAGTATAAAAATGATGCAAATATGACAACAAGAGGTCAGAAATCAGAAGTCAGCAGACAAAAACTATGACGTGACTTCATAAAATAGCTAAGCTAGATTGTATTTTTTAGTTTTTGAGCTATTAAAGATTACTGCAGAATGTAACTCAAATTACATCTTGAGATAGAGATATTCAAATCTTATATTTGACATAAACTCTCCAAAAGATAGATCCATCTAGCTAAAGGAAAGTTTTACATTGATCCCAACAATAAACAAATCTATTGGGAGAAAAATTCATGAGTGAAGCAAGATCTAAAGAAAAAGTTACCCGTAATGACGAGATGGATACCTCGACAGCAGATCGGGGCATTATTCCAGCAGAGGTAGCAGCTCGTATGGATCGTGAAGGTGAAGATTATCGGGAAACAGCTGAAGAACAAGCGGGTGCTGAAAGCCTTAATGTTACAGGTGGTGCTACTGTAGACCAAGAGGGTTTAGCCAATAACTATGCAGTTGAACCCGAAATGTATTATGAAACTCCAGGCGATCGCACAGCTATCAAAGAAGCAGAAGAAGCCGAACGCCAGCAAACAGTCGAAGCACTAGATGAAGACGAACAAGGCAAGCTGACTGAAGAAGGCGACCAACGCCACAAAGGACCGGGAATCATTTAATCCTGCAAATATTGGAGACAGCTAAATACTCCAGAGGTCAGCCGCTTGACAATCTTGCAAATTGATTGAAGCGGTTTTTTGTGGCTTATTTGCCTTAGAATAATCTGACGTTGCGGCATTGCGTGGAGCGAAAATCGTGGTAGAGGCAAAAATTGGCATCATTGGAGGCAGTGGACTCTACAAAATGGAAGCACTTCAGGATGTAGAAGAGTTGCAAGTTGATACGCCTTTTGGTGCGCCCTCAGATGCATTAATTGTGGGAACCATAGAAGGAACGCGGGTAGCCTTTCTCGCTCGTCACGGTCGCAATCATACGCTTTTACCTTCAGAATTACCTTTTCGTGCCAATATCTACGCTATGAAACAGTTAGGCGTAGAATACATCATCTCTGCGTCTGCTGTTGGTTCTTTGAAGGAGGAAGCGAAACCTTTAGATATGGTCGTACCCGATCAATTTATCGATCGCACGAAAAATCGCATCTCGACTTTTTTTGGTGAGGGAATAGTTGCCCATATTGCTTTCGCCGATCCGGTATGCGATCGACTAGCGGGAATTTTAGCTGAGGCGATCGCCAGTCTCAATCTCTCAGATGTTACCCTACATCGTGGCGGAACTTATGTTTGCATGGAGGGTCCAGCTTTTTCTACCAAAGCAGAATCCCACCTTTACCGCAGTTGGGGTGCAACGGTTATCGGTATGACCAACTTACCAGAAGCAAAGTTAGCTAGAGAAGCAGAAATTGCCTACGCTACGCTAGCCTTAGTAACAGACTATGACTGCTGGCATCCAGACCACGATAGCGTCACCGTCGAGATGGTGATTGCTAACCTGCAACGTAATGCCAAGAATGCTCAAATGGTAATTCAAGAAACGGTACGGCGCTTGACTAAAAATCCTCCTACCTCAGAAGCGCACTCCGCTTTAAAGTATGCTATTCTTACACCCCTAAATAAAGTGCCTGTGGCAACTCAAGAAAAGTTGGGACTGTTGTTGAAGAAATATCTATGAAATTGATATGAAAGAGCAATTTCTCAAATGGATAAATCTTGCCCTAGTAGCAGATTTTTTTCTCGTCCTCTTTGCTTTCTTCTGGTTGGCGATCGCAGTTGCTGGTCACGTCTTGCATTTACCTTTGGGTTTAGACTTATGGTATAAGCTGTGGCAACCTGTTTTTACTCCCGCGATCGGTATTCTCATGGCTGGAACGATTATTAGCGGGTTAGCGAGTTGGGTAACAAAGCGGCTCAATTCTCAGCAGAATTGAGTTAAATGCGATCGAATTACACGAATTGGTGCGCGAACTCGTACATCAAATCTATCCTGCCTTTGCGTAACATTGCCGGATCTAATCTTTCTGTCGTATTACAGGTCATCAACACGACTAACTTTTGTTGCTCCTGAATGCCCGATTCATCAATGACACTTTGATATAACGTGCCATCGAGTAAGCTGAGAATCCGCTCGGTCTTATAATTTGATTGAGCGATTTCTGTAGAGCGATCGGGAGCTAAGTTATCAGCCTCGTTGATAATAATGCAAACTCGTTCTAAATAACTAGGCGGAACAAAATTCTCTACAGCCGCGTGGTCGAGGATAAAGATAATATATCCTAGTGGTGCGAGAATTTCTTTTGCTACGGCTTGCGCCCAAACTGTTTTCCCTGTACCAGGATTACCATACACTAATACAGCCAATTGGTTTTGGGTAAAAACTTTCTCTTGAACGGCATCAGTAAAACTTTGTACGTCAGCCGGAAAAGAATTAATAGCAAATTGGCTGTGAACTTGTCCGATTCGGCTTTGGTAGCCACTTAACATCACGGCAAGATCGTAAGTGACTTTGTTTACCAATGGTGCAAGTTTCTTTGCCATTATAGTATAACGGCGATCGCGCTCCATACTATAAAGTGGATCGATTCTCAGCCAAATTTCATGTTCCGACCAATACGCGAAAATACTACCAATACTTTTGAGTTTATTCCATTCAACAAATTTTTCTGGTGGGTAATAGAAATATTTCCCATTACTGTACTGCGTAATTAGATCTGGACGACCTAAAAAAATTAAGAGTCTAAAAATAGTAATCTCTTCTAGTTTTAACAGAACTTGTTCGATCGGAATTAAATCGCGTGTCACCGACGTAACAACAGGTATCTCAATTGATAAACTATCTCTATATCGATTATCTGGCGTAAGTGGTTCGGGCGTGATGAAGTTCCAGAACTCATCAATTTCTTCTCGCGTGGTTTCGTAGAATAAGTTTAAAAAATTTGCCCACCAAGCATAGTGTTCTCGACCGAGTGCATCAGCAATATAGCTAATTACATTCATAGCTTTGTGAGACACTTCCCACGGATTATTCGACCAAGTTTCCCAAAGATAATTTAGATCGATATCTCGATTCAGGGGTTGCCAGCCAGCACCTAATAAGTTAGGTTCTTTTTGCTTTTTGTACATATTTTTGTGTCAT
The DNA here is from genome assembly GCF_014696895.1 of Chroococcidiopsis sp. [FACHB-1243]. Classification (NCBI taxonomy): domain Bacteria; kingdom Bacillati; phylum Cyanobacteriota; class Cyanophyceae; order Chroococcidiopsidales; family Chroococcidiopsidaceae; genus Chroococcidiopsis; species Chroococcidiopsis sp. [FACHB-1243]. The sequence goes on along the minus strand of NZ_JACJQX010000085.1, from coordinate 6,376 downwards.
CGACCGCTAAAATCTACCTAAACTTGCTGAATCCAGCTAAGTCTTACTTTCCAAGCAATGTAGTTATTGAAAAATGAATTTAATTGCTTCTTTGCTATACTGTTTCTTACTAACAGCATAAATGTTTTTGCCATGTATCTTTTGTTTTGAATTTTAACTTTTAACTTTTAACTTTCGCCAAATGGAGACAGTAGGACTCGAACCTACAACCCTCGCGTTAACAGCGAGTCGCTCTACCATTGAGCTATAAGGCAACGATAACCCTCCAGGTTGGAATCGAACCAACGCTCTCCTGTTCTTCACACAGGCGCTAATACTCAGTTTTCACGGTTCGGAAAACAAGCTTTTAACTATTACAAACAACACCGATTTTCTAAGTAATAAACCTGTTGTATATTACGCACAATTTCAATAGCTTTGGCTTTTGCGCGGCGAGAATTTTTATTTTGTGCTGATTCTAATGCCGTGCAATCGCATTGAAAATCAAACTTATCGCCAGGAAAATCTGAAGGTTTTCCACCTGGATTAATTATCTGAATGTAAAACATTATTGTTTCTGGATTAGATTTGTCTCTCGACTCACTACACATATACTACAAAATGTAATACATTAATGTCAAGGGATTGGAGAAACTTGTTTTGAATTTGGCTGTAACCTTTGCAGAAACTAGGATTGTGCATAATACAAAGCTGTATTATATAGTGGCAGTACTGATAGTTTATTTATCCAGGTGCGATCGCCCGATCGAAGATAGGTATGCGCGCGTCAGTAATAGCTGTGATTTTGTGTCGCGCATCAGCCGTAGGCGTTAGCGATAGCGAAGGCGAAGCCGTTAGCGTAGCGTTAGGCGCAAAGACGCAAAGTGTTTATTCACAAAATAGATGCAAAGAAGAACACCAATTACCCATTACCAATTACTAGTAATAGGACGCACAAAGAAATCCATGCGCCCTAAACAGACATTCTTTTGACTTTTAACTTTTGACTTGCTTAGCGATCGCTCATTGCAGCACTCATTTGAGATTCTTGCCACAAATGAAACAATAACAACTCGATTGTGTAAGACAAAGACGTGACAAACACGCCTGCGGCATTCTCAGCATCGGATGCTAACCAAAATCCTTGCAAGCAGATTTCTACATATTCTGCGTCGCACTTTTCTAATGCAACTTCATCTGTACTGTACCGTTCGATCGCGGTTGCGAGTGAATTCAACTGTGGTAAATCGCCAGGTAATAGAAATGAAGCTGTGCTAGGTTCTATGCAAATCGATTCGCCTACGCGCAGGGCGAATATGGCTCGCATTGCAACCCACTCTTCTAAGGATTGAGTCAAATGCTCTAAGTGAAAACCAGTTTCGGTGTAATTCAATTTCAGCATGAGATAGAGTTTCCTCCTATGTCTGGCGGGAGATGCTCCGAGCGCCAGAATTTTTCGGCAAAAGCAACTGTTGGATGAATTGGTGTTTTAGGTTTAGAGTGCAGTAACATTCCTGCTTGCTGGGGAGTGCGATCGCTTTTATACTGGTTGCATTGTTCGCAAGCTGCCACAACGTTATTCCACGTATGTAATCCACCCTTAGAAAGAGGAATGACGTGATCGATTGTCAAGCGCTTGCTATTACCGCAATATTGACAAGCGTAATTGTCTCTTCGTAACACTTCCCTGCGATTCACAGGGGGAATCTTCCAAATTCGTTCTGTACTGGTAAACGTTAGACGAATATAGGAGGGAACAGCCATGACTAAATTGGGCGATCGCACAAATAATTCTGTCTCTTGCCCAAAATCAAGTGCTTCAGCTTTACCCAGCATCAACAGTGCGATCGCACGCTTGACGTTGATGCGGCTAATGGGTAAGTAATTTTGCGAAAACACGACCACAGGTTGCTCTAACACTTGACTGGCACTAATCACAGCTGTACTCCTCCTATAAAAAATGTTGTATTGAGAAATTTCTAGGTAGAAAACACCAAATAAAAACCCCCGTTTCTGCTTAATTCAGAAGCGGGGGCTGAAATTCCTGTAAGTCGTTTTATCCTGATGACAGTACAGTTTTATACCTGTACCTCCCGCTATCTAGTTGTGTTAGTGGTTCTGACGAATGCAGCCCGATGCTTCCATAGCCAAAATTATCGTTAATTCTTGCGGGTTGTGCTTGACTGAGGCGATCGCCTAGCCGCCAAAATCTGGCTGCACCACCCATAAACAAAGACTCCACCGCCATCGCTACTGATTCCCAACTGCCGAGACAGTTGGCGCAAGCCAGTAGAGGAGAGATGAAGCCTAAACCTTTCACTGAAGTTACACCTAATGCAGATAGTTATTTAATCCTTACTTTAAAGATACTACACTTGTATTACTGAGTTGTCTAGATCTTTTAAGGAGAATTCATGATGCATACACTCACTCGCATTCCCACCACAGAAATGGAAGTTACTAGCATCCGTCTAGAGAGGGAATTAAAAGAAAAATTAAAAGAGATATCCGGTAACCAAGGATATCAAGCTTTGATCCGAGATATTCTGTGGAATTACGTACAGCAAAAATCAGGTGATTGGAAACCGAAATTTTCCCGCGCTGATATCCGCGCTAGTATTCCAGCGACAGCACAAACAGAGGAACGCTGCGTTTTGACGGGACAAACGATCCAACCGCAAGAGGCTATGATGTTAGGATTTACCAGCAACGGCGACTTAGTACCCTTGAGTATGGAAAGTTTGGCAGGATAAAAAGGGAGCAGGGAGCAGGGAGTAGGGGCTAGGGAAAGTCAAAAGTCAAAAGCTAAAAGTCAAAATAAATTATTTCTTTGTCCTTCTTGTCCCCCTTGTCTCCCTTGTCCCCCTTGTCTCCCTTGTCCCCCTCAGCTCTCTTACATCCCCCTACCCCCCATTAGCTGTATATTCTTTCTTCTCAATAGTACGGAAGGCATACTTAAGATATAGAGGGAAATTACCTAACGGAATCTGCGGAGTACCTCCGACTCACAGCTTTTATAATCAGGGAAAATACCGATCCAGCGATTTTTGAAGCAAGATAATCTAGATAATCGAAAATACAAATTTTACTGTTGCGGTAGAAGTCGATCTAAGTTTTTTTAAATTTAGTACCTGCTTGGTCGCGCTCTGGCTAATTTGGGCATCCTAAGTAGGAAGGAGTAATCTAAGGTGAGAAAGTGTGTTAGCCAAGACTGGACTGTTTATAAAAAATCTGCTATCAACCGCTGGAGTAGGGATACACTCAAATCGCTATCAACGGAAGTTGTCCGGTTATCATCTACAAACACCTCATTGATGAAAAATGTTTCTGTTTCATCACACTCATCCTTACCAGAGCAATCGCCCAAAATCTCCTTCACACGAATGCAGCCAGCAGAAGACTTAGCTCAACTGGGACAACAGATTCTTCAAGTCGCATTGAGTCACTCTGACTCAGAAACAGCACTAACGCAAATTGCCAAATTACTTGGAGAAGTGTTTCAAGTAGATGGCTGTATAATTACGTTTGCCCCTGGAGTCACAGAAACATCGGTAGTGGGTTCGTGGTATTTTAATGCAGCAGTCTCCGTCTCGTCGCAAAAGCTCCTTCAGCCACTCCAAAAGTTAGCAGCGACAATTCCCACTCAAGCTAGCTTGCTGGCAATTGACAATCTTCATGCTCTAACTCATGAAGCGTTAACAGAAGATAAAGACTTCCCACCTACAATTAAAGCAGTATTACAAATTCCGATTTGGGAGCAAAATAAGCTCACTAGCGTTATTAGCTTGCTTTGCTACGATGTCCGTCAGTGGGGAGAGTTAGCCGCAAATGCAGCTCAACAACTCATGACATCGCTATCAATCGCGATCGCTCACCTCGCCCAAGCCCAGTCTGTCGCTACTCTGCAACGGCAAATCCAGACAGCTGCTCGTACTAAAGCTTTACTTAATCAACTAACAGTCGCTAGCCGCAGCTCGATGGAGCTGAATCAAGTGCTGCAAATGGCGATCGCGGGTACAGCTCAAGCTTTGGCAGTCAGTCGCGGCTCGATTCTGTTATTGAAGTATGTCGAGCCACAACTGAGAAACAGGGTCAGAGAAAAACTACCTAGAGCTAAAGCAACAATTGCCAGCGAATGGTGTCAGGACGTACAAGCATATACTTGTGGAGAGCATCATGGCAAGAGCGCCGAACAGTCTTTTTGGCTTTCCGAATGCGGGTTGTGCCAACAAGCGCTCGTGAATTTACCGCAGCCAGTAGCGATCGCCAGTCAAAGCGATCCACAGTTGAGCGAGCTAACATCTTGTTTAGCTCCAATTTTTGATTTTTCGCAATTTCCTGCTGCCTTAATTTTACCGATTGAAAGCCAAGGGACAGTATTAGGCTTTTTAGTTTTGCAACACTGTCGCGACCGCCACTGGCATCCAGAAGAATTATCGCTGGTAGAGTTGGTTTGCGCCCAAATTGGGACGGCAATTATTCAAAACCAAACGCTACGTCAGGTACAATCTCTTGTAGACGACCGAACTTTACAACTCCAGCGCAGTCTGGAAGTTCAAAGTTTACTTTATGAGAAAACTCGCAAGCACAACGAACAACTACGTCAACTCAATCAGTTAAAGGATGAGTTTCTCAGTACGATGAGCCACGAGTTACGTACGCCGCTAACTAGCATGAGTTTGGCAATTCGGATGTTACGGCAACAAGGAATTACTCCAGAGCGTCAGGCTAAGTATTTGGATATTTTAGAAGAACAGTGCGATCGAGAAATCAACTTGATTGCTAACTTGCTCAAGCTTCAGCAACTTGAATCAAACCAAGCTCCGCTGAAATTAGAAACTATAGATCTCAAAGTTAAACTGCAAGCCTTATCTCAGTCTTTCAAACAAACTTGGGTAGATAAAGGATTAAGCATTCAGTTAGATATCCCAAAATCTTCTCTACTAGCGCAAACAGACGAGGAAGCGTTCGATCGCATTCTTCAAGAACTTTTAACCAATGCCGGGAAGTATTCTCACCCAGATACAACTGTAGTTTTGCAAGTCACGCATCAAGTAGATCTTCAGCTCAACCAAATTGTTTTACAACTGACCAACACTGGTGCTGGTATTTCTGAAGAAGAAAGAAAGTATATATTTGAAAAATTTAGGCGCGGTCAAGGTGTGACACAGCAAGCCATTCAGGGTACAGGATTGGGACTCGCTTTAGTAAAATGCTTAGTACAGCATTTAAATGGCAATATTGAAGTAACTAGCAATCCGACTGATGATTCTGCTGCCTACGCAACCTGCTTTACTATCACCCTACCACAGACCTTTGCTCGTTAAAGTTTAACTATCTAAAGTTCAATTATCATCGAACAGTGACTCAACAGTACGACGAATCCGATCTCGATTTCGAACTCGATCAGACCAATGGCGAAGACATCGATGCTGCATCTTCAACCGAGGATGTGGAAGTACAAACAGAAGAATTGGCACACCGCCAACGCCAAATTACCGCTAAAATTCAGATTTCCCAACCCGTAGAAAAGGTGTGGCAAGTTTTGACAGCCTACGACACCTTAGCAGATTTTATTCCCAACTTAGCGGTGAGTCGGCGGCTAGCTCATCCTCATGGAGGCATTCGCCTAGAGCAAGTTGGAACTCAGCGATTGCTGCGTTTCAACTTTTCTGCCAGAGTCGTTTTAGATTTAGAAGAAAAATTTCCCCACGCAATTCATTTCGACATGGTTGAGGGAGATTTAAAAGCTTATTCTGGGAAGTGGCTGCTAGAACCTTACTTTGTATGTGAAAATCCAGGCACAAATCTCTGTTATACAGTGCGAGTATTGCCCAAGCGTACTATGCCTGTAGCAATTGTCGAGCGCCGCCTGCGGCAGGATTTGCGATCGAACCTGCTAGCAATTCGCCGCCGCGTTGAGGAGTTATAGATAGCAGGGAGCACAGGGAGTAGAGAGCAGATGAAAAAGGTTTAGCACAAGCGCCAGCTTGCAGTCAATTGATTTATCCCGAGCGGGGTTTGGCACAAAAAAACAAGAGAGGTAGTACTTACTACCTCTCTTGTTTTTCATATACCCCCAGGGGAATTCGAATCCCCGTCGCCTCCGTGAAAGGGAGGTGTCCTAGGCCTCTAGACGATGGGGGCGCGTCTGAGTTCAACCTTATCTAGGTTAGCGAATCTAACGAGTTCTGTCAACACTTTCAGCAGAAAAAATTCGGGTAGTGATGTGGAAGTAGTGGTGAGGCTCAAACCCTGCTCAGATGGGCATTGTAGCCATGAATGAAGTCCCAAAACGCTCCAATATGATTGTTCAACTGTTTGGAGAATGATAGACTTTCTCTTACTAGTCGAGAAACCCGTTGTCTGAAGGTATTATTGAATCGTTCAATCTGAT